>JAFQMP010000012.1 GCA_017396225.1 Clostridia bacterium | reverse complement strand
CGCTTGTCTACCACGCGCTTTGCCTTGCCCTCACTGCGGGCAATGGTCTTGGGGGCAACCAGATGCACCACGGCACCGATGCCAAGCATCGTGCGCATCGCACCTGCCAGAGCCTTTTCGCGCGAGGTGATACCGCTGACGGTATCGGTAAACTGGTCGGGAGAAAGCTCAACGTAAACGTCAAGCGTATCGTTGTTGCCAACGCGGTCAACCTCAATGAGGTAGTTGGGGGCGTAGCCCTCATTCAGGAGCACGGTTTCAATCTGGCTGGGGAATACATTGACACCGCGGATAATCATCATATCGTCGCTGCGCCCCATGGGCTTGGACATACGGACGTGGGTGCGGCCGCAAGCACAGGGCTCGTAATTCAGAACGCAAATATCGCGCGTGCGGTAGCGGAGCAGGGGGAACGCCTCTTTATCGAGAGAGGTGAATACCAGCTCGCCGCGTGAGCCGTCGGGCAGCACCTCGCCTGTATCGGGGTCAATAATCTCGGCAATAAAGTGGTCCTCGTTGATGTGCATACCCTTCTGCTCGGAGCACTCAAACGCCACGCCGGGGCCGGAGGTTTCGGTCAGGCCGTAAATATCGTAGGCCTTGATGCCAAGCGATGCCTCAATATCGCGGCGCATCTCCTCAGTCCAGGGCTCTGCACCGAAAATGCCTGCCTTCAGCGCGTTGTCCGCAGGGGTATAGCCCTGCTCCTTCAGTGCCTCGGCAAGGTAAGCCGCATAAGAGGGGGTGCAGCAGAGAATGGTGGATTTCAAATCCATCATAAACTGAATTTGGCGTTCGGTGTTGCCGCTTGACATAGGAAGCGTAAGGCAGCCCACCTTGTGGCCGCCGCCGTGCAGACCTGAGCCACCCGTAAACAGGCCGTAGCCGTAGCAGACCTGCAGTACGTCCTCCTTGCTGCCGCCCACTGCCATGATGGCACGTGCGCAGCAATCCTCCCACAAATCAATGTCGTGCTGGGTGTAGTAGGCAATCACGCGCTTGCCCGTGGTGCCCGAGGTTGAGTGAATACGTACGCACTCGGATAAGGGCATTGCAAGCATACCGTAGGGGTAGGTGTCGCGTAAATCGCTCTTGGTGACAAAGGGGAGCTTGTGTAAATCCTCAATGCCGCGAATATCGTCAGGGGTTACGCCTGCCTCCTCCATTTTCTTGCGGTAAGGTGGGCAGCTCTCCCAGACGTGCCTCACCTGCTTGACAAGCTTTGCGGACTGCATCGCACGCAGCTCCTCACGGGGCATCGTTTCAAGCTCGGGTTGATAGTAACGCTGTTCCATTTGATTCGCCTTCTTTCGGGAATGAGTAAAAATTATTTGTTGTAGCCAAGCGCAAACGCTTTTTTGTTAAGCTCCACAAAGCGGGGCTTTACGCTCCTTTCAATGGCGGCAAGCCAAGCCTCGTAGGGGATATCGAGGAGCTTTGCCAGACGGGAAAGGAGCACGATGTTGACCGCCTTGGGGGAGCCGGCCTCGCAGGCGACCGAGAGCGCGTCAAGCGCGTCTATATCAAGGCCCTTTTCGGTCAACTCATCAAGGATATCGGTCGGGTAGGTGGCGCCGCCAATCAGTACGGGCATCGGGTCGATTTCCTGCGTATTGACGATAATGCGACCGCCCTTTTTCAGGCACGCGGCATAGCGTGCCGCCTCTAATTTTTCAAAGGAGAGAATGTAATCTGCCTCACCCTCGGTGATAATGGGGGAGTAGACCTTCTCGCCAAATTTCACATAGGTGACAACGCTGCCGCCGCGCTGGCTCATACCGTGCACCTCGGAAACCTTCACGTCATAGCCACGGTCGAGCAGGAGAGAGCCAAGAAGCTTGGAGGCAAGCAGGCTACCCTGACCGCCGACACCGACAATCATAATACCGGTTGTTTTCATTCTGCGGCACCTCCTTTTTCAATGGCACCAAAGTGGCAGAGCTGCTGGCAAACGTCGCAGCCAACGCAAAGCGTGCGGTCAATCTGTGCAAAGCCACCCTTGATGCTGATTGCAGGGCAACCGAGCGAGGCGCATTTCTTGCACTTTTTGCACTTGTCCTTGTTGACGGTGAGGGCAGGTGCGGCTTTGACGGATTTCAACAGCACACAGGGACGGCGCGAAATAATGACAGAGGGCTCGGCAACCGCCAGCTCCTCCTTCAGCGCCTTGTCACAGGCGGCAAGGTCGTAGGGGTCAACCACACGCACGCGTGCGATACCAAGCGCGTGGCAGAGAGCCTCGAGGTCTACCTTGGCGGCAGGGTCGCCCTTGATGTTAAAGCCGGTGGTGGGATTGTGCTGATGCCCCGTCATACCCGTAATCGAGTTATCCAGAATAATCACGGTTGAGTTGGTGGCGTTGTAGGCGATGTTGACAAGACCCGTCATGCCCGAATGCATAAAGGTGGAGTCGCCAATCACGCCAACAGTTTTCTTTTCAGCCTCCTCGCCCCGCGCCAGGTTAAAGCCGTGCAAACCCGAAACAGATGCGCCCATGCAAAGGGTGCTGTCCATGGCGGAAAGCGGGGGCTGTGCACCAAGGGTGTAGCAGCCAATGTCGCCAATGACGGTTACCTTGTTCTTGGCAAGGGTGTAATAAATGCCGCGGTGCGGGCAGCCTGCGCACATCATAGGGGGACGGACAGGCAGGGTGTCGTCAGTCGTTACAAACTCGGGGGCAGCAAGGCCGAATGCCGCGCGGATAGAGGCTTGGGAGTACTCACCAATGGGAGAGAACATCTCTTTACCCACCACGGTAAGGCCAAGCGCGTTGCAGTGTGCCTCAATGATGCCGTCAAGCTCCTCAATAACATAGAGTTTCTTTACTTTGTCGGCAAAGTCGCGGAAGAGCTTTTCGGGCAGGGGATAGGGCATACCGATTTTCAGGACGGATACGCTGTCACCAAACACCTCTTTGACGTATTGGTAGCAGGTACCCGAGGTGATAATACCAATCTCGGTGCCGCCCATTTCCACACGGTTGTAGGGGCAATTCTCGGCGTATGCGGCAAGAGCCTTGGTGCGCTCCTCTACAACAGGGTGGCGCTTTTTGGCGTTGCTAGGCATCATAATAAATTTCGCACCGTTCTTGACGTAGGGCTTGATAGGTGCCTCTACACGCTCACCGAGCGTGACAACCGACTGGCTGTGTGCCACGCGCGTGCAGACACGAAGGAGCACAGGGGTGTCAAACTGCTCGGAAAGGGCAAAGGCGTCGCGCGCAAAGGCAAGCGCCTCGGCAGAGTCAGCGGGCTCCAGCATCGGCACCTTGGCGGCAATCGCATAGTGCCTGGAGTCCTGCTCGTTTTGTGAGGAATGCATCGCAGGGTCATCTGCTACGCAGATGACAAGACCGCCCGTCACACCCGTGTAGGAGAGGGTAAAGAGGGGGTCGGCAGCCACGTTCAGACCAACGTGCTTCATCGCACAAGCGGCACGCATGCCGCCGAGAGAGGCGCCGAATGCCACCTCAGCAGCCACCTTTTCGTTGGGCGCCCACTCGCTGTAAATATCGTTGTAGGTGGAAAGGAATTCGGTAATCTCGGTTGAGGGAGTACCGGGGTAGCTCGATACAAGGCCGATGCCGCCCTCGTAAAGACCGCGGGCAATCGCCTCGTTACCAATCATCAGCTTTTTCATATGTATTCAATCCTTTTGGGGTAGTAATTAACCGTTGTTCTGTGCTGCGACAAGTCGCTCTCCGCCGTAAATCTGGCGGAGCTTTGGTTTTTCAATCTTGCCTGTGGGGTTGCGGGGGACCTTGGCAAAAATCAGCTTGCGGGGGCGTTTGTAGCGGGGCATACCCTGGCAAAATTCCAGAATTTCCTCGTCGGTCGCCTCCATACCGTCCTTTAGCTCAATGACGGCGGCAGGGATTTCACCCAGGCGCGTATCGGGCAGACCGATGACGGCCACGTCCTTGATTTTGGGGTGTGCGGAGAGGAAATCCTCAATCTCAACAGGATAGAGGTTCTCGCCGCCCATGATGATGACGTCCTTTTTTCGGTCGACAAGGAAGATAAAGCCCTCCTCGTCCTCCATAGCCATATCACCTGTGCAGAGCCAGCCGTCGCGGAGCGTGGCAGCGGTGGCAGCAGCATCGTTATAGTAGCATTTCATCACGCCGGGGCCCTGCAGACAGAGCTCACCGACCGCGCCGCGCACAACCGTGTTGCCCTCGGCATCAATGATTTTTGCCGTCCAGCCAAAGCCGGGCTTGCCGATGGCGCCCACCTTGTGGACATTCTCCACACCAAGATGTACCGCACCGGGGCCGATTGACTCGGAAAGGCCGTAGTTGGTGTCATACTGGTGGTGGGGGAAATACTGAAGCCAACGGCGTATGAGGCTTTTGGGCACGGGCTGTGCACCGATGTGCATCAGCCTGAGCTGTGAGAGCTCGTAGTCGGCGGGGTTTAATTTGCCGCTGTCAAAGGCGGCAAGAATATCCTGTGCCCACGGCACCAGCAGCCACACAATGGTGCAGCGCTCCTCGGATACGGCACGCAGGATTGTTTCGGGTGAGGTGCCCTTGAGAATGACGGCCTTGGAGCAGGAAATCAGGCTGCCGAACCAGTGCATCTTTGCGCCTGTATGGTAAAGGGGCGGAATGCAAAGGAAAACATCGTCGCGGGTCTGACCGTGGTGCTGCTGCTCCACGCGGCAGGCGTGCAGGAGTGCCTTGTGTGCGTGCAATATTGCCTTGGGGAAGCCCGTGGTGCCGGAGGAGAAGTAGATTGCTGCATCGTCCTCCTCAGTGATGTGGGGCATACGGAATACGCCCGAGCATTCTGCGGTCATCTCGGCATAATCCTCGGCAAAGGAGGGGCAGCCTGTGCCCGCGTAAATCAGCAGACGGTTTTCGCAAATCTCGTCGGCAATTTCCTCGACACGGCCGATAAATTCAGGGCCGAATACCAGCGCATCAACCTCTGCCAGCTTTAAGCAGTAGGTGATTTCCTTGGCGGCATAGCGGAAATTGAGTGGTACGGCAAGCGCACCGGTTTTGAGAATACCAAAGTAGATGGGGAGCCATTCAATGCAGTTCATCAGCAGAATGGCAACCTTGTCACCCTTGCCGATGCCACGCGCCGTGAGGGCGTTTGCGAAGCGATTTGCCTTTTCGTCAAAGACGCGCCAGGTAATCTCGCGGCGGTAGTAGGGCGCGCGGATTGTCGGCTCCACCAGCGCGTAGTCGCGCCAGGTCATACGTCTTGTTTCTTTTTCGGCAGGGTTGATTTCAACAAGCGCCACGTCATCGGGGAACTGTCTGGCGTTGTTTTCAAGCAAGTCGGTGATAATCATTGTAAGAGATACCTCTATAATTAAATATAAAAGTATTATATCACCCGTGCGCGCGATTGTCAATGCCGTTTTGTCATAGATTGTCGGCTTTTTTTGAAGCATACGGAAAAAAGCCTGAAAATTTTCAAAAACCCCCTTGACAATCGTGCGGCTTTTTGGTAATATATATAGGTCGCGTGATGAAAAAACACCCGCACAATGGAGAGATGGCTGAGTTGGTCTAAGGCGCACGACTGGAAATCGTGTGAAGGCTAATACCCTTCCGAGAGTTCGAATCTCTCTCTCTCCGCCACGTAAAAGAGCTCCCCAATCGGGGGGCTCTTTTTGCGTGGCGGAGAGAGCCGATTCTCACGATGCCTTGCCAAAACGCAGAAATCAAGAAGTTTTTGTTTTACTTTGGGGCAAGGCAGAGTTCGGTTTCGCCGCCCAAAGATCGGCAAGCTGGCTTGCCAGACGCAGGGCGTGCGAATTTTCGCGCGGATGCGCGAACATCTCTCACATTTGACATTTTGCTCCCCAATCGGGTGCTTTTGTCGTCAAAAGTGTCGTCAGGGCAGAGCCCCCGAACCGCGCCCGTATGGGCGGGCGCGGCAAGATGCTGTGCTTTTTGCAATAAGGGACGGAATATTACGCGGACAGTCGAGGACGCCTGTCCCTACAAGGCATCCTGCTTTCACGCCGTAGGCGTGAAGGACGAATAGGCGGCGGGTGTGGACCGCCGCCGTTCTCTCTCTCCGCCATAACAAAAAGCCCGCCAATCGGCGGGCTTTTTGTTATTATCCAAGCCGCAGGCTTGGCATATCATTGACGCACGAAGTGCGGCGTATATCATCAGGGGGCGGCACGCCGCCCTTGTATCTCATCACGCGCCAGCGTGTATTTCCCTGCGGCTTGATGATATACAACACTACGTGTTGATGATATACAATTCCTGCGGAATTGATGATATACACGCCTGCGGCGTGATGCTTTTAGCAGACGCAGGGCGCGCGAATACCTCTCATTATTTCGAAAACTGTCGTCAAAAGTGTCGTCAGGGACTTGATATTCCCCAGCGTGCGTGCTATCATTGTTTCATAAGGTGTTTAAGGCGCGCACGCAACATTTTTACCGCGCCCGAAAAGAGGACGGACAATGAAAAAAACTAAAATTATCATCGCTTCGGATATTCATTTTTGCGCCGAGGGCTGGTACGGCATTGACCGCGTACGCAAGGCGGAGATGCTGCGCGCCGATTTTGCCGCAGAGTATGCGCGCGACCCCTATGCGGCGCTGCTGCTTTTGGGTGATTACTCCCTTGACCACTGGGAGTGGAATACGAAGGGCACATATCTCACGAAGGGGCACAGCGACACGGCACTTTTTGCCACGCAGTGCCTGCCCTTGATGGTGCCTGCGGGCGTTGACGTCCGTATGATTGCGGGCAATCACGAGCAGTATGGTGAGGAAAAGTGGCAGGAGATTACGGGCGGCTTCCACCGCCGCGACCACATTGTCATCGGCGATTTCCTCTTTATTCTCTCAGATACCTTTGGCGGCGACCTTGACCCCACCGAGCACAGTGACGGCACCTATATCGGTGCCGACGCGGCGGAGATTCAGGCGTTGATGGCGCGCTATCCCGACAAGCGCGTGGTGCTTTGTGCCCATTGGTTTGATATGAACAGAGAAAGTGAAGCATTCCTTGACTTGCTCCGAGGGGAAGCGCGTATCGTGTGTCTTATGTGCGGTCACAACCACATTTCCCGCGTGGCAAATACCGGTGAGGATAAGGGCAACAAGCCCATTCTCTATACGGGGCATTATTCTTATTCGGGTGAGAAGAACATCGTGCGTTGCCTTCCCGGTTATCGCGAAATGATACTCACCGATGAGGGATTGACCTCAAAATATATCGTCCCCGCGCACACCTATGTGTACAATCAGGTGAAATTCACCAACGAGCCTGCCACGCAGGACGAATTTGAATTGAGATTTTGAGAAAAAGCGGCGGCACCGTGGTGCCGCCGCTTGTATCATTGTCCCCAAAAACGTGCCCTGTCACGCTATCCCAGCATCACGTCAAGCAGCATCATTACGGCAAAGCCGAGCACGATGCCCATGGTTGCGAGATACGGCTGTGCCTCCTGGTTCTTTTGACATTCGGGAATCAATTCGTGCACCGCTACTAAAATCATAGCGCCCGCAGCGAATGCCAGCGCGTAGGGGAGTATTGCCTCCACAAAGACCACCAGCAACGCGCCGACGACCCCTGCGATTGGCTCCACCATGCCCGATGCCTGCCCGTATAAAAAGCTTTTTTTCCTCGAAAAGCCCTCCCGTCGCAGCGGCACTGAAACCGCAGCTCCCTCGGGAAAATTTTGCAGGCCGATTCCGATGGCAATGGTGATGGCGCCCATCAGCGCTTCTGCGTTCTGCACGCCGTTTTGCAGCGCACCAAACGCAACGCCGACGGCGAGTCCTTCCGGGATATTGTGCAGTGTGATGGATAGTATGAGCATCACGATTCTGCCAAATCGTGAGTCTTCGCTTTTCTCCGTGCTTGATACCCTCCGTCGGGTAAGCGTTACGATTTTATCGCTTCCCCATACAAACAATGCGCCAAGCAGAAAGCCTGTCGTTGCCACAAGGTAAGCGGG
>JAFQMP010000011.1 GCA_017396225.1 Clostridia bacterium | reverse complement strand
GATGCGGAAAGGGTCAAGAGCAGTGAGGACGGCACCCAGAACAGGAGCTTATTGCCAATTCCCTGCTCCCTATAACGCCGCCCAAAGAGCACGCGCGCCAGCTTGCCTATGGAGAGAATACCGAAGGTGGCAAGCAGTGTCATTTGCATAGAAGGCGAAAACATGGCGGTTGGCGTGAGCAAAAGCAGCACCGCAGCCGCGAAAAAGAGCGAGGTCAGCGTATCGGCGCGCGTGCGCAGTAAAAAGGCAAGCTGCATCATAAAAAGCATCAGTGCGGCACGCAGGAGCGAGGTTGGTAGACCTGCGAGCAGCAGATACCCGAAAACGAGAAGAAATATAAGAAAAATACGCCACCTGCGCGAAAATCCCACACCAAGGAGCAGACGCTCGACAAGCAGGGTGAGGATACCGAGGTGTAAGCCGCTGAGTGCCAGCAGATGCGACACACCTGCATGACGGAAGTCGTTTGCTACACTGCCTGAAAGCGAGGTGCGCTCGCCAATCAGCATTGCCACTGCGAGGTCACCCGCATCACCGTCAATATGTGTACGCACGCGCCCGACCGCACGTGCGTGTATGCGCTCAAGATAGAAGGAAAGCTTGCTCTGCTCGCCCGCAGGGACGACATTCTTAATTTCCCCTGTCAAGGAAAGCTGCACCGCAGCGCCCTGCGCGCGATAGTAAAGATGGCGGTTTTCCACATACGCATCAGCGTCCAATGCTTTTACAGTACAAGCTGCCGTTACCTTGTCCCCGACAATAAACGGTGCCGTTTCCTCGGTTTTAAGGATTGCATTGCCCGAAACGGTTCTGCCGTCAAGCCGCTTGACCGAAACAAGCAGCTCGCTGCCGTAGCTGCCGCTTACCAGAATTTCCTCAACCTCCGCCACGACAAGGGCTTCCTTGCCAATCGCATCGCGGAGTGCGCGCTCCCTTTGGTGAATGTGCAGAACACGCAGTGAGCCTGCAAGCAAACCCAAAGCAATCAGGAGCAGAAAAAGGGCAGCAGGCTTACGCCTGTGCGTGAACGCAAGCACGAAAAAGAAAGCAAGGAGCAGCACCCCCAATATAAGAAATGCCAGTATCAGGGGAAAGGAGAAAAGCTCTGAGAAAATCACGGCGAAAATTGTCGCAGCAAAGCCTGCCGCCAGGGGCCTTTTTGCAAAGAGCGCCATAATAAATTTTCCTCTTCTTTCTTCTTTTGTTACCCAAACATTATAATTTACCTGTCGTTTTTTGTCAATCAAAATCGTTTTTTTCGTCACTTTTGGCGGGAATTTCAAAAAAATCTCTTGACAAAGGTTCTAACGAGGGGTATAATGACCATAATGTTAAACCACTTGGAGGACATATTTATGTTTGATAAAGTAAAGCAGATTCTGGTTGACGAGCTTCAGGTTGACGAAAAAATCATCACCTCTGACGCAGAGTTGACCCGCGACCTTGGCATTAACTCGATTGAGCTGGCTGACCTCGTTATGGTATGCGAGGATAAGTTCGGTATTGAAATCTCCGAGGACGATGCCGGCAAGTTCGTTACCGTTGGCGATGTTGTCGCTTACCTTGAAACACTTTAATTGAATAAAGAATGAGCACCCGCCAATCGGTGGGTGCCTTTCTTTTTATTCATATTCCCCTGCCCTCACGCCTATATTTTTGTGAGGTGAGAATATGAAAGGATTTTTATTATCAATCGTTGCGCTGATACTGACGGTGTCCCTCTTGCTGCTCGCCGCGCTGTTTCTGCCTGCGTTGCTCAGAAAAAGCCAGGCAGAGGCAGTCGCGGGCGCGCTTGCCCCCACCGTGATACTGGACGCGGGACACGGCGGCAGAGACGGCGGCGCCACGGCAAGGGACGGCACACCCGAAAAGGAGTTGAATCTTGATGTCACCCTGAAATTGGCGGCACTGCTCCGTGCGGCGGGCTACCACGTGGTTCTGACGCGCGATGCCGATTACGCCCTCGGAGAGGGCGCGCCCGTGGGCAAGCGCAAGCAAGCCGACCTTGCAGGGCGCCTTGCCCTGATGAAAGCGCAGGAAAATGCCCTGTTTATCAGCATTCATATGAACACATATCCCGGGGAAAGCTGCCGCGGCACACAAATCTGGTACGCGCCCGCATACGAAACGGCAAAAACCCTTGCCGCCGACCTGCAAACGGCAGTCAAGGCCCATTTACAGCCCGAAAATCACCGCAAGGTCAAGGCGGCAACCTCGGCAATCTATCTCTTACACCGCGCCACCTGCCCTGCCATTCTCATAGAATGTGGTTTCTTAACCAATCCGCAGGAAAGCGCACTGCTCTGCACACCCGATTACCGCATGGCGCTGGCACTGGTGATTTTTGAGGCAGCTGCGAAAAATTTTCAGGCGGGCACTTGCAGGAATTGAGCAAAAATGGTATACTGAAGGCAGTAAAAAGCAAGGAGATTCAAATGAAAGGCTTGAAAACCGTGTATATCTGCTCCGAATGTCAGCACGTTTCTCCCAAATGGCTGGGCAAATGCCCTGCCTGCGGCGCTTGGAACAGTCTGGTTGAGGACGTTGTGGGCGAGGATAAAAAATCCCCTACGACGGCACGCCACGCACTGACCGCGCGCCCCACGGGACGTGCCACCCCCTACAAGGAGCTGGATATGCCCTCTTATATCCGCACCGCCACGGGTCTTGGTGAGCTTGACCGCGTGCTGGGCGGCGGCTTGGTGCTCGGCTCGGTGGTGCTCTTATCGGGTGAGCCCGGTATTGGTAAGTCCACACTACTGATGCAGATTTCCGACATTCTCGGCGCACACCGTCAGGTGCTTTATATCTCAGGTGAGGAGTCAAGCGGACAGCTCCGTTTGCGCGCAGAACGCCTCGGTGTGGTGGGTGAAAACCTCTCAATTTTAACCGAAACCAACATTGAAAAAATCCTCGCGGAAATTGACCGCGCAAAGCCCGATGTGGTGATTGTGGACTCAATCCAGACGGTTTACAGCGAGAATATTGCCTCGACGGCGGGTGCTGTTACACAGGTGCGTGAAAGCGCATTAGCGCTCATAAATAAGGCAAAAAGCGACAATATTTCTGTTATTCTTGTCGGTCACGTCAATAAAGAGGGCAGCATCGCGGGCCCCAAGCTCTTAGAGCACATGGTTGATGCCGTGCTCTACTTTGAGGGCGAGCGACAGCAGACCTACCGCATTATCCGCGCCATCAAGAACCGCTACGGCTCCACAAACGAGATTGGTGTCTTTGAAATGACGGACGAGGGACTTGCCGAGGTGCAAAACCCCTCCGAGATGCTGCTTGCGGGCAGACCGCAGAACACCCCCGGCAATTGCGCCGTCTGCACCATGGAGGGCACCAGACCCCTGATTGCAGAAATTCAGGCACTGGTCAGCCCTACTGCAACGCCTGCCCCGCGCCGCACCTCAAACGGCATTGACTACAACCGCCTCTGCCTCATTCTTGCGGTACTGGAAAAACGCCTCGGACTGCGCTTTTCCGCCAACGATGTGTATATCAACGTCATCGGCGGTCTGCGCCTTGATGAGCCCGCCTCCGATGTGGCGGTTGCCATGGCACTGGTATCCTCTCTCACCGACCGCGCCGTCCCTGATGACCTCATCGCCATCGGTGAGCTGGGACTTTCGGGCGAATGTCGCGCCGTTTCGGGCCTCGAATACCGCGTAAAGGAGGCTGCACGCTTAGGCTTTGGCCGTGCGGTTGTCCCCTACCGCAACCTGGAAAAGCGCGAGCTGCACGCAGATATTGAAATCATTCCTATCAAGAGCATCTTTGACGTGCTTACCCTGCTTGCGCCTCCGCAAAAATAACATATTTCCCTGCCCGATGCTGCATATTACGGTGTCGGGCAGTTATTTTTCGTGTTTTTTCAAAAAAACTCCCTGAAACTGTTGTTCTTTCGCATTTTTTATGCTATAATAACGTATTATATTATATTTTCGCGTATGCGGAGCGTAGCACGATGCGCCCGCACGCGCAAAAGCGAGGTCTGACGATGAAATATCTTGTATTAATTCCCGACGGTATGGCTGATGAACCGATTGCTGCCTTTGGCGGCAAAACGCCCATGCAGCAGGCAAAAAAGCCCGTCATGGACGCATTGGCACGTGAGGCACTGGTGGGCACGGTATCGAACGTCCCTGCCGATATGGTGCCTGAAAGTGACACTGCCAACCTTGCCATTCTCTCCTATGACCCCAAGGTCTTTTCCAAGGGTCGCTCTCCCCTGGAGGCAGTCAGCATGGGCATTGAAATGGCCCCCGATGAAACTGCTTACCGCTGCAACGTCGTCACGCTTTCCGATGAGGGCGAGGCATACGAGGATAAAATTATCCTCGATCACAGCGCAGACGAGATTACCACTGCTGAGGCAGATGAGCTTATTAAGGCACTGCAGGCGCATTTCGGCAACGCCGAGCGCCATTTCTACACGGGTGTCAGCTACCGCCACTGCCTGATTCGCAAGAACGGCAACGACCGCTATAGCTTCATGCGTCCCCACGATATTCTCGGCAAGCGCATCGGTGATTATCTTCCCCGCGCCGAGGACGGCGGCGCTGAATTTCTGCAGATGATGCGCGAAAGCTTTGAAATTCTCAACCACCACCCTGTGAACGAGGCACGCCGCGCACGCGGTCTGAAGCCCGCAAACTCCGCATGGTTCTGGAGCCCCGGCAAAAAGCCCCAGCTCCCCTCCTTCAAGGAAAAGTGGAGTCTGAACGGTGCTGTTATCTCCGCCGTTGACCTCATCAAGGGCATCGGTCTTTGCGCGGGTATGCGCTCCATTGACGTTGAGGGCGCCACCGGTAACGTACACACCAACTATAAGGGCAAGGCAGATGCTGCCATCACCGCCTTCCGTGAGGGTGCCGACCTCGTCTACGTCCACGTAGAGGGGCCCGATGAATGCGGACACCGCGCAGAGCTTGAAAATAAGGTTATTTCGATTGAGAGGATTGACGCGGAAATTCTGGCGCCTGTGCTCTCCTACCTGAAAGAAAGCGGCGAGGATTTCAAAATTATGATTCTCCCCGACCACCCCACACCGATTCGTGCGCGCACGCACACCATTGATGCCGTTCCCTTCTTTATTTACGCCTCCGATGCAACGCTTGCGGGCGTTGATACCTTTGATGAAGCAACCGCTGCCGCCAAGGGCAACTATCTGGCAAACGGCTATCAGCTGATGGAGATTTTAACCGCCAACTAAAAGGAGTCAATCGCTATGGCACAAAATAAGAAAGCTGCGACGAAGGAAAGTCCTGCAAAAGCCTTAATTGAATATGTGGAGCTCTTTGTCTTTGCCGTGGTCTTTGTCATTTTGCTGATGACCTTCTGCTTCCGCCTTTGCGAGGTGGACGGCGACTCGATGAACCAAACCCTGACAAACAAGCAAAAGCTGGTGATTTCCAACCTCTTTTATAAGCCCGAGACAGGCGATATTGTCGTTCTGCATATGACTGAATCCGATGTGGATTTCTACAACAAGCCCCTGGTCAAGCGTGTCATCGCCACCGCGGGGCAGTATGTGCGGATTGACTATGTAGCTGGGCAGGTTTTCGTGTCCGATGATGAAAGCTTTACCGCAGATGAGCTGCTTGACGAAAGCGCCTACATTTACCTCGACAAGGGGTATTGGAATGAGCGCGCCTACGGTGAGGAAAGCGAGGTCTTTGCCGTGCCCGAGGGACACATTTTTGTCATGGGCGATAACCGCAACGGCTCCGCCGACAGCCGCAGCCCGCACATCGGCCCTGTGCCTGAGAGCGCCATTCTCGGCCGTGCGGTGATGCGCCTTGCACCCTTGACCTTTTTCGGGAGGTAACAATGCCAACAGATATTATCCAGTGGTTCCCCGGTCACATGGCCAAAACAAGGCGCTTGATTGGTGAGAACCTGAAAAACGTGGACGTTGTGATTGAGCTGCTCGACGCCCGCATTCCCTTAAGCTCAAGAAACCCTGAAATCATGAAGCTGGTGGCGGGCAAGCCCCTCATCACGCTCCTGAACAAGGCCTCTCTCGCTGACCCCGCCGAAACCGAGAAATGGGTCAGATATTACACGGGCGAGGGACAAATCTGCCTGCCCTTTGACTGCATCACAAAAAAAGGCACCGACAAGCTGCTTGCCGCCGTACGCGAGGTGCTGGCGGACAAGCTTGCCCGCTACCGTGACAAGGGCATGAGTGGACGCCGTCTGCGCGCTATGGTGGTGGGTATCCCAAACGTGGGAAAATCCTCTCTCATCAACCTTTTGGGCGGCACGAAGAAGGCGAAGGTGGAAAACCGCCCCGGTGTCACCGTTGCGCCCCAGTGGGTTACCACCAAGGAGGGGCTTGACCTCATGGATATGCCGGGCGTTCTCTGGCCCCGCTTTGACGACCGCCTGACAGGCGAAAACCTTGCCCTCACAGGTGCTATCAAGGACGATGTGGTACAGATTGAAACGATTGCAATCGCACTCTGCCACCGCCTGCGCACGCGCTACCAAGACTTATTTGCCGCACGCTATAAGCTGTCTCCCGCACATTTTGACGAGGCGGTTTCCGATTATGACCTTTTTCTTACAATAGGTCGCAAGCGCGGCTTTCTTGTCAGCGGCGGTGAGATAGACGAGGAGCGCACCGCAAATATGCTCCTCGATGAATTCCGTGCCGCAAAAATCGGGCGCATTACGCTTGATGTATTCCCCACGAAAGGAGAGGCCTGATGCTGACCTATGAATTAGAGGCAGCTCTTGAAAACGAGGGCTATACCGCCGTTTGCGGCGTGGACGAGGCGGGGCGCGGTCCCCTCTGCGGTCCTGTTGCCGCTGCCGCCTGCATTCTCCCCACGGGGCTGGTGATTGAGGGGCTCAACGACTCCAAAAAATTAAGCGAAAAAAAGCGCGAAGCGCTTTACGATGAAATCTGCGAAAAGGCAATTGCCTACTGCGTGGTTCTCGGCAGCGTAGAGGAGATTAACGAAACCGATATTCTCAGCACCACCCTGCACGCGATGCGCCGCGCCATTGACGGTCTTTCCGTCAAGGCGGATTTTGCCCTGATAGACGGCAACCAGACAAGGGGCTTTACCATTCCCTGTCGTCCTGTCATTCACGGTGATGCCATTTCCCCCAGCATCGCCGCCGCATCTATCCTTGCCAAGGTCACGCGTGACCGCATCTGCATGGAGCTTGATGCAGCTTACCCCCAATACGGTATTGCCAAGCACAAGGGCTACGGCACCAAGGCGCACATGGACGCACTCCGTGAGCACGGCCCCTGCGAGATTTACCGCACCAAGTTTATCCGATTTTTGAACGATGAAGAAGGAAAATAAGGCAGCAGACATCGGCAGAAGGGGTGAGCGTATTGCTGCAAGATTTTTGCGCCGTGCGGGTTACCGCATTGTAGCAAGAAACAAGCGCTACGGCAAGCACGAGCTTGATTTGATTGTCAAGGACAAGGATTTCCTTGTTTTTATTGAGGTCAAAACCAGAAGCTATGAGGGGAATTTGCCGCCGCTTCATCGCCCTGCCGATGCAGTCGACCTCAGTAAGAGGCTGCATACAGCCGAGGCAGCAAAGGCCTACCTGCGCGAAAATTATACCGAGCTGAGCCCGCGCTTTGACGTGATTGAGGTTTATCTTGACCGCGCACATCGCCTGCGCGTGGCGCGCATCAACCATATTCGCGACGCCTTTTC
>JAFQMP010000010.1 GCA_017396225.1 Clostridia bacterium | reverse complement strand
GACAAAGTTTTTGGAATTTTTTTCAAAAGCCCCTTGACAAGGTGGTACCATTCTGTTATAATAACGTGTGTTCGCAAAAAGGAATATATTGGGGCATCGCCAAGCGGTAAGGCAACGGACTCTGACTCCGTCATTCCCTAGGTTCGAATCCTAGTGCCCCAGCCAAAAGAAAAGACCGACTCACTCGAGTCGGTCTTTACTTTTGGTCGGAGCATCGGCGCTTCGCACCTTGCTCCGCAAGCCAAGCGCGGCGGAATGAGGTTCGATTACCCCGCCCGTAGGTCGGGGTGCTTGCACACCGGGCAGAGGGCGAGGGTGACCTCGCCACTGGCGAGTATCCTAGTGCTTTTATCACCCGAAATATTATGCAAAAAAGCCACCCCATGGGGTGGCTTTTTGATTTTCTTCATTCAAAATTGCCTGACACATCAATGTGCTTTAATCCCAAGAAACGCCGCGCCGATGATGCCGGCTTCGTTGCCGAGCTCGGCAACGCAGATTTTGGTGGGGGAAACATAACCGCTGCCGTACTGCTCCTTCACAATGGTCGGGAGCATCGGCAAAATCAGGCTGTCGCGCTCGCCCGAAACACCGCCGCCAATACAGACCACCTCGGGCTGGAACACGTTAATGATATTGATAATACCAGTGGCAAGATAACTTAAGTATGTATCCACAACCTCTTTGCCTGCCGCATCACCCTCACGCATTGCCTGAAACGCGTGCCTGCCGGAGACCTTGCCGCGCTCCGCGACCATGGCGGTCATCAGGGTGGGGCGTCCCTCCCTTTCGCACGCCGCAAGCTTTTCCTTGGTCATACGAATCAGACCCGTGGCGGAGCTGTAAACCTCCCAGCAGCCGCGTCTGCCGCAGGTACAGGGGACACCGTCCTTTTCAATCACAATGTGTCCCAGCTCTGCCCCTGCAAAGTTGGAGCCCGAAAAGACCTTACCGTCAATAATCACACCGCCGCCGACACCCGTGCCAAGCGTAATGGTCACAGAATGCTTGGTGCCGCGCGCAGCACCTGCCACGTGCTCTGCCCAAGCCGCAGCATTGGCATCATTCTCCACGTGCACGGCAGCAACACCTGTACGCTCGCGCAGAAGCGATGCTATCGGGAACTTTCGGAAGGGCAGATTGCTGCTGTATTCCACCACGCCCTCCGCGCTGTTGGCAACACCCGGGCTGGCAATACCAATAGCATCAATCTCCGCTATGGAAAGCCCCTCAGCCGCGGCAAGGTCAATACAAAGCCCTGCCATGGCATCGGCAATCTCCTCTGCCGTGCGCGTTGTCGCTCTTGTAGGTGTGCTCATCTTGCGGACAATTTCATACTTCTCATTGACAAGTCCTGCAGCAATATTCGTGCCGCCCAGGTCAATACCGATACGAAACATCGAATTCCCTCCCCTATCTGTTCTTCCTTAAATCAATAGCTCCGCGCTCTCACTCATACCGTCAGCGGAAATCAGCACCGTCTTGACCTCATATTTACCAAAGGTCAGTGCAAGGCGCTTATCACCGTAGGCGACAAAGCCCTCTACATCATGGGCGGTGTTGTTGTGCAGACGGAGAATGATACGCTCGCCCTCGTCTTCCTTTTTCATAGCCGCCATAACAATACCCTCGCCGCCAACCTCAAGACTCAGGGGGGCATACTTGCAAGCCGCATCGTACACAGGGAAAATATTCTGTGCAAAGGGAGTCATCACAAACTCCTCGGTGCGTCTGGGCAAGGCATCGCGTGTGGTTGCCTGCAAGCGGAAGCTGAAGCGATTTTCGCCCTGGTCAATCTTTCTCGTAAAGCGGTCGGTCGGGAGCAGGGGTCTATCTGCAATCGGGTGTGCGCAGTAGGTTGCGCCGCGCACCAGCGACATATAAAGTGCGCCGTTTTCAAAGTGGCTGCCGTAGGTTTCGCGGTTCATCACTGCAATCACGCGGTCGTCCTTTTCCAGCGCTACAAAGCGACCTGCCACGTTTTCTCTTGCATCGGTGAAAAGCGGTTCGGTGCCGAATGCGGTCTGACCAATCAAATTGCCCTCGGTAGCCATCGGCACCTTGAGCTTATAGATACGGTCAATATCGCCAAGGAAAAGCGTCACGTCAACGTCCACGGCATCGTTGTTCTTATAAATCTTGTAGCCGATACGCGCACGCGTGTTGTCGTCCTCAAAGAAGGCCTCTACACCAAGGTAAATGTCACCGTCCTCAATGACCTGCACGCTCTTCATACCGCGGAAGACACCCGTAGGCTCGGCGCTTAACGTGAAGGCTCTCTCGCCCTCGCCTACGCGCTTGAGCTGGAATTCCGCCATAGCCCATGGGTCAGCATTATCTGCCAGGCTGACAAGCTGCATGCCGCCCTTCAGATACTCCACACCGTCAATACGATAGGAGGAAAGCAGACCCGTTTCGGGGTTAATCTCCACGTGCTTTCTGCCGTTATCAAAGGTAAGGGCTGCTGCCTTCTTTGCCTGCTCCAGCTTGCGGAAATCCACAAACACGCTGTAACGCGAGAGAGAAAGCGGTGCCATATCCGCCTCAAAAATGATGCGCTTGCGCCAGTCAAGTGTGAGGTTGCTATCCTCCTTGATAACCTGATAGGGCACGGAATTGCCTGCACTGTCCAGCACCGTGATAAAGGAAAACTCCTCCTCGCTCCAGTTCTGGTCGGCAAGCGAGAACTCGCACTCCACGTTGTCGGTCAGACGGTAGGGGTGAGGGTTAAAGACCACCACAGGATACTCGCCCTCTGCCGCAGGCTTTTCTGCCGAGGAAAGCGCAAAATATGCACCAACCTTGACACGTTCTGCCTCCAAAAGACCGTGAGAAAGGAAGCGCAGACCTGCCTCCTCACCGCACTGCACTGAGGTGCCGGGGAGCACGTCATGGAACTCCGCGTTCAGCAAATCCTGCGTGGCGCGGCGCAGTGCCTCGGTGGGATAAGTCTTGGCTGCACCCGAGAAATAAGCGGCTGCCGCCATACGCTCTGCCATATAAAGCTCTCTTTCAAGCTGTGCGTGACGCGCCTTGACACGGCTCATCGAGGTATAGCAGCCGGGCATTGAGATACGCAGAGACTTATCAAAAACCTCGGTCGGCTCTACCTCTGCAAAAAACGCCTCGGGCGTGGAGTGTATGTATTCAATATCGGGGTCGGACAACAACTCGCGCTGAATATCAGCCAGGTCCTTGCGGGAGGGGCCGCCACCGTGGTTGCCAACACCCCACAAAACTGCCGCCACACCCGACTTTTCGCGCTCGCATCGACGCTTGATTATGGGGGTTGCACCGCCAAGCGGCGTGTTATAGGCGGCACTGCGCCAGCCCTTGACGGTAGAGCCGTCAAGTCCCTGCCAGAGAAAGCGCTCGCAGGGCAATTCCATTTCATGCGGATAGGGGCGCATAAAGATGTAGCTATCCTGACCGCACTTTTTCATAATCTGCACCAAACCTACGGTGTGACCGAAGGGGTCAAAGTTAATGGCAGTGGTTGGAACGATACCAAACTTTTCCTTAAAATAGCGCTGTCCCTCTCTGATTTGGCGGACAAAGCTCTCACCTGCGGGCATATTGCAGTCGGGCTGCAGGTACCAGCCGCCCATAATGTGCCACTTGCCCTTCTTTACAAGCTCCTTGATGCGTGCAAACAAGGTGGGGGCAAATTCCTCCACATACTTGTAAACCGTCACCTCATTGTGGCAAAAGACGTAATCAAACTGCTCGGCAAGATTGACGGCAGACTGGAAGGTAGAAAGTACTGCACTCACGCCCTCAGGCCAATCCCACTGCCAGATAGGGTCAATGTGCGCGTTACATATCATGTGTGCTCTCTTTTTCATAATTCTATCCCTTTCTATCGGCACTCTGTTTTCAAAAAAGGTCGCTAAGAAGCGCCTCTTTATTGGTTGCATAAGTAATATCCTCAGCCCCTGCCATCATGTTCAAAAATTCCTCGAATCTATCCCACGTATCATGAATATCAAACTCATATGCGTGACCCCAGACGTAGAAAATCTGCGGTTTATCTGTTTTGAGCTCAAGAAATTCTTTACCAAGCTCAAACATCTTATCCCACTCCTCGTGGTGATAGACGGTCGGGGCAAATTCATACAGGTCAGTTTGCGGGTCGAAGCTATGAGAGGAATCGGTATGACGGCAATAGCGCACACCCGTATGCGCGCGGATAATATCCGCCACGCGCTTATCGTGATTGACACCGCCACCGGGGTAAGCAAAGCCAACCACCTCATAACCGCAAATTTCGGACAGGCGCAGACGGTCCTCTTCTACCTGCCTGATAATTTCATCTTCCTTAATTTGGGGCAAAAAGGGGTGCGTCAGGGTATGTGCCGCCACCTCGTGCCCTTCATAAATATAGCGCACGTCCTGCGGCTGCACCTTAATGTGGTTGACGCGCACGCCGTTCCTGACAAGCGCGCCGTCACGCCCCAGCAGCCCCGAATTGAGATTGAAGGTGCCCTTCATTCCGTATTTATTCAAAAGCGCAATCAGGCGTACGTCCTGCGTCACACCGTCATCATAGCTGAAGGTCAATATCTTCCGATGCTCCATATTAATTTCTCTCCCTGGCCGATTTTACTTTGGCAAGCAATCCTGCACCGCGCTCTGCACAGCAAGATAATCATTTGTCAGCACCGTATCAATGCCCATATCAAGATAGCGGCGGGCTTCTGCGGGATTGTCCGCGTAAAACACGTTACAGCGAATACCGTGCGCGTGTGCCAATTTTACGCTCTCCTCGTTGAAATATGGCTTGAAAAGCTGCACCTTTTTCGCCCCCAGTGCAATCGCACGCTCTACGATGGACAAGGGCTCCTTGTTGCCGTCCCAACCCACACAGACCGCAATATCGGGGGCATAGGTCATCGCCTTGCGCAGCATCTCATCGTTGGTCGTCATAAAGTATACATGATGCTCGCAATCGTACTTCCTGATGAGCGCCACAATCTCGGCAAGCTTATCCTCTGCAAATCCCTCGTCCCAGATTTTGACGTGGATATTCATGATGACGCGTCCTGCAAATTTCTGTAAAATCTCCTCAAAGGTAGGGATTTTTAAGCCTGCAAACTTCTCACTATGCTTGGCACCGAAATCCAGAGCGCGCAGCTCCTCATAGGTATGCTCGTATATCTTACCCGTGCCGTTACTCACGCGATCAAGCGTGCTGTCATGACAAGAAACGAGAACACCGTCCTTGGTTGTCCAGAGGTCAAACTCAATCTCTGCGGCACCAAGCGCCACCGCTGCGCCGAAGGCAGGCATACTGTTTTCGGGCGCCACGGTATTAAAGCCGCGGTGTGCGCAAAGGCGGGGGTACGGGGCAAGATTTTCAAAGAGTGCCACCGATGCACCGCCGTTACGGTAAAGCCAGGGCCTGCGCCCCTCCTCAATGTATTCATAATGCGCGCGCAGCTTACCCTGATGGCCTGCGGGCTTGTAATACTTATCGCGCGGATTGATTTCGCACACGCCAAGCCCGACCCGACTTTCCATATTAAGGAGCATTTCCCCCTTGGGAGAAACCACCATACTGCAGCCGCAAAGCTTGCTGTCGGTACCAAGCGATACCGAGGCACGCACCAGATACGCGTTGGTATTGTAGCAAAGAAACTTGTTGATGATAGAAAGCGCCTCGTGACTATCGGTACGCTGCAACGCGCAACCTATGATGATATCCACACCCTCTTTTGCCAATCTGGCAAAATTCTCGTAGAAATAAAAATCGTAGCAGGTCAGGAATCCAAAGCGCAGTCCCTCCAGCTCCAGCACGTAGGGCTTATCAAACTGGTAGCTGTATGCCACGTCAAGCTCGTGACCGCCCTCCTTGTCGGTTTTCACCTCGCTGGGCGCAGGGTGCGCCTTAAAATAGCGCCCCACCACGTTTCCCTCTCGGTCAAATACGTGGGTGGTATTCCGCACCCCCTGCACGGTTTTATAGCCTGCATTGACACAGACAATGGCATGGCAACGCTTGGCAGTTTCCTTTGCCCTTGCCAAAATCACAGGGCCGTAGGTATCAGCGGCGCCGTAAAAGCCCCCTTTGCCCTGCACGTCGGCAGGTGCATCGCTGTACTCGGGCAACACAATTAAATCCATACTCTCATCGCAATCATCAAGCAACGAAAGCAACCCGTTGAAGCAAGCCTCTACGTCCCTTTCATCAAATGAATAAGCTGGCTGAATAACACAAATCTTCATCTTTCTTCCTCCTCTTCCAGACCGCCGCCACGGGAAAATGTCACCGCATGAGCAGGGCTGCCGTCAACCTCCTGCACAAGCAGGCGGATTTTTTCTGTTTTCTTCAAATACTGACCAAGCGCTACACTGTCGTTGATATCATCAGGCAAGTATACGCCGCAACAGGGGCGATAGGTATCAGCGTGATAATCACCGCCGCAGGTTAAAATCAGCCTCTGCTCCGCCGCAATATCGGCGAGCCTATATAGCTGTGTGCCGCTTTTGTAAAGTGGGTGGCAACTGATTTCCACACCGTCCAAATATTTCGTATCCAAAAGGTACTCTCCGTGACGATAGGGGTGTGCCTGTACCACAATGCCGCCTGCCGCTTGCACAAGGCGATACAGCCCCTCCTGTGTTTCATCAAAGAGGGTGGGGTGGTCAAGCAGAAAATCGGTCGTGACGCCGTAGATAAGCAGATGTACGTAGGCATATTTCTCCATTGTGACCTCGACACCAAAAAACACGCGCACACCCATTTCCTCTCCAAGATACCTTGCCTGCTCAAAAGCAGACACGTATCCTGCGGCAAAGGCGGCATAATCACCGTCGGGCACATAGCTTTTCTGATAATGATTGGTCAGCACAATGCCGTCAAGCCTCACCTCCCGCGCACGGCGCAGAACCTCACAGGCAGGGATACGGCAGCATTTGCTGATTTCACCCGAATGGGCATGTAAATCAAATAACATAATTCTCCTGTTTGCAGATTTTACTCTGCGTTTCTCAAAGCTTTACCCGGCAACTGATACAAGATAGAGGTATTCCTCATAGTGCGTATAACCCGCACCGTTATTGTTCTCTGTAAAATAAAAGCATACCGACTTGCCGACAAGACGGAAATCATGCAATCAAACGCATCATCGGGAAAAGCTTTCGTGTAATCGAGACTTTTGCAGCAAATCCAGGCTCCTTTTGAGCACACAGATGCTTGCCGCAATAAAAGCCGTAGTTTTTTCATAATAATCGCCGAAGCAAAGGATAAATTTTCTTCGGTGTATAATTACTTTATTGCCTTTTTATCTCTCCCATTTATCCATCAAGGCTCTGATTTGTGCTGCAAACTTGGCATTTTCCTTGTTCGGTCGGCTTTCACAGCGCTTGGCAAGCGCAAGAAGCGCCTCCGCCTGCGAAACGAGATCGCGATGAATGCTATTTTTTCTGGAACGCGCCTTGGCAACATCTGCTGCCGTGACACGCTTCTTTTCGGTATATGCGGTCATAATACCTTTCATCAAATCATACTCTGTTCCGCTGTACGGGGCCTCTACCGCATATCCGCGCTCCTTAAGCTCATTGGAAAGGACTGCGATTGATTCCTCATTGCCGTGATTTAGAAACACGATGCCGGGCTTTTTCTCAAAGCTCTCAAGCCATGAGATAAGACCCTGTTGGTCGGCATGGCCACTGGTTCCTTTGAGGGAACGGATTTCAGCTCTGACGGCAATATCCTCACCAAACAGTCTGACACTTTGAACTCCCTCAATAAGATTCCTGCCAAGCGTGCCCTCGGCTTGATAGCCCACAAACAGTATCAAATTCTGAGGTCTCCAAAGATTATGCTTCAGATGATGCCTGATTCTACCCGCCTCACACATACCACTCGCCGAGAAAATGACCTTCGGCTCAGAAGTTTCATTGATACGCTTGGATTCCTCTACTGTAACCGAAAGGCGCAGATTGGGAAACTTGATAGGAGCGATTCCTTGCTCTATCAGTTTGTTTGTTTCTTCATCGAAACAAGCGGGATCGCATTTGGAGAAAATATCAGTAGCCTCGATAGCCAACGGACTGTCTACATATACAGGAAAATCCGTATCCCTTACAAGCTCTCTTTGCTTGATTTCACGAATCGCATACAGAAGCTCCTGCGTGCGTCCAATGGCAAAGGACGGAATAATGACGTTTCCGCCTCTCGCCAGCGTTTTGTCAATAAACTGTGCCAGCATCTCTACCGTATCGGTATAACGCTCGTGATTACGGCTTCCATAGGTAGATTCGAGAACAAGATAGTCGGTTTCAGCGATAGGAGAAGGATCCTTGATGATCGGCTGGTCGGTGTTGCCGACATCGCCACTGAATACAATCTTCTTTTCCGCCTCCCCTTCTCGGAGCCAGATTTCAATTGCCGCAGAGCCGAGCAAATGTCCGATGTCGGTAAAACGGATATCCACGCCCGCAGAAACAGTAATTCTTTCGTTATATGGAACACCACGAAACAGTTTTATAGCACCAAGCGCGTCTTCGAGTGTATACATCGGCTGATAACTTTCGTCACCCGAACGCGCTGCTTTTCTGTTTTTCCACTCAATCTCGCTCATCTGAATATGCGCGCTATCCTTGAGCATAATGTCAGCGAGCTTCGCCGTTGCCTCTGTTGCGTATATGATGCCACGGAATCCGTCCTTATAAAGTCTCGGCAGCATTCCCGAGTGATCAATGTGAGCGTGTGTCAAGAAGACTGCATCGACCTGACTTGCGGAAATTGGCAAAGCGACGTTCTGAAATACATCAATCCCTTGCTCCATACCGCAATCGACCAAATAATAACGGTCATTGATTTCAAGCAGCGTACAGCTGCCTGTCACCTCATGTGCTGCACCGATAAATTGAATTTTCATCGTTCACCCTTCCCGCCTTTCTTCAAAGCTTTATCCCCGACAAATTGGATTTTATCTATTTGTTACGATTGCTTCGCTTTGTCTGACGTGTCAGACAAACTAAACTTTCGACGTGAGTTATAAGACCAAAAAGCCTCAAAACCAGTCAAAAACGGGGGGGACAACAAAAGGTATATGTTAAAGTTCAATGACATTTGTTCCGTCCTTGGTTACGTAATGCGTTTTCACTCCTAAAATCTCCATCCACCTGCGCGTCACGGTTGTGCCATACATGCGCTCACGCTGCATACGGCGCAGCTTTTCGCGATTTTGCAAATAGGACGGAATTTCGGGCTCGTTATACAGCCAATCGGCACAGCACCACAAGCAGGCCTCGGGCATCACGGCAGCATACACCTCCATACCCACGTTCATATGCCCATGGTGCGCCATCTGCACGATATCCGCCTTCAACAAATGGCGTGATTCCTCATATAATACATCTCCGCCCTCGGGGCCCAGGTCGCCGAGGAAGAGCACCTTTTTCTGCGGTGTGGTAATACTGAACACCAGCGAAGAATCATTCATCAAATTAGAAAACAATCCGTCGTGATAGGTATAGATAAACTCAATATGGCATTCGTCAATGTCAAGGCTCTCTCCCTGCCGCACGATATGCGCAATATCGGCGATTTCGGGCTCTATTTCAAGAAAGCCCGGCAAAGTTTCGTTCAGCTCCCTTTGAAAATATTTGAGGTCGGGAACGTCGGTCCGTTCCTTCAGCTCCTCGTACGGCGGAAAGTGGTAGTAAACTCGTTCAATATCAAAATCCGCCAAGCGATTGCGATTGTATTCTGCAATAAAGCCACTGATGTGGTCGGGATGCGCATGCGTTAAAATCCAAGCCGAGATGTGCCTTCCGCCCACGTATTTCTTCAGCAGCGGCATATCCTCCGGACGGCCGCCGTCAATGATAATGACGTTGTCTGCCTTGGTCACCAGCACAAAGCTCATCATATACTCGCTTGTTTCCGTAATTTGATAAAGTAAGGTTTTGTCATTCATTTTTTGTTCTCCTTTTGCTCAATCATTTTTAATCGTTCCCAAAACATTTGTCGCTATATAATCATCAAGAATATGTGCATTTTTTCTCGAAAAATTAATTCCGTATTCGGCGCCGTTTTCATATTTTTTATGTGTGAAGACCTCATTGGGATTTATCCAAGCAGTAGCCGGAATCACATAAGTGATAGGGGACTCATTGTCTATAAAGTTCATATAGCACACAAGTCTTTTTTCACACAAGTGCGGCATTTTAGATTCAGATATAAAAGTATAGTTATAGTTTCTTACCGCCTTAACCTGTATTTCAAAAAATTCATCATTTTTTCGGGCGATAAAATCAATACCCCTATCGTCAACAACGGTATCATAAATTTCAAATCCGTAAGATAAAAATTCCGCTTGTGCATAATACTCAGCAATTTTTCCCAGCTGCAAGTGTGATATTTTCGACCATTTTAAGTTAGGCATAAAAAGTCCTTTCCTCGATATGTTAACCATTACTGCTGTAAAATGAACTTTTGAGTTTTGCTCAAAACTCACATTTGTCCTCAATTGTTCCCCTTTGCGGTGGTGATGGAGGCGATGAGTAATTTGCGGATTTTGCTGCATTTCGCAAACATATCCTTGTATTCTTCCTCTGTTATCATATGAGTATCTTTGAACAGACCAAGCCAATAATCTGTTTCGTAGCATTCTTTCAAAGCGATTTGAAATTTGTTGATAAAATCCGCTTTGCTTGCCGCATAATTGGCTTCGTAAATGTTTGCTCCAATACTTGTGCCGCTCCGCAATACTTGATTTAATAAAACGTTGCTTTTGCGGTTTTCTTTGATATCTGTGCAAAGATTAACGATATCAACGGCAAATTGTTTTGATAAATCAACTAAAAAGTTTTCTTTTATCGTAAGCCCTCATTTTTTGATGATTTGACGGTGTTGCCGTCATGAATTGATGCTCGCAAGCTCGCATCATGATTTCTCGCTTCGCTCCATGAATTGAATTGCAACCCCAATGCGCCACAGCGCAATTCATGCCGTAGGCAATTCATGAGCACTTGTGCTCAATTCACGCAACCGCAAGGTTGCAATTCATTGTCGAGTCGTCGTGTGAGACACACGACGGACTCGACATGGGTCAAGACTCCAAAAGGTATATTTTTGTGCCAAAAACGGGGGTTGTAAAGCTAAAAGGTATATTTTATTGGGGTGGAAAGTAACATTTATTCCTATTCATGTCCCCAAAACAATGGATTTCAAATGTTCTACATCACTGGGACTGTACACAAAAAAATCTCCGCATTTTCTTGCATTACTCAAATCAAGCGACAGTTGTATTTCATTGTTGTCATATACATGACGAAAAGCATTTTTTATTCTCTTAAAGAAATTTGAACGACGTGTCTTTACAAACAGAGATACAACATATTCTCTGCCTTGATGCTGAATGACCAAGTCTTTTCCCATTATATCATTCTTACAAGAATACACTACTTTATCAAAGCATCCCGCCCCGACCAACATAAGATAAAAATGATAGTCTCGAATAAGACTGGGATATGTTCGCAAAATACGTGCATCCAAGTCTATCTTCTTGAAGATTTTGTTCCCATATATGATCGTTTCCGCATCTACAAGCAGCTCGGTTGCATTTAATGAATAGTATTCATCCAGCAATTCGATTGGTGTAGGAACTTTACAATAATTAAAAGCGATACTATAAAACGCATAGATTATGGGAGGGAACTGTGTCTTTTCAACACCAGTTTCATCTCTGTGACTGCGATAAGCGTCATAAAATCGATCATAATCGATCTGTTTCATTTGATCTTCGCATTCGCACAAAGAAAGAGATAGGTCTTTGAGCAAATACCCTTCGCCATTCATAAATTTTATGTCCTTGATTATCATGACAACCTCTGAAAATGTTTTATTTGATAAATCTGATTTGCAAATTCAATTTCAAATAATATTTTCCATTTTCTTTATAAATGTTGCCGAACTGATGTCTGCTCGTACTTGCGGTTTCAAACTTTGTATTCTTAACAAGGTAGTTTTCAAACTCATTACGGTTGAACAGGTGATAGCAAAGAACTTCTCCATCTTCACGGACGATAATATAACCGCCCGTTGCATCGGCAGTTCCGTCCCAAGCTTTTGAAGGAAGCATTCCAAGGGCGCTTTCGGTCAAGAACTTCTTAAACTTGTACTGATAGAACGGATGACCTTTAGAAAGGTTATATTTCATAGGGTTAGCAGCAACAATGGATTCAAGAGCTTTTTCAACCGTATTGGCACCTGTAGAATAATATTCGGTCAACATATAGGCGCAGATTTGAGGAAGATCGCCATCAATCAACAATAAATTACTCTCGAAGGTATCGTTTTCCATACCAACATATCGCAAACCGCAACCAACCGACGTAAGATATGCCATTTTCTGCTTAAACAGCTTGGAGCAGGATTCAAACTCTGCTGCGATATCATCGGTGAGGTTACCAGTAATCTCATAAATAAAGTTTGTTGTCTTTCCCGCATTGACAAGTGTGGATGCACCACCAAGCCTTGATTTGATGCTGAATCCTTGAACCGATTCATAGCCCGTATTGATATCGTGAATTTTGATGCGTATGTCAGCTTTATCGCTCGATTTTGCCTTTAATGTGCTGACACTGATTCTGTCAAGAAAAGCCTCGGTATCATCACAAACAAATGACGGTGCATTTGCAGAAACAATTTCAGTATATAGCTTATCTGCTACACGAGCAAACTCCTCGGAAGGAATGTCGATTAGCGTTTCTGCGGTCTCGGTATTGTATACTGATACACGATTTGCATTACGATCGATGCGGAACTCAAGAACACCGATATTTTCGGTTCTTACGATATTGATAATGTTGTAGAACACATCGTCCATCTTATTCAAGTCGGCATCTGCAGCATAGAGTTTGCCGACTTCAAGTAAACGGAGGAATACATAGATTTCGCTCCATTCACCTTTATTTCCTGAAAGTTTAGGCATTGTCGAGCACCTCCTTGATTTTTTCAGCAATAGCTGCGATTACGGTTACGGTAACGCTATTGCCGAACTGTTTATATAGATGTGTATCTGCGAGAGGGAGAACGAAGTTATCTGGGAAGCCCTGAAGACGCGCCCACTCGCGGGGAGTCATCTTACGGATACCTTCCTTGTTGATTTTTCCCTTGATATGTGTTGTAGGCGTAAGGTTCTTTTGACGCTTGTCCACCACAAGATTTCTCTCTCTACCCATACCGCCGCATACGATAGCACCCGCAACGTCACTCCAATCACGGATTTCATAGCCGAAGCCATTGCCCTTGGATTCGTGACGCGCCTTATGACGGCGGAGTGTTTCCACATAGACATCACTCAAATAATACTTTGCCAGAACGGGGTTCTCCTCACGGATATCCCACAAACACTTGGTATCATCGGTCATCTCTGGGAACTCAAAGGTTTCGGGAGCAATATCGTTTCTGAACGCCACCACATAGATTCTTTCTCTGTTCTGCGGAACACCGAAGTTTTTACTGTTCAGTACCTTGAAGAACACCTTATATCCGAGGTCTTCAAAGGTCTTGCAAATAATCTTGAAGGTTCTGCCTCTATCGTGAATAACGAGGCCCTTTACATTCTCGCAAAAAATAACCTTCGGCTTGTGATGCTCACAGATACGAGCCACGTCCATAAAGAGCGTGCCGCGGCACATACCCTTGTAGTTATCTTCGAATCCCATACGTTGTCCTGCAAGGCTGAATGCCTGGCAAGGGAATCCTGCGAGGCAGATGTCAAACTCAGGAATATCCTTTTCGTCAATTTGGGTTATATCACCTGCGATTGCAAAATCGTCATTAAAGTTTGCCTTGTATGTTTTCTGTGCGTTTTCATCCCATTCGCAGACGAACACCGTATCAATATCCTCGCCGAAAGCCCTATCAAATCCAAGCCGGATGCCTCCGATTCCTGCGAATAAATCTATTGATCTTAACCTGCTCATTATCAATTCTCCTTTGTTACATCCATAATATCATCAAAACTGCATTCCAATACATTACAGATGCGGAGCATAATATCCATAGACACAGTTTCGTTCTTGCCGAGCTTGGCAAGGGTGGTGGTTGACATATCCGTTGCAAGTCGCAGATCGGTTTTTGTCATACCCTTATCTATGAGCAATTTCCATAATTTATTGTAGCTTACTGCCATATGTAAAACCTCATGTTTTCAAAGTTGATTCTATTATAACACACCAATCCATAGAATTCAACAAAATATTCGCAAAAATAAATATTTTATGCACAGATTTTGATATTCAATCAGTGTGTGGAAACGTATCAAAGGGCATTTTCATTGTGAAGTTGTCATTTCCAAAGAAAAAAGTACGGTTTTAGAGCAAAAATAGCCGTTTTCGCCCAATATGTTTCCTCAAACTGCTGTATTTTGATTTTCGACCATAGTTCGAAAATCACATTTGTCCCAAGGCAAAAATCAAGCAAAACGCAAAAAAGAACAGCCTTTTGACCGAGAAATAGGCTCAAAAGGCTGAAAAATGCCCATTTTAGGGTCAAAATCGCTTATTTTCGTGACAGACAAACGACGGACTCGACATGCCCTGTACGCGGAAACAAATCAACAGGCGTAACGGTACCAATCTCATACCCCAGCTCGCGCAAAATCGCGCAATCGCGCGCAAGGGTATCGGGGCCACAGGATACATAGACAATGCGCGGTACACCGCGTGTGGCGAGAAAGCGGAGAAGCGCGGCATCGCAGCCCTTACGGGGTGGGTCAAGCACGACCACGTCGGGGGCAAGTGCGCTGCCGCGCGCCACCTCGGCGGGGGCGAGCAAGGTTTCGGCAGTTGCGGCATCGCCGCAATAAAAGGAGGCGTTGATCACGCCGTTTAAGGCGGCATTTTCCTTTGCTGACTCCACGGCGGCGGGTACAATCTCAATGCCGATAATTTCATCAAATTTTTCTGCCATGGAGAGTCCAATCGTGCCTGCACCGCAATAAAGGTCAAGCAAAAGACCGCCCTCTCCCCCCTCGGTCGCGCGCGCAGCGGCAAGACCGTAGAGCAGCTCTGCAGCATCATGGTTAACCTGGTAAAAGGCAGCGGGGGCAATCCTGAAACGCTTGCCGCAAAGAATATCCTCAAGATAATCCTTGCCAAAAAGCGTGCGGTATGTATCGCCAAGCACCACGTTGGTGCTCTTTTTGTTGGTGTTCAGTAAAATAGAGGTAATCTGCGGAAAACGCGCAGTGAGCGCCGATACAAAGCCCACCTCATCGGGGAGCCTCGTCCCATTGAGAACAGGGCACACCATAACCTCACCGGTGCCTCTGCCCTCTCTTAGGTAAAGGTGGCGGAAAAGCCCCTTCCCTGTCGCCTCATCATAAGCAGTAACCCCTTGCGCGTCCAAAATCTCACACACGGCGTGCAGGATTTCTCCAAACAGGGCAGGCTGTAATGAGCAACTTTTCGCCGCAACCACGCGGTGCGTTTTTTGTGCATAAAAGCCGCCGCAAAGCCCTTGTTTCGTTGCAGCAATCGGATATTCCGCCTTGTTGCGATATCCCTTTACCTCACCTGTAGTGGCAACCTCCTCCACGGTGACATCGGCAAGCCCTGCCTTGCGAAAGCAATGCTCCACATACCCGCGCTTGAGCGCGCGCTCGCGCGCGTATGTCAAATGGCGGTATACACAACCGCCACAAGAAAGAGGTGCTGCGCAAAAGCCCTCCTCACGATCAGAGGACGGTAAAAGGACCGCGAGCAGTCTGCCCACGGCATAGGTTTTATTCACTTTAATCAACTCTGCCGTCACGGTATCGCCTGCTACGGCGCCCGCGACAAAGAGGGCGCGCCCGTCGGGCAGATGCCCGACACCGCAGCCAAGATTATTAAGGTCTGTGATTTCCGTGGTGACTTTTGCGCCCTTGTTCATCAGATATAAAACTCCTCACCTGTTTCAAGGCAAAGGCAAGCAAGCGTTGCCGATTCCCTCAGGCCGCAGCCAAGGCGCACCAGGTTACCCTCGCGCTCAATCTTACCGCTTGCCGTGGGTGCGTGACCGACAACAACAATGGAATCGGTATCATATTTCTGCCCTGCGGGCACATCAAAAAAGTCCTCGGGCGCATAGTCGTCAAGCGCCTTGTCGGGCGAAAAATCCCTGATGCCTGCGTGCACCAAGAGATAATTCTTACCCTTTACCTCCAGCTCCTCGTAAAGAGAAAACTCAGAAAGATAATCCAGCACGCCCTCGCGCATATCCTTATCCAGCGCGCGGTAGCCCGTGAGGGTTGCGTTGCCGCCGTCCATAGCCCATGCGGTCATTTCTGCGGCAAAGTCAGGGTCGGGCGTACCGCCCGTCGAGAGGATACGCTCAAATCCCGTCAGCATACGAAATGCCAGAAAATCGTGCTCGCCCGCAATCGGGTACACATTCTCGCACATACTGATTTTGACAAGAAGGTGTGCAGCCTCCTCGCCGTAATCTACAATATCGCCAAGCAAAAAAAGAACATCTTTTTTCGAGAATTTGATTTCACAAAGCATTGCCTCATATCTGGCCAAATCGCCGTGCAGGCCCGTCATTACATAAGTCATCGTATTCTCCTTTATATCAACTGAATGGTAGGGGTGGTATCAATGACAATTTCAATCTTATCATCAGCCTCTCTGACCCATGCGGCAAGTGCCTCAAGCACAGGCACCTCACTTGCAAAGTGACCGATTTCCACCGCGATAATGCCCTCCTCAGGTGCATCTAACATACGATGGTAGCCAATGCGCCCCGACAGGTAAAGGTCAGCGCCCGCCGCACGCGCGGCATCAAGGAAATCGCCCCCCTCACCGCCGCAAAGCGCAATGGTTTTCACCGTCCCTTCGCCCGACACCAGCACCGCAGAAAGCCCCAGACGGCGCTTGACCTCTGCGACAAATTCGGCAGCAGACATTTCCGCAGGCAGTGAGCCAATGCGCGCACAAGCAGGCTCGTCCGCCGAGGCAAGCGGCTTGACATCGACAAGACCGAGCAGGTCTGCCAGCACATCATTTACACCGCCCGCTGCTGCATCAAGTCTGGTGTGATAGGAAAGTGCTGCCACGCCACCCTGTGCCAGTGCCAGCAGCTTACGCGGCACGGCAGCAAAAGGGGTAAGGGATTTCACCCCGCGGAAAAGCAGTGGGTGGTGGGTCAGGAGCAAATCAAAGCCCTCGTCAAGCGCGCGGTTTACCACACGCTCGGTGGCATCAAGTGCCACCAGCACACGGCGTGCCTCGCGCGTGGGTACGGGTATACAAGCAGCGCCGTCGTTATCCCAGGAGGCCGACAGCGCACGCGGCATTTTATTTTCTAAAAAGCGGTAAAGCTCAAGTACAGTCATAACATTCTCCTTTGCAAAAAAGCCGTGCTTGCCCCAGGGCAAACACGGCTTTCGGGGCACGCTTTGCAATTTTACTGTGCCGACAGAAATGCGTTGATTTTCTCAATCAGTGCATCGGCATCGGTGCCGTGAACCATGCAGGCATCGGCAATGCTCTCACCGCGTGCGGAGGGGCAGCCAAGGCAATGCATGCCAATCTCAAAAAAGAACTGTGCGGTAGCAGGTGCAAAATCAAGCACATCACCGATAATACTTTCCTTCGTTACAACCATTGTAATAACCTCCTTTGATATAGTACAAATCTATTATAGACTTATTTTTTTACTTTGTCAACAAGGCTTTTACAATAATTATTGGGTTTTACACCAAAATTCCGCAAATACAAAAGAGCACAACTCTTGTTTTTTTTGCACATCTGTGCTATACTAATTTTACAAGAGAATCTCTCCACGCATACACTGATGATACACGTGGGAAAGGAGCATTTATGAATATTACATTATACGGCTCGGCAAGCGACAACATTGACCGCGCCTATATTGAGGGCGTAGAAAAGCTTGGTCGTGCAATTGCAGTGCGCGGGCACACCATGGTGTTTGGCGCAGGCTCTATGGGCCTGATGGGAGCCGCGGCGCGCGGTATGTACCATGCAGGGGGCAAAATTATCGGTGTAACACCCCATTTCATGCACACAATTGAGCCTGTCAGTGACCTTTGTACCGAGCTGATTGCAACCGACACAATGGCAGAGCGCAAGCATATTATGGAAGAAAAGGCCGATGCCTTTATCATCACCCCCGGCGGACTTGGCACACTCGATGAATTTTTCCAGATTCTCACCTTGAAAATCCTCGGTCGCCACGACAAGCCTATCGTGCTTTATAACATCAACGGCTTTTGGGATAATATGCTCAGCGTCATCGGCGCGATGATTTTGAAAAGCTTTATCTCACCTGAGGTTGCAAATGATTTTTGCATCTGTGAAACACCCGAATCTGTATTTGAGGCGATTGAACCCAAAAAAGCATAACAAAAAAGAGCAGTACCTGCAGTTACTGCTCTTTTTTATGTCAGAATAAAAGCTGCCGCATATGATAAAAATGCGCCCACTTCGCAAAATTCGCAACTGGTGGTTGCGGCGCTTGCCGCGCGTGATTGGTTGATTTTATCAAAAAAGGCTATTATAATGATAATATCATATTTTCAGCAGACGAGGTATCCGTATGAATATTGGCAAAAAAATTGCTGCCCTGCGCAACGCCGCGCATCTCTCACAAGAACAACTGGCCGAAACACTGTCGGTTTCCAGACAATCGGTCTCCAAATGGGAAATGGGCACCTCTATCCCGCAATGCGATAAAATTGTGCAGCTTGCAGCCCTGTTTCACATCTCGGTAGACACGCTGCTTTCCGATGAGCTGTCCACCACAGCGGCAGATACCCCCATACAAAATCATTACTTTGGCACGGACGGTTTCCGCGGCGAGGCAGGACGTACGCTCACCGCAAACCACGCTTTTCTGGTAGGACGTTTCCTCGGTTGGTATTACGCCAAAGAAAAGCGTGCCTCGGGCGGTCGCGCGCGCATTGTCATCGGCAAGGATACCAGGCGCTCCAGCTACATGCTGGAATATGCCATTGCCGCCGGCATCACCGCCTCAGGTGCAGATGCCTATATGCTGCACGTGACCACCACGCCCAGCGTTTCTTATGTCACACGCTGCGACGAATTTGATTGCGGCATTATGATTACCGCCTCGCACAACCCCTTTGACGACAACGGCATCAAGGTCATCAACCGCCACGGCGAAAAAATCGAAGATTCCTTTGCCGCACAGATTGAGGCATATTTGGACGGCAACACCCGCGCCCTTGGCGTAGGCGATGCGGATTTACCCCTGGCAACGGGGTGCAATATCGGCAAAATTGAGGACTACGCCAGTGGTCGAAACCGCTATGTCGGCTACCTCATTTCCCTTGCCTCTCACTCCTACAAAAAGCTGACAATCGGGCTCGATTGCGCCAACGGCGCATCGTGGATGATTGCCGCAGCGGTCTTTGGTGCACTCGGTGCACGCGTACAGGTCATCGGCAACGAGCCCAACGGCCTGAATATCAATGAAAATTGCGGTTCCACCAACGTGGAACGACTGAAAAAGCTGGTACTCGCAGGGCATCTTGATGTCGGCTTTGCCTTTGACGGCGATGCAGACCGATGCATTGCCGTTGATGAAACAGGCTCTGTTGTAGACGGCGATAAAATCCTCTATGTGCTTGCCAAGCGCCTGCAATCGCGCGGTATGCTGAAGGATAACACGGTTGTTGCAACCGTAATGTCCAATAGTGGTCTTGATATAGCACTTGCCAAGCTGGGTATCACCTGTGAGCATACCGCTGTCGGTGACCGCTTTGTTTATGAGCGCATGCAGGAGGGCGATTACGCCCTTGGCGGTGAGCACTCCGGGCATATCATTCTCAAAAAATATGCCACCACAGGTGACGGTCTTCTCACTGCCATTATGCTGACCGAGGCGATGTGTGACAGCAAGAAAACCCTGTCAGAGCTGACTGCGCCCCTGAAGCTTTTCCCGCAATATACGCAAAATATACGGGTGCAGGATAAGAAGGCCGCCATAGAAGACAACGCAGTCAGGTCCGTCGTGCGTGACATTTCCGCCGAGCTTAAGGGCGCCGGCAGAGTTCTGCTCCGCGCCAGCGGCACCGAGCCGCTTGTCCGCATCATGATAGAAAGTGAAACCGAGGAAAAATGCCGCGACCTCGCGGCACGCATCGCGGATACCATTATCGCACGCGGATACGCGGAAACTTGAAAAAAGTCCCCTGACGATATAAAAAAACAACGAAAAATCCCCACAGCCAAAGCTGTGGGGATTTTTCTGCGCCGAATTTTAGATTTCGGCAAAGTACTTAATGGTGCGAACCATCTGAGAGGTGTAGCTGTTCTCGTTGTCGTACCAAGAAACAACCTGAACCTGGTAGGTCTCCTCGTCAATCTTGGAAACCATGGTCTGGGTTGCGTCAAACAGAGAACCGTAACGCATACCGATAACGTCAGAGGAAACAATCTCCTCCTCGTTGTAGCCGTAGGACTCGGTAGCAGCAGCCTTCATAGCAGCGTTGATGCCTTCCTTGGTCACGTTAGTACCCTTCACAACAGCAACCAGGATAGTGGTGGAGCCGGTGGGGGTGGGAACGCGCTGAGCAGAGCCAATGAGCTTGCCGTTCAGCTCGGGGATAACAAGACCGATTGCCTTAGCAGCACCGGTGGAGTTGGGAACGATGTTCTGTGCGCCTGCACGTGCACGGCGAAGGTCGCCCTTGCGCTGAGGACCGTCGAGAATCATCTGGTCACCGGTGTAAGCGTGAACGGTGGTCATGATACCGGACTGGATAGGCGCGTAATCGTTCAGAGCCTTAGCCATGGGAGCCAGGCAGTTGGTGGTGCAGGAAGCTGCAGAGATAACCTGGTCATCAGCGGTCAGGGTGTCGTGGTTAACGTTGAATACGATGGTCTTGAGGTCGGAGCCTGCGGGAGCAGAGATAACAACCTTCTTTGCGCCTGCCTGAATGTGAGCCATAGACTTCTCCTTGGAGCAGTAGAAGCCGGTGCACTCGAGAACAACGTCAACGTCAAGCTTGCCCCAAGGGCAGTCAGCTGCGTTCTTCTCAGCGTAGATCATAATCTCTTTACCGTCAACGATGATGGAGTTGTCGGTAGCCACAACAGTGTGAGCACCCTCGCCGATCTTGCCGCAGAAGGAGCCCTGTGCGGTATCATACTTAAGAAGATGAGCAAGCATCTTGGGGCTGGTAAGGTCGTTGATAGCGACCACTTCGTAGCCTTCTGCGCCGAACATCTGACGGAACGCAAGACGGCCGATACGGCCAAAGCCGTTGATAGCAACTTTTACAGACATTGTAAAAATCCTCCGTTTTTATAGTTTGTTTTTTTGGATAACCATTTGAAACCAGAATACATTATACCCAATTTTCCTGCAATTGGCAAGGGCTTTGTGAAAATTTTCTCATTTTTTTACAATTTGCACATTTTACCTTTACTCTTGCCGTGTATTTTGTCAATTTCTGCTCTGAGGGATTACTTTTCAAATACGGCGCGCAGAGCAGCATGCTTTTCGGCAGCCTCCTCACGTGTTGCACCTACTACGCAGTAGTAGTATTTGCACTTGGGCTCGGTGCCGCTGGGACGAACGGCAACGAAGCTGCCATCAGACAACAGATAACGCAGCACGTTGGAGCCGGGGAAGCCCGCGCGGCGCATCGTTTCCGAAAGATAGTCCTCCACCACGGTTACGGTAATGGTGCCGATTGCTCGGGGCGGGTCCTTACGGAGTCCTTCCAGCAGTGCCGCAATCTTGGAAACGCCCGAAGCGCCCTTATGCACCACGTTGGTCTGGGCATCAAGGAAATAGCCGTGCTCGGCGTAAAGGTCATTCAGGACGTCAACCAGGGTCTTACCCTGCGCCTTGTAGTAGGCAGCTGCCTCGCAAAGCATCAGCGATGCCTGCACGCCGTCCTTGTCGCGAGCAAAATCAGCAATCAGACAGCCATAGCTTTCCTCATAACCGAAGACGTAACTGCCACCGCCAACCGTTTCATAGGTATGAATCTTATCGCCGATGAACTTAAAGCCCGTCAGGGTCTTTTCCACGCGCACGCCATACTTTTCAGAAACACGGTCACCAAGCGTAGAGGTCACAATGGTGTTGCACATCACGGCGTCGGCAGGCAGCGTGTCCTGCTCCTTTCGCGTACTGAAAATATACTCAAGAAGAATGGCGCCGGACTGATTGCCGGTCAACAACTCATATTTGCCGTTATGCAGCACTGCCACGCCAAGGCGGTCGCAGTCAGGGTCGGTGGTAATGGCAATATCGGCATTTGCACGCTTGGCGTATTCAAGCACCAGCTCATACGCCTCTTTGGTTTCGGGGTTGGGGTTTTTGGTCGCACTGAAGTTGGGGTCAGGCGTGCACTGCTCCTCTACCGCAACCAGATTGTAGCCAAGGCGGGAGAGCACCTCGCGCACAGGCACATTACCCGTACCGTGCTGGGGAGAATACACAACCGTCACGTCTGCGGCATTGACGTCCTTACGCAGAACGATACCCATCACGGCGTTATAATATTTCTCGTCCATTTCGACAGGGAGCGTAACAATCAGATCACCTGCCTCTGCCGGCGTGAGGGACTTGATGGAAAGCGGGTCCTCAATCTCGCTGATGATATCAATGAGAATATCAGAAAGGTGGGGCACAAGCTGGCAGCCGTGCTCATCATACACCTTGTAGCCGTTATATTCAGGCGGATTGTGCGAGGCGGTAATCATCACGCCGCCAACCGCTTTCATTTCGCGCACGGCAAAAGAGAGCTCGGGCGTAGGACGCAGCGCATCAAAAATGTAAGCAGTGATGCCCTCAGCAGCCAGCACGCCTGCGGTTTCCATACAAAATTCACGGCTCATGCGACGGTTGTCGTGTGCAATCACCACACCGCGCGTAGCGGCCTCATTGCCGAAACGGTCCTTCAGATAACGCGCAAAGCCGAGCGTCGCCTTTCGTACCGTATAACGGTTGATGCGGTTGGTGCCTGCACCAATCAGGTCGCGGATACCGCCCGTGCCGAAGGCAAGATTGCGATAAAAGCGGTCGTATATTTCGTTCTCATCTCCTGCAATTGAGGCAAGCTCCGCACGGGTATCCTCGTCCACCAGCGGACTCTCTGCCCATTTGCGATAAAGGTCCATATAATCCATTGTATAACCTCCTTTGTTTATTCGCTGTTATTATAACATATTTTTTTGGCAAATGCAATCAAAAACTATCGTCTGTAAATATTTTTTATCTCTTGACAAGCGCGCATACTTGTTTTATAATTACGGTACATATGCTTTGTAAATCAAAGGAAGGAACATATCATGGCAAAAGATAAGAAATTGGTCGAGCAGATTACCGCAATGGACGAGGATTTCGCCAAGTGGTATACCGACATTTGCAAAAAGGCCGACCTGATTGACTACTCCTCCGTCAAGGGCTGTATGATTATCCGCCCCTACGGCTATGCAATCTGGGAAAACATTCAGAAAATTCTCGATGCCCGCTTCAAGGAGCTGGGGCACGAAAATATTTATATGCCGCTCTTTATTCCCGAGAGTCTCTTACAGCGCGAAAAGGACCACGTTGCAGGCTTTGCACCTGAGGTTGCCTGGGTTACCCACGGCGGCAGCGAGCGCCTCACCGAGCGTATGTGCGTGCGCCCCACCTCGGAAACGCTTTTCTGTGAGCATTACGCAAACATCATCAACTCCTACCGCGACCTGCCCAAGCTCTACAACCAGTGGTGCAACGTTGTCCGTTGGGAAAAGACCACCCGTCCCTTCCTCAGAAGCCGCGAGTTTTTGTGGCAGGAGGGTCACACCATGCACGCCACCGCTGAGGAGGCACGTGCAGAAACCGTGCAGATGCTTGAGGTTTACGCAAGCTTCCACGAGCAGGAGCTTGCCATTCCCGTAGTCAAGGGCTGCAAGACCCCCAGTGACAAGTTTGCCGGTGCTGAGGATACCTATGCCATTGAGGCGCTGATGCACGACGGCAAGTCGCTGCAGGCTGCAACCTCTCACTATTTCGGCGATGGCTTTGCGCGCGCCTTTGACATCACCTATACCGACCGCGAAAACAAGCTGGTTCACCCCTTCCAAACCTCTTGGGGCTGCACCACACGTATGATTGGCGGCATTATTATGACCCACGGCGACGACCGTGGTCTGGTACTGCCCCCCGCCGTTGCACCCATTCAGGTCATCATCGTTCCCATCGCACAGCACAAAGAGGGCGTGCTGGAGCACGCTACGGCGCTCCGCGACCGGCTGGCTGCAGCAGGTATCCGTGTGAAGATGGACGATTCCGACCAGAGTCCCGGCTGGAAGTTTGCCGAGTACGAGATGAAGGGCGTACCGCTCCGCATCGAGCTTGGCCCGCGCGACATCGAACAGGGTCAGTGCGTCGCCGTCACCCGCCACAACGGTGAAAAATCCTTTGTGTCTCTTGAAGGAATTGCCGATACTGCCAAGGAGCTGCTTGAGGCTGTCCGCATCGGCATGTACGAAAAAGCCCTTGCCAACCGCGAGCGCCGCACCTACGTCTGCCACACGCTTGACGAGGTAACTGCCGCACTTGAAGCAAACGGTGACGGCTTTATCAAGGGTATGTGGTGTGGCGAAGAGGCCTGCGAGGACGAAACCAAAGCAAAAACGGGTGTCGGCTCCCGCTGCGTACCGCTGGTACAGGAAAACCTCGGTGAGGTCTGTATGTGTTGCGGCAAACCCGCCAAGAAAATGGTGCTCTGGGCAAAGGCCTACTGATATTCATTGATACAAAAAGAGGGAACGCTGTTCCCTCTTTTTGTTTTAGCAGCCCTCCCTGTCATATCTGCACGCGTACGTGCGTATAGTATAACGGAAATAAATCACCGGAGGAGGCCATTATGTTCATTTACTCTATGCGTGCCGGCACCATTCGCTTTTTTGCGGTCATTCTGCTTTCCCTTATGGTATTGGGCGCCCTCATCGCCTTCGTACCACAGCTGCAGCCCGTTTCTGCCGCAGTCAGTGAAGAAAGCACCGAAATCAACTATGAAAAGATAAAAAGCAACGAGGAACGCATCGCGTTTCTCGCACAATTCGGGTGGGAGGTGGACCCCACACCCAAAGAGGATACCACCGTGGCAATCCCCACCGAATTTGACAAGGTATTTGCAGAATACAACGAGCTGCAGAAAAAGCAGGGGCTTGATTTGTCAAAATACGCAGCGCGTACCGTCGAGCGCTATACCTATCAAATCAAAAACTATCCCGATTACGATGGAGCTGTCTATGCAAATCTGCTAATTTTCCGAGGGCGTGTCATCGGCGGCGACATTTGCAGTGCCGTGCAAAGCGGCTTTATCCACGGCTTTATCAAGCCCTGAATTTGTAAAATCAACAAAAAGCGTCCCTACAATCAATTTGATTGCAAGGGCGCTTTTTTGAAAATTCTTTTCCCCTCTAAAACTCAGCGCTTTCCCCCACATATCGCAAAAAACAATTAAATTTTCAATGTGATTTTCACATCGTGCAGTAAAAAACAGTGAAAATGCGAAAATTTTTTTCATTTTTTCAAAAAAACGGCCTTTTTTCTCATCTTTTTTCATGAAAACCTCTTCCATTTTCAAAATCTTTATGCTATAATAAAATCAACTAATTGGGAAGAATGACCGCATACGGTCTCCAAAAACGCTGGATTGTGTGCCAAATTCTACTTCAAGAGTTAATCTAAATCCGGAGGATCATCTCATGAAAAAAATCCTTGCTTGTCTCCTGACCCTTTGCATGATGCTGGCGCTTGTGGCGCTGCTTGGCGTTTCGGCGTCGGCAGCTGAGCCTGTTGCTGAGGTTACTGTAAACAACAATACCACACAATTCCTCACATTTAATGAGGCTGTTAATGTAGCCCAAAGAAATCCTGGCTCTACACTGAAATTGTTACGCACCTATTTGGCTGTAGACGGTATGGAAATCGGTGGCACCTATACACTGGATCTCAACGCTTGTGACCTTTATCCCAACGCTCCGCTTACCATTTCTACCGGCACATTGACCATTATCAACAGCGGCACGACCAGAACAAGCACGATTCAGCCACAGAAAAAGCAGAAAGATGTTACACCTATTAGAATCATCTATGACGGCAACCTGATTATCAAAGGCGATGCAATTAATGTCAAGGCCAACAGTTATAGTTCCTTCTCTGTACAGCATTTAGGCACCGGCAAGCTTTACTTAGCAGGCAAGCCTTTCCTCAAACACGGCATTTCTGCCAATTACGCTGGCACTGTCATTGGCAACGATGGCGCAGCTGAGGCCCCCACTTATTACACCGGTTATAAAATTTCCGTCACGCCCAACTGGACCCTCAGTGATGACACCTATGTCGTCACCGGCGCCCTTGAAGGCAAATTCAAGGTTGTTAATCACGACCACAGCAAATTTGTTCAGCAGTACAAAGATGGCAATTTGGGCGTAGTCAAAATTGCATACGGCACCTGGGTTGCAGTAGGCGTCTTCTTCGCCGCTGCTGCCGCACTCCTCATTTACACCATCGTACGTACTGCCAATTACAAAAAGAGAATGAAGCACTACGTTGTCATTCCCTTCCTGCCCGCCCTTGGTTTCTTCACTGTCAGACAAATCGTTTTCCTTGCAATCGCCTTTGCAACTGCTGTTGCAATGCTGATTCTTGCGCTGGTTCTTCGCTCCAAGCAGAATAAGGCTGAAGCTGCAGCAAAGGCCGCAAAGGCCGCCGCCGGCAAAAAGAAGCCTGCCCCTGTTGCAGAGGAGACTCCCGTTGTCGAGGAAACTCCTGTAGTTGAGGAAGCTCCCGCAGTCGAGGAAGCTCCCGCAGTCGAGGAAGCTCCCGCAGTTGAAGAAACTCCCGCAGTCGAGGAAACTCCTGCAGTTGAGGAGACTCCTGTAGTCGAGGAAGCTCCTGTTGTTGAAGAGGCGCCTGTCGCAGAAGAGGCGCCCGGTACTGTTGTCAATACCACTGTGGAAGACAGCTCCGCCACCGATAGCGTCGTCATCGCTGAAACCGACGCCACCGGCAACGTTGTATACTCCACCTACAAGAAGTCCTTTACCGCCCGCATGATTCAGGCACCGCTTGACGTCCAGGAGCGCTACGAGACCCTGAAAAACGCCCTGCTTTCCTACAAGAAGGTAAACGGCCGTATCAGCTGGAGCTACGAGTCCTTCAAGTCCGGTCGCACCCAGCTTGCCAAGTTTGCGATTCGCGGTAAGACGCTCTGCCTGTTCCTGGCGATTGACCCTGCAACGCTGACCGATTCCGAGTACAACATCACCGATGTTGGCTCTGCCAAAAAGTATGAGACCGTTCCCTGCCGTCTGCGTCTGACCTCCAAGCGCTCGGTTAAGTGGGGCCTTGAGCTGATTGAAATGCTGGCTACCCGCGAGGGTCTTGTTAAGAACCCCAAGTTTGAGCCTCAGAAATACCTTGCCGCACACCAGACCACCGATGATCTGATTGCACAGGGTCTGATTAAGAAAATCTGATCCCAACTGACAAAAGGGACGAGGAAAATTCCTCGTCCCTTTTTCATTTCATGCATCTTCCGCACCGAATATCAAAGAAACCCTTTCAGAATTTCAATATTGTGCTCCTCAAAGGCAACAATCTCTCGCGCCAGACGCGTGGCCTCGCTATCCGCGCTTTTGTAGTTATTCAAAAGCTTTGTCATATCGGTAATGCCCATATTAGAGCCCTCAATCATCAGCTCGGCAATATGGCTGGTTGTCACAGACAGCATCGTGTTAAAGGCTATGCCGATTTTGGCGCCCATACGCACCATCAGGTTTTCTTCCTTTGCAACCACATCGCGCTTTTGCAGCGCCTTGGCAGCCGTCGCCGCATAACGCTCATAGCCGTCAAGCTGCAGGGTCATCGCACTCCGCAGAGCATTATTTTGCACGCGGGGTAACAAATCAATAATAGACTCCGAGCCCATTTTGGCATTCTTATAAATTGCACCAAGAAAGCTTTCCTCGGTAATTTTTTCCTTGATTGCTTGCATCTTGCTCCACCTTTCAAAAAAATAAGGACACGCTTAGTTTATCGCGTGTCCATTATTTTATACATATGTTATTTCTTTATTTTGCGCAAGCGAATATCGGCACCGACAAACAAAACCGGGCTGTATTCTCCAAGCAAGCGGCTGGCAATACGGTCGGTGTAGCGCGTTTTGATGTCTCGGGCAGTCAGATTGGTATTAATAATAGTCGGGCGCTTCAGATTGATACGCTCATTGAGAACCGTATAAATCACCGAGTTTGTAAACTGATTGCTAACCTCTGTACCAAGGTCATCTAAAATCAGCAAATCGCAATCCACATAGCGTGTAGGCTCCGCAGCCGCGCGCTCCTCGCCGCGCCCAAAGCGCGCGTGTTCAAAATCAGCAACCATTCCGATGGCTGTCGTATAATACACATCAAATCCGCGCTCAATCACGCGCTTTGCCACAGCAGTGGACAAATGCGTCTTACCAAGTCCCGTTGGACCAACAAACAGCATATTTTTCGCCTGCAAATCAAATCCTTCAGCATAGGTGCGCAAGAGGTCGAAATTCTGCTGCATGCGCGACCTGTCGCCTGTTTCGGCGCTGTATTGCATCAAGTCAAAACTCTCAAACGACTGCGTTTGCATCAGCGCACCGAGGCCGGAGGACTCAAGCGCCGCGAGCACCAGCTCACGATGCATACAATCGCACATCTTTGTTTCAATAAAGCCCGTGTCCTTGCATTTCGGACATTCATAGGGCGGCAGGGTATAGTCAACAGGATAACCAAGCTGCTGCATCAGTTCTGCGCGCTCACGCTGCAAGCGTTGATTTTTCTCCTGCACAGCCGCCACGCGAGTGCGGTAATCGGGACCTGCACCGATGGCAGCCATTGCAATTTCAGCACCCGTCATCGAAAGCTGACGGTCAATCGCCGCAATCTCAGGCGATTTGGCGTGTACCTCACGCATACGCGCATCAGCCTTTTCATACGCTGCGAGATATTTGGTTTGATATGCCTGCCGAATACGGCGGTAATTCTCCTTATTATATCCCATTTTTATGTTTCTCCGTATGTATTTTTGAGTGCAGCCTCAAAGAAATCATCAATATCAAAGCTGCTGCCACCCATCTTCTGGCGGCGATAGGTTTCCATAGCGGCAGTAATATCCTCGACCGTATGGTATCCCTCTGCATACCAACGCTCCAGAATGGTATTCGCATATGCAATCGAGGGCTTGCCAATCGCATCAACTGTCGCATCATAAGCAAGACGGATAATATCGTGACTATATTGCATCGTGCAAATCCAGTTCTCAATCATCTTCTTTTCCTTGGTGGTAAAGGAACGCGAAGACAACCCGAACATCGTGCGGATTTTGCCGGTCGCATCAGCCATTATCTCGATACGGCGCAGGCGCTCCTCCAGTGCGACAGCACTGGTCACACCCTCATCATAAAGCGAGAGCGCGGTTTTCTCGGCATAACGCAGCGATTTTTTCTCCATACGCACACAATGCGAAAGCAACAACAAAATGTATTCACCGTCAAGCGAAAGCTGCTCAAAGAGGCCCGCAATAATGCCAACCTCGGCAGTGGTGAATATCTTACCAAAGGTTTGCTGACAGGCGTTAATCAGCGCAGACAGCTCCACATTGCCCTGCACAGCCTGCGCGAGCTCTGCTGCAGTATAGTCCGTCAAACCGCGGTCAGCGGTAAGAGGCTTGGTTTTTACAGGTGCAACGGGTTCGGCAGTGGTGAGAGACGTGACACCGCCCTCCTGTTCAAGCAGAACGCCCGCACCGCGCCAGAAAGCAAGCGAATTGCCGATATCGGCAGGGCTCACATTAAGCGCCCCTGCAAGCGAAGCAGCACTCGCAGCAGGATTTACCAACAAATCAGGATTGCCCGCCAGTGCAAGCAGCACGCGCAAATCAAGCGCACTTGCGTGCTCGGCAACGGCCAGGGCTGTTGCAGGCAGCACAATCACACGGCTACCATACTGAAAGCTCATCATATTAATTCTCCTCGGCAGCATACTCACGGCTGCGCAGCTCATAGCAAAGCGTCATCAGCGAGTCGCCAATATGCACATTTTCAATCACAATATCACTATCTGCAATATCGGGCTCTCCGCCGGTAAAATTCCAGATGCCGGGAATGCCCAGCGCGTTCACGCGCTCCGCAACCTCATGCAAACGATTTTTAGGCAGCGTAAGCACCGCAATATCAACCCGATGATGCTCGCAGAATTTTTCGAGCTCAGCCATATCGTGCACCTTGACATCTCCCACGGTCTGACCGATAATCAGCGGGTCCACATCAAACATCGCCAAAATATCCACACCGCGCTTTTCAAACATCGGGCTACGCACCAACGCACGACCGAGGTTACCTGCACCGATGACAACGGCGGTATATCCCTCTCCCACACCCAGAATCTCACAGATTTTGGCATACAGATAATTCACGTTATAGCCATAGCCCTGCTGGCCGAAGCCACCAAAGCAGTTCAAATCCTGGCGAATCTGCGAAGCGGTCACGTGCATCATCTTGGAAAGCTCGCCCGAGCTGATGCGGAGCTTTCCGTTACGAATAAGCTCGCGCAAATAGCGAAAATAACGCGGCAGACGCTTGATAACTGCAGGACTGACCTCCGGCGTTGCCTGATGAGAAGTACGCTTGTTTTCTTGTTTCATAATTCCCTCACAATATCAAATTGAGCAGTTTGTACAAAGTGTTTTCTGTGCAAAAACCCACAGCAGAAGCCGGTCAGCCCTGCCCTTCCACAGTTTTCCACAGGTCATTCAAGGAAAAGTTATCCACTTTTCCACTATACTTTTCCACAGAAAATGGCAGATTTTCGCGCAAAATAAGGGGTTGTCCGCAAAAATCCACGAAAAAACAATGACGTTTTTCTGTATAAAAATCCTGTTTTCTTATTTATCCACAGACCTGTGGAAAAGTGCTGTGGAAAACTGCCGCCGCCCATAAAAATCGAGCCTTTGGCAAAAGCGCTGAAAATGCACTTTTTTGAAAAAAGCACTTGACAGAAAATTACGTCAGATAGCGTCCGATGCCGACGCATTCAACGTAACATCTGCGAGGTTTCCGCGCAGCAGTTCAAAATATCCTGCCGCCGCAACCATTGCGCCGTTATCGCCGCAAAGTGCACGCGCGGGTACGGTAAATTGCACGCCGTGACGCGTGGCAAGCGCCGCAAGTGCCTCACGGAGATGTGTGTTCGCCGCCACGCCGCCCGCCATTACCAAGGCCTTGTAGCCGGTTTGCAGCAGCGCCTGCTCCGTCTTCTGAACAATACCCGACACGACCGCAGCCGTCACCGAGGCTGCCAGGTCTGCACGCGGAACAGGGGTTTCCTGTTGATTGCAGTGATTGATGTAGTTGAGTGCCGCCGTTTTCAGACCGCTGAAGGAAAAATCAAGCGTGTCTCCACCGAGCGCGGGGCTTGGTAGCTTAATCGCGGCAGCATTACCTTCATACGCAAGGCGGTCAAGTGCAGCACCACCGGGATAGGGCAAGCCAATCACACGTCCGATTTTATCAAACGCCTCACCCGCCGCATCATCGCGTGTCCCGCCAATCTGGCGGAAATCAGTATAATCCACCACATCAAAAAGTGCCGTATGTCCACCCGACACCACCAGCGCCAGGAAGGGCGGCTTAGGCGGAGCTTCTGTCAGGTATGCCGCCGCCACGTGTGCTTTGATATGGTCAACCGCCACAAGCGGAATATCATTTGCGTAGGCAAGAGATTTACCGAAATTCACACCAACCAGCAGAGCACCAATCAAGCCGGGATATGCAGTCACGGCAATGCCGTTAAGGTCACCAAGCGTGATGCCGGCTGTAGCAAGCGCCTCAGTCGTCACGCCCGTCACCGCCTCGATGTGTGCGCGGCTGGCAATCTCAGGCACAACGCCGCCGTAAAGCCTGTGCGTTTCTATTTGAGATGCCACGATATTGGAAAGCACCTCAAAGCCCTCGTCGGTGGCACGAAGCACCGCCGCAGAGGTTTCATCACAAGAGCTTTCCATGCCCAGAATATACATAAAAAACACCTCACAAATCGCAAACCATCACCAACGCATCTTCGCGCGGTGCGGTATAAAAATGATTGCGTTTTCCCACAATTTCAAAGCCAAATCGCGTGTAAAGCACAATCGCCGCCGTATTGCTCTCCCGCACCTCAAGTGACAGCGTTCGCAACGCGCGCGCACGCGCGCCGCTAAGGAGAGCCTGCAGCACGCATGCCGCATATCCCCTGCGGCGATAATCGGGGTGGGTGGCAATATTGGTAATCTGCCCTTCATCGAGCACCGTCATCATACCGCCATAGGCAAGAGCGTTGCCTCTGTCATCAAGCAATACGGTGCCAAAGCCGCCTTCTCCACAGAGAAGCGCCAGTGACCGCTCACTCCACGGCTCCTCAAAAACCAATTGCTCCAATTCTGCAACCGCGCGCAGATGCGCGGGTGTCATCAAAACAGCCCGCATCATTCGCCCTCCCCCAAAAACCATTTCAAGCGTATCGCATAGGAAAGCGCATCAAGACAATCACAATAGGTAGCAAGCGTGCCGCCGTAGGGGTCTGAAATATCGATTGGCAATGTCGTGATTTTGGCGGCATACGCAGGATAGCGCATCAAAAGCTGCATCGCGTGTGCAGCACCGATTGCCACGACCGTATCAGCCTCCCTGACCATATGCTCCTCGATTTGTCGCGCACGATGCGCGGGATAATCATTGGTGGGAGTTGCCGTTACGCCTGCCCTTGCAAGCGCCTCAACCGCATACGCCGAAATCGGCTCACCCACACTCGCATAAAGGCCTGCGGAGCTCACCAGAAAGGCGTCCCCTCTCCCCTCTTTTTCCGCCATATCGCAAAAGACGGCAGCCGCCATCGGGGATCGGCAGGTATTGCCCGTGCAGACAAAAAGCACCCGACAGGGGCTTTTTTCGGCGACAGCATCAAAGAGAGGGGAAAGCAGTGTAACCTCACCCGACATGGCAAACTCCTTTCAATATGCGGCAAGCGTGCGTCCGAGCGCATCAGGCAGCGCCACAAAGCGCGCAGCCATACGGTCCACAAAGTAACCCTGCTCACCAACCATATAAAAATCAAAGCAATAATAAATTCCGGGCAGCTCTGCGCTGACAAGACGCAGACGGCGCGTAAGCGTCGCCTGCCCCGCTGGCTCCGCGACAGATGCACCCGTAAACCAAAGTGATAAAATCTCCTCTATCAACGCATCATCGGTGCCCTGCACCAGGCGCGCACGCTCCAGGCTGAAGGAATGCTCCTCACAAACAAGCAGGGCGCGCGGCGTCAGCGTGGAAGGCTCGACCGTCCACTCGCCCGCATACCAGACTGCGCGCGTATCGTCACAGAGCCAGAGCTTACTGTCGAGGTCGGGCATTTCCAAAAAGGTGCAGCGCACCGTACCGTCAGGATAAAGCGCTACGCCACGCGTATCTGCAGATTTTACAGGCTCATACGCATAAGGTAAGCACCGATACCACACCCCGGTTTCGGAATCGGTATAACCCTCGTTCGTCAGCAGAAACTCATTTTGCCTGTCCTTATCCTTATCTCCACAGGAGGCAAGGGGCAGCAAAATCGCCAGCGCAAGGAAAATCAGTAACAGCCGCTTCATCATCAATAGCCAAACTCACCCGACAGCGAATCGTCGTTTTCAATCCAATCGCTGACCTGAATCACGCGATATTCGGTTTTGGTATCACGCACCACAACCGTTTCAATGCCCGCATTGATAATGGTACGCTTGCACATCATGCAGCTGTTACAGCCCGCCACCAGTTCGCCCTTCTCAGGGGTAACACAGGCCATATACAGCGTTGCGCCAATCATCTGCTCACGAGGGGCTGCAATAATGGCATTCTGCTCAGCGTGAATTGAGCGGCAAAGCTCATAGCGCTCACCGCGCGGAATACCCATTTTCTCGCGCTGACAGAACTTGAGGTCGCTGCAGTTCTTACGACCACGCGGCGCACCGTTGTAGCCGGTTGCCACAATGACATCGTTTTTGACAATAATGGCGCCAAATTTACGGCGCAGACAGGTGGCGCGCTCCGCCACCGTTTGTGCGATATCAAGATAATAATTCTCCTTTGAAACGCGTTCCATAACGGTTCTCCTTTTGTTGTATCTTAAAATACAGATAGTTATACATAATACAGTATAACATAAGAAAACGAGAAAATCAAGCACCGTCCGACGATTTTTGCGGGGTTTTCAAACGAAAAAAGCACCGCGGCCCTGCCGCGGTGCTTGGCTTATTTCTGCTTGCGGTATTTTTTCATGGTTTCCTCGGTTGCCACTCGCTTATCGGCAATCGTGACATACCACGCCTCACGAGACATGGGCCAGGTCCAGAAGGTCAAGGGGAACATATGCGAGTAAATGATGCCCTTTTCCTTTTTTGTCAACTCAAAATCACGCGCGGCATTCTGCAAGGCAAAGCGGTGGTGCTTAAAGCCGTGCCAGCGAAATCCCTTATTCGGGTCATGCCAATCGTACAGATAATAATCGTGCAGCAAGGCACCGCGCACAAGAGCACGCAAATCGCATCTCACACGCCGCTTGCTCGCTGCCATGGTATAGGCCAGCCGTGCCACCTTGATACAGTGCTGATAAACGGTGATATCCGAATGAGAGATGTACTGTTTCATCTCCTCATACCGACCCGCCGTAATCACCTCGGCAAGCACCTCTTCAAATATGGTATAATCAACTTCCCTTTTTGCCATGTCTGTTGCCCCATCTGTGGTTGATTTGGTCACGGTAGCCGTGCATATCCAGCATATAACGGTTAATCATGCTGTAAAAATTAAAGGGTCGGCGTCTGCCCGACTCGCGGCGGAAATGCTCCTTGGCGCTCGCCTTAAGCTGGTCGAGATTAATGCGTGTCCGCATCTGTGCCGCATAATTGCGCAAGCGCTGCATCACGCGCATCGAATGGCAGAAATCCACCACAAAAATACCCGCATACATACCCACCACGAGAATCAGCCACGGAATTTCAATCACACGCTCGGCAACGCTATGCAGAAGCGGATAGAAAAGGAAATAATAAAGCGCACAGATAAGGCCCCAAATAACCGAAAATTTCGGGCAGATAACGCCCATAAAGTTCCCCCACTCCCCTGAATAATCCCAGAGCTGCACGTGGAAATACTTGACGGCAATCAAGCCGCCCACCAGCTCAATCAATGTCATAATCAGCATGGCGCCGAGCAATATGGCGGTGATACGCAAAAACTCGTTGGGCAGAAAACGGAGCTTCAAGCCCGACAAAAAATACAAAATCACACCGCCCATACCGTAAATCGGCAGGCAGCAGCCCGTAAGGAACCCCGGGTTCACCACCTTGTGATGACGAAATCCGCGATAAACAAACTCGAGGCACCAGCCCGCGGTTGCACAAAAGCAAAACAAAAACAGATATTCAAGCAAATTCTCCAAGGGAGCTGTACCTCCTTTACAAAATTTCTTGCATGCGCTTATGCGCGCTTTTTACGGCGCAGCAAATATGCAAAAAGTACAATCACGCCAATGCCCGCAGCCGATGCACCCACAATTGACCAGACCGTGATTGCAACCGAGCCGCCGTCAACATCAATGGGGGGCAGGTCGGTAAGGTCAAGTCTTTCGCCAAAGCGCGTTTTCTCCAGTGTAAGCGACTCGTATTCCGCAGTCACCAGGCGGTTGTATTCAATCTGATAGTAGCTGTCCTTGAGGTCAAGCAGATTCTTTTCCACATAGGACATATCAATCGGCATACGCATGATAACATAATAGCCGTCATCGGTTTTCAAGGTCTCTGCGACCTCATAGGGGTCAAGTGCAAACAAGGCAGTTTCATATTCCGCCGTCATATAACCGCGCGGGAAATAATACCCATACCCCAGTGTATCGCCAAAATCCTTATTGGTGGGACTCTTAATCGCCTCATTCATCGCAGCGCAGCGCGCCTGGACATCGGTAATGGCGGCAAGCTCTGCGCGGATACGCTCTGCGGTGGCAAGCGCCGCAGCATCACCCACAGCATCACCGGTTTCATTTTTTACCAGCACGCGTCTGATGCAGATAAAATTATTCTTCTCAAGGTCGGCATAAACAGTAGCATCTTCAATGTGCATGTTCTTACGGCAGAAAAGCTTGATTTCATTTGCAAGATAGCGCTCTACACCAATACTTTTTCTTGCATAATGCTCGGTCATATGCATTTCCTCAAGACCTGCGATATAGGCCTTGCGGTCACCCTCATATTCATTTTCAACAGTAGCCGCAATATCTGCCGCAACGCGGTCGGCAATATCACCCTTATGCACATCAAGGCCGTACTCATAGCCAAGTGAAACCAGTGCTGTTTCCTCGGTAAGGAGATGGCTCCAGACCAGATTTTCAAGCTCGGTACGCACCGTCTCGCTTTCCAGCGCATCTTCGCCGTAGGCAAGCTTCAGCTCCTTGATATAATTCATTGTAATAAAGTAAAGCTCTTCATAAAGAATATCGACCTCACCCGCGGTAGCAACGACCCTTCGTGCCCGCGCCGATGCGCGCACGGGACGAGAGGCCCCACAGCTGACAAGCATCAGCATCAAAAAAAACAGGGCTAACAGGCCGCAGAACGCACGCAATAAACGCATCATACTATCTCCCCTCATCGAAAAATATATAGATATTATTACTATATCATACACTTGTGAAGAAAGTGTGAATTTTTGCGCAAGAAAAAGTATTGAAAAAAAGCATTTTCCCCCTTTGCATTTCTATGAAATTATGCTATAATACAATTACATATGCGAAAACCGAAAGGAGAAGCAACATGCAGGAAATTTATACCATATCCCTTGCCGCGCTGATTGAGGAGCTTTCCCTCACTCCCGTCTATCTGCCGGGTGATGCTGCGGATATTATGATATCAAACACCGAGGTTGACCGCCCCGGCCTTGCGCTCTCAGGCTTTTTGCAGGAGTTTGAAAACACCCGTATTCAGATTATCGGTATGGCGGAATACCGCTATCTGGAGCAGCGCGAGGTACAGGAGCGTAATGCAAAGCTTGAGGACTTTTTCCGTCAGAGGCCTGCCGCAGTCATTCTCTCCACCTCGCTCGCACCCTTCCCCGGTATGGAAAAATTTGCAGAGCGCTACGGTGTCCCGCTGCTCCTGACCCGCGAAAAAACCAGCCCCTTTATGGCGACACTCATCGCCCACTTAAATGTCCAGCTCGCGCCCCGTATCACCAGGCACGGCGTTCTTGTTGAGGTTTACGGCGAGGGTCTTTTGCTTCTGGGCGACTCCGGTGTCGGTAAGAGCGAAACCGCCATTGAGCTTGTCAAGCGCGGTCACCGCCTGATTGCGGACGATGCAGTGGAAATCAAACGCGTATCCGCCAAAACGCTGGTCGGCACGGCACCGCCCATTATCCGACACTACGTTGAGCTGCGCGGCATCGGTATCGTTGACGTGCGCCGCATCTTCGGTATGGGTGCTGTCAAGGAATCGCAGGGCATTGACCTTGTTATTAACCTGGAGCCCTGGGTACAGGGCAAAATGTACGACCGCCTCGGTCTTGATAAGGAAACCATGGATATTCTGGGCAACAAGGTGCCCTCTATCACCATTCCCGTGAAGCCCGGTCGAAACCTCGCCATTATTCTGGAAATTGCGGCAATGAACAACCGCCAGAAGAAAATGGGCTACAACACCGCCGAGGAATTCAACAAAAAATTAATGGGACAAATGGGTCTTGAATAAAGGAGTTTACGATGAAAACAACTGAACTGAAGAACTATATCGAGGGCGGCGCACTTGACGCACGCCTCACCTCCCTTTACGGCAACGCGGCACTTGACCTGCAGCGTGCGCGCTATGCCGCAGCTGTGGAATCCTTTACTGCCCTTTACGGAGAGAGAGACGGCGTGCGCCTCTTTTCGGTATCGGGTCGCAGCGAGCTTTCGGGCAACCACACCGACCATAACAGGGGCTGCGTCATCGCCGCCTCTATCGACCTTGATATCATCGCAGTAGCCGCGCCCACCGCAGACAATATCGCACGCGTGCGCTCCGAGGGCTACCGCGAAAACGTGGTGGAGCTTGCCACCTATCAGGCACCCCGTGCTGAGCTTTTCGGCAAGTCAGATGCCCTGATTGCAGGTATGTGCGCGGGCTTTGCCAAGGCCGGCTACAAGGCAGGCGGCTTTGTCGCCTACACCACCTCCAGCGTGCTGAAGGGCTCCGGCCTTTCCTCCTCTGCCGCCTTTGAGGTCATGATTGGCAACATTGAAAACCACCTTTACAACGGCGGCGCTGTCGACAACGTAGAAATCGCCAAGATTGCGCAGTTTGCAGAAAACGAGTTCTTCGGCAAGCCCTGTGGTCTGATGGACCAGATGGCATGTGCCGTTGGCGGCATCATCGCCATTGATTTTGCCGATAACACCGCACCCATTATTGAAAAAATCGATTTTGACATCACCGCAGCAGGCTACAACCTCTGCATTGTCAACACGGGCGGCAACCACGCCGACCTCACCCCTGATTACGCCGCCGTCCCTGCCGAAATGAAGGCCGTTGCCGCTGCACTTGGGGGAAAGGTGCTTCGCGAAACCGATGAGGAGGCTGTCATTGCCGCAGCACCCGCACTCCGCGAAAAAGTCGGCGACCGCGCCCTGCTCCGCGCCCTGCACTTCTTTGCAGAAAATCGTCGCGTCGCAGAGCAGAAAAAGGCACTGCTGGCAGGCGACCTTGATGCCTTCTTCCGCGGTGTTATCGCTTCGGGTCGCTCCTCCTTCTGCTATCTCCAGAATGTATACACCACCAAAAACGTCGCTGAGCAGGGGCTTTCCCTTGCACTCTGCCTCGCCGAGCGTTACCTGACAGACAAATCTGCTGCCTGGCGTGTGCACGGCGGCGGCTTTGCGGGCACGGTACAAGCATTTGTACCCGCCACGGACGTAGAGGACTTCCGCGCCATAATGGACGCCGTATTCGGCACAGGCGCTTGCATGGCATTGCGCGTGCGCACCGAGGGTGCAACCGCCGTTCTGTAAGACAATATGCGCAATAAACCCCTTAACGGTGAGCAAAAAACACCGCACAGTAAGCTGCGCTACGGTATTTTTCTTGCACTGAATACCATTCTGATTTTTGGATTTTACCGCGTACTGCTCTCGATTGGCGAAATCACGGGTGAAACCTTTTATGCCTTTCTTTCAATGATTTTATATATGGCGTTGCTCCTCGGCTTTTCACTTGCCTACCTCATTTACAATCGCCTGTTTCTCAGCCACGGTGTCACCCCCGAGGAATTACCCGACACCATGACGGCTGCGGAAAAAGAGGCGTATATTGCAGACGGAAAGCGCCGCATCGAAAGCTCCAAATGGATGCTGACCATTATCATTCCCCTGCTTTTCACCTTCCTTGTCGATGCCGTTTACCTCTTTATCATCGACACCTTTTTCAGATAACCATGCAGGACTATTCTCTCAAATTGCTTTATTCGGGCTCGGACGGCAACGCCGCCCTTTTAACCGCGGGCGACACCGTGCTGCTCATTGATGCCGGGCGCACCGCAAAGGCACTGACAACGGCATTGGAGACAGCCGCCGTCAATCCCGATGCCATCAACGCAATCTTTCTCACGCACGAGCACCGCGACCACACCGCCGCACTGAATGTTTTTTTGAAGCACCACCCCACACCTGTGCACACCACCGCAGCATCTGCCGAAAGACTGCGCAGGACAGGAGGAGAAGCACTTGCCGCTTGTCTTGTTGAGCACGCACCGCTTTTTGAAGAGCATTTGGGGGCACTTTCCGTAACCTCCTTTGAAACCTCGCACGACAGCGCTTGCAGCGTAGGCTACCGCATTTCGATTACCGACGGCGACACCGTCCACCTGATTGGCTACGCCACCGACCTTGGCATCGTAACCCCTACCGTAGAGGCCGCGCTCACGGGCTGCGAGGCGGTTGTAATTGAATGTAATCACGATGAAGAAATGCTCCTGACGGGCCCCTACCCTGCCGACTTAAAGCGCCGCATCGCATCAAGATACGGTCACCTTTCAAACCGCGAATGTGCCGCGCTCTGTGCGCGTCTTGCAGCAGGTGGCACCAAGCGCTTTTTGCTGGCGCATTTGTCTGAAATCAATAACGAAAAGGATTTGGCACTCGGCGAGGTCACTGCTGCCCTTGCGGGCACGAGCGCCCGCGTCGCTGCCGCAGACCCCTTTATCACAACCGAGCTTTGAGGTTTTTATGCTACATATCCGTCTGATTGCAACCGGCTCTCTCAAGGAGGCATATTGGCGCGATGCGCTTGCCGAATACAAAAAGCGCCTTGGCGCTTTTGCCAAAATTGAAATTGTGGAATTAAAGGAATACCGCCTGCCCGATAACCCCTCCCCCACAGAAATTGCCACCGCCCTGGAAAAAGAGGCGGACGCCGTTTTTGAGGCACTGCTCCCGCGCAGCTGCGTAATGGCACTTTGTGTAGAGGGCAAGCAATTATCCTCTGAGGAGCTGGCGACCACCCTCTCCGATGTCATGCGTGAGCAGGGCGCGCTCTCCCTTATCATCGGCAG
>JAFQMP010000009.1 GCA_017396225.1 Clostridia bacterium | reverse complement strand
TGCCACCTCCTTGGCGTCAACGCCCTCGGGCAGGTCGGTGAGGGTGGCAAGGGTTTTCTCCATTGCCTCGCTCCATTCGGGGGTAGGCGTACCCGAGAAGGGGTTCTCCTCAGGGTGGTTGAGGAGTGCAAAGGCGTTTGTGCTGCGGTCGGGGGCAAAGTTTACAATGTGCGTGACAATGCCCTCTGGGTGCACCTCCTCGCCCGGATAAACGCGGAAGGGAATGTCAAATTCCTTGAAGGCCTCTGTCGCCATCAGCGAGGGCTCAAGGCGGCGGTGGTCGGTAATGGTGGTGAAGTCGTAGCCGTTCTTGCGGTATTCGGCAGCAACGAAGGCAGGTCCCTCACGACCGTCCGAGTAGTAAGTGTGGGCGTGGAAATCACCAATCAGCGGTGTACGGGCAAGCAGGTCATCTTCAAGCGCATAAAATGCAACGTGACCGCGTGAGCGCTTGCCGGTGTTTTCATACATAATGTAGAGCTCATACTGCTGTTCCTTCTCAAGCGTCAGGGTAAAGGTGCAGCCGTATTCGGGTGCTGCCAGCATCTCGTAAGGAATACTCTCGCAAACAGGTGTGGTCAGACCGTCGTTTGCGCCGTAAAGCTTGAGAGTGAAGGGCATTTTTCGAAACAGGTGCGGGTCAATGGTGCGCAGGGTAAAGGTGACCTCGCGTCCAATGGGCACAATTTTGGGCGAAATGTCGTAAAGCGACAGATTTTTCTCCTTGAAAAGCATAAAAAACTCCTCCGTTTCTCACCGCGTAGCGGTGCTTGCCTTTATCGTAGCACAATGGCGCGGCAAATACAAGGCTTTTTACGAAATTAAAACAAATTCGCGGAATATTTGAACAATTTGAACAAAAAGAGGGGACAGTGTCCCCTCTTTTTGTTTTCAGGAAGCGTCCTCGTAATTGGTGTCTTCCTTCAGAGTTGCCATGGCGTCCTCATCGAAATATTCGGTGGGGTCGACCTGAATGCCGTTTACTGTCATTTCTACGTGCAGGTGCGGGTCGGTGGCAATCTCCACCATAGCCGTTTCACCTACGGTGCCAATGGTATCCCCCATTTTGACGGCGGCGCCCACCACAATATTCTCGGGGTGCTCAGCGCTCAGGTTCTTGTAAATGGTGTAGGCATCACCGCCGTGCTTGATTGCGAGGCAACGTCCCATACGCACATCGTCCCAGATTTGCGAAACGGTGCCGTCTGCCATTGCGGAAACAGTGGCGCCTGCAACCGTGCCGATGTCAATGCCGAGGTGCACGCGATAATCACCCATCGTGGGGGAGAATACCTGCAAATCGGCATCGTGGTTGCTCAAAAGAACACCCGATACGGGGAGCAGAAATTCGCTCGGAAACGTACTGGAGGGGGTGTCGGGCTGGTCACTTGCAGGGGGCTCCTCACCGCCAGGCTGGTCGCCTGGTTGGTCACCGTTCGTGTCGGGGTCCTCTACGCCTGCGGGTGTATCGTCAACAGGGGGGAGGGTGTCATCAACGGGGGCACGGTTGGCGATGACGGTTGCGACAATAATGACAGTCAGAACAATGAGCATCAGTGCTACGGTGAGCGTAATGGCGCGTGCACCCTTGTCGGTGCGCAGTTTTTCAAATAGCTTGTTTTTTTTCATGTTAATCTCCTTTGCAAGGTGTTGTCAGTATTTTTGCCAGATAGGGGCAGAATATGCAAGCAAAGGGGATTTTTTCAAAATAAAAAGGGAGCAGCGTGGGCTGCTCCCTTGGTATGACTTTATCGGCGCTTGTCAAGCGGAATGTAATCTCTGCCGGGAGTGATGCACTTGTAGGCAGGACGGATAATGCGCTTGGCGGTGATGAACTCCTCCATGCGGTGTGCACACCAGCCCGCCACGCGTGCGATGGCAAAGAGGGGGGTGTACATCATTTCGGGAATGTTCAGCATGCGGTAAATAAGACCCGAGTAAAGGTCTACGTTGGCGCACATCTGCTTGTTGATGCCCTTGTATTCGCGGAAGATTTCGGGTGTCAGGCGTTCAATTGCTTCCAGCAGTGCAAAATCCTCGCCAAAGCCCTTCTTTTCTGCAAGGTCGCGTGCGTGACGCTTGAGCATCAGGGCGCGGGGGTCGGACTTGGTGTAAATGGCGTGGCCCATACCGTAGATGAGGCCGCTGCCGTCACCTGCCTTGCCCTCCATAATTTTGAGAAGGTAGCGTGTCAGCTCCTCGTCATCGCGCGGGTTGCGTACACCTGCCTTGATGTCGTCAAACATTTCCTGCACCTTGATGTTGGCGCCGCCGTGGCGGGGACCCTTCAGGGAGCCGATTGCCGCGCTGATGGCGGAGTAGGTATCGGTACCGGAGGAGGAAAGGACGCGGCAGGCGAAGGAGGAGTTGTTACCGCCGCCATGCTCTGCGTGTACGACCAGACAAAGGTCAAGGAGCTTTGCCTCCTCATCGGTGTAGGACTTGTCGGGACGGAGCATACGCAGGAAGTTTTCTGCGGTGGAAAGCTCAGGACGGGGATTGTTCAGATTCAGGCTGTGACCGCCAAAGACATTACGTGCCACGGCATAGGAGTGTGCGGCAATAATCGGTACACGCGCAATCAGTGACATGCTCTGTCGGAGCATATTTTCCAGCGTGGTGGTGTCGGGGTCCTCATCATAGGCGTAAAGAGAAAGCACGCCCGTTGCCATTTTGTTCATAATGGATTTGGAGGGCGCCTTCATCAGAATATCCTCGTCAAAGCGCGCGGGAAGCGCCTCGTAGGAGCTGATCAGTCGCGTGAATTTTTCAAGCTGCTCCTTGGTTGGCAGATGACCGAAAAAGAGGAGATAGCAGGTCTCGGCAAAGCCGAAACGGTTTTCCTTTACAAAATTCTCGCAAAGGGTGGACATACGGTAGCCGCGGTAATAAAGCTCGCCGTCCACAGGGGTGCGCTCACCCTCATTGATAACGTAGCCGTGTGCGTTACAAACACGGGTGACGCCTGCCATAACGCCGGTGCCGTCGGGCTCACGCAGGCCACGCTTGATGTGATAGTTATCAAATGCCGCACCGGGGATTTGATAGGTGCTGACCGATTCCTCTACCAATTCGCGCAACAGGTCTGTTCTTTCTGCGTCGCTTGCAATAATTTTATCCTCAAATTGCACAGAATTGACCTCACTTTCAAAAGATTAGAACTTATTATAGCATAACTTTCGGAAAAATGCAAGATACAAGCACAAAAAATGCAAAAAATACAAAAGCATCGGGAGAAGGGCTTTGATGCCTGCAAAAGCCCCCACTGATTTGTGGGGGCAAGCCTCAATGCTTTTTCTTTTTCTTGGCGGAAAAGCCAAAGGTGCCGATGCGCTTGCCGAGTGCAAAATACTCACCGTGCGCATAGGCGCAGAGCCCCGCCTTGGCAATATGGAGCCTGCCCTTTTCGTCAAGCAGCGTATCGTCGGCGTATACGGCAACAATGTCGGCAAGAAACATATCGTGTGAGCCGAGGGGGAGAATGTCGGTCACGCGGCAGCAGAGTGAGAGGGGAGATTCCGCAATCAGTGGTGCCGCGACCTCCTCAACAGCAAGCTTGGTCAGCTTGCATTTTGTAAACTTGTCGACCTTTGCGCCCGTGTAGGTGCCGCAGTAATCGGCAGCACGAACAAGCGTGGACGGTGTGAGATTCAGCACAAATTCGCGACTTCCCTTGATGATGGCGTAGGAGTGGCGGGAGGGGCGCACCGAGATGTAGGTTTTGGGCGGGACGGTATTGGTAATACCCGTCCACGCAACCGTGATGATGTTGGATTTTTCAGCCGTGCCGCAGCTGACCATGACAGGTGGGGTCGGTGCCAGCATTGCGCCCCCACGGAATTTCACTTTTCCCATACCGTTTACTCCTTAAAATGTCACACGTGTGACCGCGTTTGCGCGCCCCGTTACAGGGTCAATGTCAAAAAGCACGCCGTGTGCGGCAATGTCGCCTTCAGCCACGGTAAAGCGCCTCGGCAGATGCGTGCGCTGCTTTTCAATGACGTCCGCAGGCGTCACACCGAGAATGCTGTTGACGGGCCCTGTCATACCGATGTCGGTAATATAGCCCGTGCCCTGCGGCAGAATCTGCTCATCTGCGGTCTGTACGTGGGTGTGTGTGCCGAAAATGGCGGCAAATCGTCCGTCAAAGTGGCGCGCCAGTGCCAGCTTTTCCGAGGTGGCCTCTGCGTGAATATCAAGCAGGGCAAAATCATAGGTGCGGCGTGCGCGCTCAAGCTCACGTTCCACTGCGCGGAAGGGGTCGTCAAGCGGCTCCATGAACACCGTGCCCGATACGTTGACAACCAGAATACGCCACCCCTCTGCCGAGGTGAGAATTTTTGCGCCCTCACCGGGTGCGGTGGGGGGATAATTGCAGGGGCGCACGATGGATTGGCTGTCGTTTAAGAAGGTGTAGATGTCGCGGCGGTCAAAGATGTGATTGCCCGAGGTCAGAAAGTCAACGCCGTAGGAAAAAAGCGTCTCGGCCGCGCGTGGGGAAAGACCGTGAATGTCGCAGACGTTTTCGCCGTTGGCGATGACAAGGTCGGCGCCAAGCTCCTTTCTCTTTGCCCAGAGCGTTTTTTGCAGGAATTGCAGTGAGCGCTCACCAACGATGTCGCCCAGAACCAAAATTTTCATAAGTCCTCTTTTCTATACACGCCATATCTCTGCGTGCGCCAACAGTATAGCATATTCCGGCGCAAAATGCAAGTGGCACGCGCGCACGCATTCGTGTGTCACCTGTTTGTTCTTTTTTGCAAAAATGCCCTTATAAAATCTATAATTTTGAAAAAAATTGCCAAAAATAAAAAAAACTCTTGACAATTGTGCCGTCTCCGTATATAATGAGTAAGTCACTGTAAAAAGCGTTGTGGCGCAGGACAGGCCTGCTACCCATTTCGCTTCCGAATCCAACCTGAAGGAGGTGCCAACTATGCTCAGAACCTACCAACCCAAAAAGCGTCAGAGAAAGAAAGAGCACGGTTTTAGAAAAAGAATGAGAACTGCCGACGGCAGAAATGTTCTGAAGAGAAGACGCGCAAAAGGCAGAAAGAGACTGACTTACTAAGTCCTGCGCCCACATAGAAAATGACCGATGTCTCTGGCGGCTGTCGCAGACGTCGGTCTTTTCTTTTCACGCAGCGCGCACGCGCGTTAAGCGCGCATACCCAAACAATTTTTATCCAAATTAAACGGAAGCAAAAGGGGCAGTTGACATGAAAAACTACGCCATCAAGGAGCATCATCTTTACAACAAGGCGTTCAGGCGCGGCGAGCGGTACGTTACCAAAACGGTTGCCGTCTACGTGCTGCGTGACTACGCCGCCAAAAGGTTGATGCTGGCAAATCCTCAAAAGCAATATCTCAATCGCGTGGGCCTTTCGGTCGGTAAGCGACTGGGCGGCGCTGTTGTGCGCAACCGCGCAAAGCGTCTCCTTCGCGAGGCATACCGTGCGGCAGAGAAGGCCTGTGGCATCAAAAAGGGCTTTCTTGTGGTGCTGGCGGCCCGTGATGAGATACGCGGCAAAAAAACTGCGGACGTTACGCGCGACCTATCGCGTGCACTCCGCGCACTCGGTATGACTGAGGATAAGTCGTGAAGTATCTTTGTATTTGGTTGATACGCTTTTACAGAAAGGTTTTATCACCCCTGAAGCGCTCTCCCTGCTGTCGCTTTACGCCGAGCTGCTCGGCTTACGCGCTGGAGGCTTTTCAGAAGCGCGGCTTTTTTGTGGGGTTGATTTTAACTGTATGGCGCATATTGCGCTGCAATCCCTATTGTGCGGGCGGCTATGACCCCGTACCCGAAAAGGGACTCCGCTACCGCGGACCGCGCGATATTCCCATTCCCGATGAGTGCTGTGAGGACGGCAGCGGGTGCCACGGGCAGGAAGGCACCGACATTTCGCGTCCCAATCGTGAAGCAGGGGAAAATCCCCCCGAGGCTTCCGTCCATGGAAAGGAAAAAAATCTATGAACAAGAAAAGATTGATGCGGGTACTTGCACTGGCGCTGGCAATGCTGATGCTTGTCGGCACAATGCTCACCCTGACATCTTGCGGCGGTGGCTCCAAGGCCCCCGACTACTCCTGGAAGGCAGAGGAAGATGCGGCAACCTATTTTGCACGACTTCTGCTCCTGGAGGAGCAGTATTTTGCGCAGCTTGACGCAAAAAAACGCCCTGCGCCGTACTCTGCTCGTACCGTTTTCATCGCTGCAACCCGTGGTTACAATATGACTGCGGAGGGCTTTGACGCCTCTGCCGATGCCCCCGACCTGAAGGTGGTTGACAAGGCAGGTATTAAGGCTGCACTTGACCGTGTTAAGCCCACCGATGACTCTGATATTGTCAAGTACAATGAGCTTTATGCGCAGCTTGTGGCAGACGATGCACAGGCGCTTCGTGTTGTGACCCTGATGGCTGCAGAGAATAAAATCGAGGTCGAGGCGGAAAACAAATTCCTTGATAAGATTCTGATTGGCATCGGCTGGTTTATGAAGCTGCTCACCAATATCACAGGCGGCAGCTACGTCCTTGGACTCTTTATCTTTGCTATCGTGGTAGAGGCGCTGATGATTCCCTTCGGCATCAAGCAGCAGAAGAACTCTATCAAGCAGGCGAAGATGCGTCCCAAGGAAATGGCAATCCGCAACAAGTACAAGGGTCGTAACGACCAGGCTACGCAGCAGAAAATGGCGCAGGAAATTCAGAAGATGTACCAGGAGGAGGGCTTTAACCCCATGGGTGGCTGCCTGCCTCTCCTGATTCAGCTTCCCATTATTCTGGCGCTTTACCGTATTGTAATTGACCCGCTTCGCTACGTGCTGGGTCTGGCACAGGGTGTATCCAATGCACTGACCGTTTACTGTAACACCGCAAAGGCTGCAGGCGGTCTTGGTCTGAACCTCGGCACCAACCGCGGTACTATTGAGATGATTTCTCAGGCGGGCGATAAGCTTGACGGTCTGCAGAACTTCGCCTTCTTCTCAAACTCCACCGCTTGCTATGAGCAGCTGAAGGGCGTAGACATTCCCAACTTTAACGTGTTTGGTATCAATATGGGTCAGGTGCCCACCTTCACCAGTATTCTGGTGCTTGTTCCCATTCTGACCTTTGTATTCTATTTCTTCAGCATGAAGCTGACCCGCAAGTTCACCTATCAGCCTGCCATGCAGGACGCACAGATGGGCTGCTCCAACAATGTGATGGATATCGGTATGCCTCTGATGAGCGTATATATCGCATTCATTGTGCCCGCCGCTGTCGGCATTTACTGGATTTTCAAGAGCCTGCTCACCACGCTGAAGCAGTTTATTCTGTCTAAGACGATGCCTTTGCCTGTGTTCACCGAGGAGGACTATAAGGCCGCTGAGCGTGCGCTGAAGGGTAAGGCTAAGACCGAGCGCAAGCAGGCAGGCGAGCGCGTCACCAAGAGTGGTGTCAAGGTCAGATCTCTCCATTATATTGATGCTGATGATGAGCCCTTGCCCCCCACCGTACCCGACAAGGTAGAGGAGGACAAGGCAAAGCCCGCAGCTGATGCTGAGACACCCGCAGAGGAAACCGCTGTCGAGGAGGCTTCTGCCGAGGAAACACCCGCGGTCCCCAATCTGAAGGCTGACCGCAAGGACGACCAGAAAAAGAAAAAGTGAGGAATCTCAGATGATAAAAGAAATGACCCTGACGGCCAAGACCGTGGAGGAGGCAGTCGCAAAGGCGGTGCTTGAGCTGGGTGCTCCCTCTGCTGAGGCTATCACGTATACTGTTATAGAGGAGCCGAAGAAGGGCTTCCTCGGTATTGGCGCAGCTCCCGCCAAGATTACCGCCACTTACCGTCCCCGTGGCGTACACGCCGCTGTCGAGCTGATTCGCTCGCTGGTGCACGGTATGGGCATTGATGCAACCGTTACCCTTGTTGAGGGCGACGCCAAGGACGAGAATAAGCTGATTCGTGTGGAGGGCGAGGGCGTAGGTGCGCTCATCGGTCACCACGGCGATACGCTTGATTCGCTCCAGTACCTTGCCAATCTTGCCGCAAACAAGAAGATTGCGGGTGAGAAACGCGATTACTGTCGCATCACCGTTGATGTGGAGAACTACCGCGCAAAGCGTGAGGAAACCCTGCGTGCACTTGCCCGCAGAAAGGCTGAGCAGGTGCTCCGCTACAAAAAGAGCGTGATGCTTGAGCCGATGAACCCCTACGAGCGTCGCATCATTCACTCCGAGGTGCAGCACATTCCCGGTGTCTCCACCAATTCTATCGGCAGTGAGAACAACCGCAAGGTTGTGATGTACCTTGACACCGAGGCAACCGCACCCGTCGCAACTGCAGGCGAGTTTGACGAGTTTGCCGAATTCTAAAAAGTAAAGGACACGGTGTCGGGTCATTCCGGTAAGGGATTGCTTGATGCCGTGTTGTGTTTTTATGAAGATTTTTGATACCATAGCAGCCATATCCACGCCGCGTGGCAAGGGCGGCATCGCCGTGCTGCGCATATCGGGAGAGGGAACAAGGGAGATTTTGTCCCGCGTATTTGTCCCCCTTGGCGCAGTGCCGGAGAACGCCCCCCGTCGTGCTTGTTTGGGCAAAATATGCACACCTGCGGGAGATTTGCTTGATGAGGGCTTGGTGACCTTTTTCAAGGCGCCAGCCTCCTTTACAGGGGAGGACGTGGCAGAAATTTCCTGCCACGGCGGCGTACTTGTTACCGAATCGGTGCTGGCAGCCTTGCTTGCGGCGGGTGCGCGTATGGCGGAGGCGGGTGAGTTTACCGCCCGCGCCGTCCTGCACGGCAAAATGGGACTTTCTGCGGCGGAATCACTGGGTGCCCTGCTTGATGCGGGCACAAAGGGACAGCTGGCACTGGCACGCGGCGGACTTTCGGGCAGGCTTGCCGATGCCGCGCGCGAGATTTACAGCAGCTTGACCGCCATTCTGGCAGATATTTATGCAAAAATTGATTTTCCCGATGAGGACCTTGCCTCGATGAATCCGACAGAGCTGCGCGCGGCGCTTGCCGCGGTCTGCGCACGGATAAGGGTCTTGGCCGACACCTGGCATACGGGGCGCGCGGTCAGCGAGGGGATAGAAACCGTCATTTGCGGCCCTGTCAATGCAGGTAAATCCACGCTTTATAATGCCCTTGTGGGACACGATGCCGCCATTGTCACCGATATCGCTGGCACTACGCGCGATACCCTGACCGAAACGGTATCGCTTGGTAATGTGACACTCCGTCTTTCGGATACGGCGGGTCTGCGTGAAACCGAAGATGCCGTGGAGCAGATTGGTGTAGCACGTGCCGATGCGGCAATTGACCGTGCCGAGCTGGTGCTTGCCGTGCTTGATGCATCTGCACCGCGCGACGGGGAGATTGATGCTTTTCTGACGCGTCTGTCACGCGCGGCGGGCACTGTCGTGCTGGTGCTGAACAAGCAGGATAAGACCGCGGCAAGGGAGGACCTTTACCGCGATTGCGGTTATCCTACCGTTGCGGTTAGTGCCAAAACGGGGGAAATTTCCGCGCTGGTGCAGGCGGTTTCCGCGCTGTATCGTATGGGTGAGCTTGACCTTGCAAACGATGCCATTGTTGCGAGTGCCAGACAGCATGCTGCGCTCACACGTGCGATGGACTCCCTGCAAGATGCCATTTTTCTGCTCGATGCGGGTATGCCGCTTGATGCTGCCTGCGTGGTGGCAGAGCTTGCTGCTGCGGCTGTCGGTGAGGTTGATGGACGTGCCGTGGGAGAGGATATTATTGCCGATATCTTTTCACATTTTTGTGTAGGTAAATAAAGGAGGATATACTATGAGTAAAATGCAAAAAATATTTTTCATTGTTGCAACGGTGCTTTGCGTGATTGCCCTCATCTGGGGTGTGCTTGCGGTTGTCTTTTGCAGTAATTCGCTGATTGCATTTTCCGGTGAAACGGCCGGTGATTCTATCGGCGGCGCAGTGCTTTTGCTGTATTTTATCATCTTTTTTCTGCTTCAGGGCTGCTTTTCGGTGGCAGCGGTGCCCTTTTATATCATGGGGCCACTCCGCGCGCCGCGCTCCAAGCTGCGCGTCGTTGCACTGGTGATGTTCCTCTTGATGCTGGCGCTCTTCCTTACCAATATGATTTGCTTGCTGGTGGCATTCTGATTTTCATATGATAAAAAACCGCTCCGCGACCTTGGTCGCGGGGCGGTTTTATTTGTTTTCTGCGGCAAAAGCAGGTGTTTTGTAATCGTTTAATGCCTCACGCCGTTTTTGACAATCGGGCATACGGGCGGTAAGAAATTGCCAGAAATCCTTGCTGTGGTTGGGGTGGTGAAAATGTGCCAGTTCGTGATACACAACATATTCAATGAGGTGCGGGGGGAAAAATACCAAGCGGCGGTTGAAGGTGATTTTTTGCTTGTTGTAATTGCAAACGCCCCACCTTGTCTTCATAGTGCGGTAAGAGAGGGTCGGCGCCTTCGGCGGCTTTGGCAAAAATTGGGGCAGCGCTCTTGCCACGGCATCGGGAAAATAGGCGCGCGCCGTTTTATCGAGAAAGTCGAGAAAGCAGCGGTAGCGCTCGGCAGCATCTGCGGGATTTTTGACCGCCAGATAAAGCACGCCGTTGATAGCCCCTGCGCGACACCTTGCGTCGCTGACGACTTGTATGGTATGCATTTCGCCGAAAATGGGGAGCACCTCGCCTGTGCAGAGCGTCAGGGGACGCGGGGCGGCGGCGCACTTTTTTGCCATTTTTTCTTTTCCGTCACGGATAAAGGTGATTTTGTCGCGCAAGATTTCTTCAATGCGTGCAATCGTGGTGCGCGTGGGTGCGGTGACTGCAACCTCGCCGCTTTCGCGCACGCGGATTGTAATGTTTTTTACCCTGCGGCGGTTCAGCGTGTAGGCAAGCCTTTCGCGCCCTACGGTGACAAAGCGGCTTTCGCTCATGCCTGCGCGCGCAGTCTGTCGAGCGCGTTTTGCAGAATAATCTCGGCAGAAAGTGTGTCGATGACGCCCTTTCGCTTCTGTCCGCGCGTGTTGGTTTCGTTGAGAAATCTGGAGGCAGCCATGGTGGTCATACGCTCGTCCATAAGCGCCACGGGAATATCGGGCATTTTTTCTGCGAGTAATGCGGCAAACTGGCGGATACGCGCGGCGCGCGGCCCCTCGCTGCCGTTCATATTGACGGGCAGCCCCAGCACGATGCCGACAATGCGCTCGGCAGCAACAACGGCGGCAACGGCCTCGACGGATTTTTCAAGACCGCCCCCCTTGATATTGCCTACACCCGTGGCAAGCAGGCGGGAGGCATCGGAAATGGCAAGACCTGTGCGCGCCTCGCCGAAGTCAATGCCAAGCAGGCGCCCTTTTGTATTTTTAATTCTGTCAAAGCTCATAGAAGTGCTCCTTATTCGGTGATTGGCATGGGAATTCTTGCAAGGAAGGAGAGCAGGTCGGCAAAGACCTCATCGGCATTCGGCTCGTTGTGCATTTCATGTCTGCCGCCCTCGTAAAGCTTAAGCTCGGCGTTGCAGCCCGCATCGATTAGACGGCGCCAGACGGCGTGCACGCCGCGGCCGTAGTTGCCGACAGGGTCCTCGTCGCCCGCAAAAAGCAGAATGGGGAGGCTTTTCGGCACCGCCTTCGCCCATTTTTTGCTTGATACGGCGCCAAGCAGGGAAAAGAGGGTCTCGTAGCCCGCTGCGGTAAAGATGAAGCTGCTCCAGGCATCGCTTGTGTATGCAGCGCGCACCTGCTCGGTGTGGGTCAGCCAGGAGGCGGGGTCGTTTTCCTCGGCAAAGCGCTTGTTGTAAGCCCCAAATGCCAGCGCGGTGAGAAGCTTGCTGCGGTGGCGGTCACCGCGGATTCTTGCAATGGTGTGTGCAAGAGAGCGCGCAATACCTGTGGGCTGCCCGGGGCCTGCCGTGCCGCTGATGAGCGCACCTGCCAGCTCATCGCCGTAGCGCGTGAGATAGATTCTTGCCGCAAAGGAGCCCATACTGTGACCGTATAGTACGATGGGCAGGTTGGGATAACGCGCACGCATCAGACCTGTCAGCGTGTGCAAATCCTCTACCAGCATATCGGCACCGCCGCGCGGCGCGGTGTAGCCGAGGGAATCGGCATCGGGCGCGGTGCGGCCGTGACCGATGTGGTCGTTGCCGCAAAAGATGATGCCCTGCTCGGCAAAGCGGCGTGCCCAGGCATCGTAGCGTTCCACATATTCGCACATACCGTGCGACAGCTGTAAAATCATACGCGGCTCAGTGTCGCGCGGTGCCCAGATGTAGGCATGCGCGGTGCTTTTGCCGTCTGCTGCGGGGTATTGCAGCTGCTCAAATAAAATTTCACTCATAAAAATCCTTCTCCTTTTCGAGAATATTGCGCGCGAGCGCAAGGAGGGCTTCGCGGCGGTTTCTTGCAGGCTCCTCCCAGACAAGCTCCTGCAAGCGGGCAAGTAATTTGCCTGTTTTGGCAGGGCGTACACCAAGTGCGTCCTGCAGCTCGCGTCCGTTGACGGCAAGGCGGCGTATTTCAACGGCTGTTCCGTCCGCCAGAACGCGGCGGCAGAGGTCAAGTGCGCTGCTTGTATCCTCACCCCAAAGTGCCGCACGGAGCAAAAGTCCGTCTGCAAAATGCGGATATTGCGTGCAGACAAAGCGCCTTGCTGCGTAAGGGCTTTCGGGAATCGGCAGGCGGAGCGCCTTAACAGCGGCGGTCAGCGCCCTTGTAAAGACGTTGGAGGCGTGCCAGCGCTTTGCCAATGCCTCAAGCTTATCTGGGGTGTTTTGGTGCAGCAGCGCAGCCAGGCGCAGGGGGGCGTTTTCGGGGAGCTTATCAAGCGCTTCAAGTGCTGCCTCGTCAATCGTGCAGTCAAAAAACACGTAGGGGGCAGTACCTGCATCAAGCAATGCGCGCAGCCCCTTTGCGGCAGCGGGTGCCGTTACGGTGCGGGAAAGCTCGGCAAGAATACGCTCCACCGAAATGTCGGAAAGCCCTGCAGCGCACGCGGCAGCTGCCTGTCGGGTTTCTTCCTCAATGGAAAAATCAAGTCCTGCAGCAAAGCGAAAAAGGCGCAGAATACGCAGCGCGTCCTCGGTAAAGCGGGTGTGGGGATTGCCCACTGCACGCAAAATGCCGCAGGCGAGATCGCGCGCGCCGCCAAAGGGGTCAATCAGACCGCGCGTGTCGTTCCACGCCATAGCATTGACGGTAAAATCGCGTCTGGCAAGGTCCTCCTCGATGCAGTCGGTAAAGCGCACGCTGTCGGGGTGGCGGCTATCGGTATAAGCGCCGTCGGTGCGGTGCGTGGTGATTTCCACGGGGTTTCCCGCTGCCATAACGGTGACCGTGCCGTGTGCCAGCCCTGTGGGAATGGTGCGGTAGTCCTTGAAGAGCATCAGCATTTCATCGGGCGTCGCGCTTGCGGTGAGGTCAAAATCGTGCGGCACGACGCCGCGCAGTATATCGCGCAGACTGCCGCCGACCAGATAGCCCTGCTTGCCGTTTTCCGCAAGCCTTATCAGAATATCATGCACGTAGGACGGAATTTTTTTTGCGATGTCGGGATACATAACCTCACCCCCTTTCCTTACTCTTATATAGTATAACACAAAAAAATCAATCTGTAAATAAATCGGCAGTTTTTGCCGCGTTTGAAACAAAAAATATTGCCAAAACTATATGGCGAGGCGTAAAGCAGCAGCTTTGCGCTCGGAAAAGAGGTAAAGGCCATGACTTTGATTGACCGTATTGCGCTGATTCTTGTGGTGGTCGGCGCGCTGAACTGGGGCTCCATTGGTCTGTTCAGCTTTGATTTGGTGGCGTGGATTACGGGTGGCGCAGGCTCGCTGCTTGCCCGCATCATTTACACCATTGTTGCGTTGGCGGGCGTTTGGTGCATTTCTCTTATTTTTCGCTCCGAGGACGCAATCGAGGAGATGTAATGCTCCGCTGCCGCGAGAGGAACCTACGGGTAAATCCTCTCGCGGCAGTTTGTATATTTTTATGAATAATCCGAAAAAATATTCACTGTTTTTTGCAAGAGCGCCGCTTGGCGGGAGTAAACGACACGCGTGCGCGCGCAAGGCGCGCAAAGAGTGCGCGCCCGTAAACATCTGAAAAGTTATAATTTAATAAGAAATTTGCTATTAAAATGCCCCCTTTTCGCCGTAGTTCTGCCTTTTGCACACCTATTTTTGTTGCTTTTTCAAAAAAATCGAAAAAAGTGAAAAAATATTCAAAAAAGTGCTTGACAAACGTGAGGTGAAGTGCTATGATAGTGTCATATTCAAATTCGCCCCCTTGGCGAACAGGTTTTTTAAGGAGATTTTATCATGGCAAACAAGGGTATCAAAAAGGTTGTTCTCGCTTATTCCGGCGGTCTTGACACCTCCATTATCATTCCGTGGCTCAAGGAGAACTACGATAACTGTGAGGTAATCGCAGTTTCTGCAAACGTCGGTCAGGCTGACGAGCTTGAGGGCCTTGAGGAAAAGGCACTGGCAACCGGCGCTTCCAAGCTTTACGTGCTTGACCTCACCGATGAGTATGTTGACGAGTACATCATTCCCTGTCTGAAGGCAGGCGCAAAATATGAGGAGTATCTGCTTGGCACCAGCCATGCACGTCCCTGCATTGCAAAGGCAATTGCCGAGATTGCAATCAAGGAGGGCGCTGATGCCGTCTGCCACGGCAGCACCGGCAAGGGCAACGACCAGGTGCGCTTTGAGCTTGCGTTCAAGCACTTTGTTCCCGATATGAAGATTATCGCTCCCTGGCGTGAGTGGACGATTCAGTCCCGTGAGGAGGAGATTGAGTATGCAGAGGCGCATCATGTTCCGCTGAAGATTAATCGCGAAACCAACTACTCTAAGGATAAGAACCTCTGGCACCTGTCTCACGAGGGTCTTGACCTTGAGGATACCGGTCTTGAGCCTCAGTATGAGAAGAAGGGCTTCCTTGAAATGGGTGTGTCCCCCCTGCAGGCGCCTGACGTGCCTACCTATGTTGAGATTGAGTTCCTGCAGGGTAAGCCCGTTGCACTTGACGGCAAGCAGATGAGTGCCAAGGAGATTATCCTTGCCCTTAACGAGATTGGCGGTGCCAACGGCATCGGTCTGCTTGACATCGTGGAGAACCGCCTTGTCGGCATGAAGTGTCGCGGCGTCTATGAAACGCCCGGCGGCACCATTCTCTACAAGGCGCACAGCGTGCTTGAGTCTATCTGCCTGGATAAGCTTACGATGCACGAAAAGGAAAAGCTTTCCGTCACCTTTGCGGAGCTTGTATACAACGGCCAGTGGTTCACGCCCCTGCGCGAGGCGCTTTCCGCGTTCGTTGACAAGACGCAGGAAACCGTTACCGGTAAGGTTCGCCTGAAGCTTTACAAGGGCAATATGATTAACGCAGGTGTCTGGAGTCCCTACACGCTTTACAGCGAGGAGCTTGCAACCTTTGGCGTGAGCGATTATGACCACACCGACGCAAACGGCTTTATTAACCTCTTCGGTCTGCCTATCAAGGTTCAGGCTCAGGTGAGGGAGAAGAACAAGTAATTGATAGATTTACAGGGGGCATCTGTATAGGTGTCCCCCGTAATGTGTTTAACGATAGTTTTACGAGGTAGAAAAAATGGCAAAAATGTGGGCGGGCAGAACCGCAGGTAAAACCGAGAAGCTGGCAGATGATTTCAATTCGTCCCTGCACTTCGACCGCAAAATGTATAAGCAGGATATCACAGGCAGTATGGCGCACGCAGCAATGCTCGCCAGGCAGGGGATTATCTCGGCTGCGGAATCCGAGGAGCTGATTACAGGGCTTGCAGGGATTCTTGCCGACCTGGAAAGCGGCAAGCTGGCGTTTGATGAGAGCTGTGAGGATATCCATATGTTCGTGGAGCAGGAGCTGACCACGCGCCTTGGCGCCGTTGGCAAAAAGCTGCACACGGCAAGAAGCCGTAACGACCAGGTCGCACTGGATTTGCGTATGTATCTGCGCGATGAAACCTCAAAAATTGTTGATAAAATCGTGTCCTTGATTGAGGTGCTTGCGAAGAAGGCGGCAAAATATGACAAGTGTATTCTGCCCGGCTACACGCATATGCAGCGCGCACAGCCCATTGTTTTCTCGCACCATATCCTGGCGTATGCCATGATGCTGCTCCGTGATAAGTCCCGCTTTGAGGACGCAGCCGCGCGCATGAACGTCTGTCCGATTGGCTCCTGTGCGCTTGCAGGCACCACCTATGACATTGACCGCCGCTTTGAGGCGCAGGAGCTCGGCTTTGCCGATATCTGCCGCAACAGCATTGACGGTGTTTCCGACAGAGATTTTTGCCTTGATTTTATGAGCGCCTGCTCGGTGCTGATGATGCACCTCTCCCGCTTCTCCGAGGAGCTGATTCTTTGGTCAAGCTGGGAGTTCCGCTTTGTTGAGCTGTCTGACGCCTACACCACGGGCTCCTCCATTATGCCCCAGAAGAAGAATCCCGATATGGCAGAGCTTATCAGAGGTAAGACAGGTCGCGTTTACGGTGATTTGATGGCACTGCTGACCACAATGAAGGGGCTGCCGCTTGCATATAACAAGGATATGCAGGAGGATAAGGAGAGCGTATTTGATGCCTCTGAAACGGTGCAGATGTGCCTTGACGTGATGACACCGATGATTGACACGATGACCGTTCGCGCCGACCGTATGAGAAAGGCGGCTGAGGAGGGCTTTATCAACGCCACCGACCTTGCCGACTATCTTGTCAAGAAGGGTATGCCCTTCCGTGATGCTTACCGTGTTTCGGGCAGCATTGTGGCAGAATGTATCCGTACGGGTGCGGTTCTTGAAACCCTGCCGCTTGAAACCTACCGCGGCTACAGCAGCCTCTTTACAGGCGACCTCTACGATGCCATTGATCTTTCTGCCTGTGTCGCCAAGCGCATTTCCGAGGGCGGCCCCTCTACCGCATCGGTGCAGGCACAAATCAAGTACATCAAGGAACAACTGAAAAAGTAAAGTTTTCCCCACAGGGCAAGCCCTGTGGGGAATTTTTTAATGTGAAGATTAACTGAAATATAGGTATATTTGTATAAATTACTTGACTTTTACGCGCGCGAATGGTAAAATAGTAAAGTCCGAATTGATTTATCATTAAACTAATTTTGCGGCCTTCCGCGGAAAGGAAAAACTATGTTCAAACGCTTTCTCGCCTGTGTGCGGGAATATAAGAAGCCGACGTTGTATACGCTGATATTCATCATCGGCGAGGCAATTATTGAAACGATGATTCCCTTTGTTACCGCCTCGCTGGTCAATAAAATCAAGGCTGGGGCAGCGTTGACCGAGGTTATTGTCACAGGCGTGCTGCTTGCGGTAATGGCACTGATATCGCTTGCCTGTGGCGGTATTGCAGGTGTTTGCTGTGCACGCGCCTCGGCAGGCTTTGCAAAAAACGTGCGCCACGACCTGTATCACAAAATCAGCACATTTTCCTTTGAAAATGTCGATAAGTTCTCCACGTCCTCGCTGGTTACCCGTATGACAACCGACGTGCAGAATGTGCAGATGTCCTATATGATGATTATCCGCACTGCGATTCGCAGCCCGCTGATGCTGATTTTCTCGGTGGTGATGTCCTTCGTGATGGGCGGCCCTCTCGCGATGACCTTTGTTGTGATTATTCCCGTGCTTGCCGTTGGTCTTTGGCTGGTCGGCAAAAAGGCAATGCCCTCCTTCCGCCGTGTCTTCCGCAAGTATGACCGATTGAACGAGTCGATTGAGGAGAACGTACGCGGCATGCGCGTTGTCAAGGGCTTTTCCCGTGAGGAATATGAAAAGGAAAAGTTCGGCGCAGCCTCCAAGGATATCCGCGATGACTTTGTCAAGGCGGAGCGCATCGTTGCCTGGAACCGCCCCATTATGCAGATTTGCATGTATTTCAATATGATTTTCGTGTTGCTTGTCGGCTCCCGTATGGCGATTGAGGGCAGGGCGGGCGTGGACGTCGGTCAGATTTCCGCAATGCTGACCTACGGTATGCAGGTACTGATGTCCCTGATGATGCTCTCGATGATCTACGTGATTCTCACGATGTCCGCCGAGTCGATGAAGCGCATTGATGAGGTGCTGCGCGAGGAGCCGACGCTTCACAATCCCGAAAGCCCCGTGATGACGGTGGCAGACGGCAGCATTGATTTTGACGGCGTTGACTTCAAGTATGCCAGCACCGCCAAGCGCAATTCTCTGTCGGGTATTGATCTGCATATCAAGTCGGGTATGACCGTCGGCATTCTCGGAGGTACGGGCTCGGGTAAATCCTCGCTCGTGCAGCTGATACCGCGTCTTTATGACGCCACGGTCGGCACCGTCCGCGTGGGTGGTGTTGACGTGCGTGAGTATGACCTGACTGTGCTGCGCGATGCTGTGGCAATGGTGCTGCAGAAGAATCAGCTGTTCTCGGGTACCATTAAGGAAAATCTGCGTTGGGGTAACGAGCATGCCACCGATGAGGAGCTTGTAGAGGCCTGTCGCCTCGCGCAGGCGCACGACTTTGTGTCGGCGTTTCCCGAGGGATATGATACGTATATTGAGCAGGGAGGCACCAATGTGTCGGGCGGTCAGAAGCAGCGCCTGTGTATTGCACGCGCGCTTTTGAAAAAGCCGAAAATCCTGATTCTCGATGACTCCACCAGCGCGGTCGATACCAAGACCGATGCGATGATTCGTGCAGGCTTTGCCTCCTACATTCCCGAAACCACCAAGATTATTATTGCACAGCGTGTGGCATCGGTGGAAAGCGCCGACCTGATTCTGGTTATGGAAAACGGCACGATTGCCGCAGCAGGCACGCACGATGAGCTGCTTGCAACCTGCGAGATTTATCGCGAAATCCACTCGCAGCAGACGAAGGGAGGCGATGAGAATGAGTAAGCCCATGATGCCGGGACGTCCGAAGCCGAATGCCAAGGTGCTTGGCCGTGCGCTCTCCATGCTCTTTCGGTTTTATCCCGTCTTAGTCCCTATCGTTATCGTATGTATCCTTGTTTCTGCCGTTACCGCGGCGCTGCCTGCGATTTTTATGCAGCAGGTCATTGCTGAAATTGAGGTTGCTCAGGCAAGCAAGCTTGCCTGGGAGGTGGCGGCAGAAAACATTGTCCCCAAGGTCATTTTACTCGGTGTCTTTTATGTCATTTCTCTGGTGGCAATTATCCTGCAGACACAGCTTATGGCGGTGATTACCCAGGGCTTCCTTTGCAAGCTCCGCCGTACGCTCTTTGACAAGATGCAGAATCTCCCCATTCGCTATTTTGATACCAACAGGCACGGCGATATTATGAGTCATTACACCAACGACATCGACGCGTTGCGTGAGCTGGTATCGCAGGCGATGCCGTCGCTCTTGAACTCGGTGGTTATTCTGCTTTCGGTCTTCGCCGTGATGCTGTATTACAGTATCCCGATGACGATGGTGCTGCTTGTCGGTGTGGTGGCAATGGTGCTGGTGTCGAAAAAGATTGGTGGCGGCTCCGCCAAATATTTCGTGCGCCAGCAGCAGGCAATGGGACGTGCCGAGGGCTTTGTGCAGGAGATGATGAGTGGCCAGAAGGTCATTAAGGTCTTTAACCACGAGGATAAGACCGAGGAGGCCTTTGAGGAGCTGAACGCGGCACTTTTCTCGGATACGGCACATGCACACGCCTATGCCAATACGCTTGGGCCGATTATCGGCAATATCGGTAATATTCTTTACGTGCTGATGGCTGTGGCAGGCGGTATTTTCCTGCTTTCGGGCCTGCGCAATTTTTCGCTGGGTGCCTTCCCTGTATTCAGCATCAGTATTATCGTACCCTTCCTCGGTATGGCAAAGCAGTTCACCGGTAACGTCAACCAGGCCTCACAGCAGATTAACGCCGTGGTTATGGGTATGGCGGGCGGTACGCGTCTGTTTGCGATGATGGACGAGGAGCCTGAGGCTGACGAGGGCTATGTCACGCTGGTCAATGCAAAATACGATGAGAACGGCAACCTGACCGAAACCCCCGAGCGCACGGGCCTCTGGGCTTGGCGCCACCCCCACCAGGCGGACGGCAGCGTGACCTATACGCTACTCCGCGGTGATGTGCGCCTCACCGAGGTGGATTTCGCCTACGTGGAGGGCAAGACCGTCCTGCACGATGTCAGCGTGTATGCAGAGCCCGGACAGAAGGTCGCCTTTGTAGGCGCCACGGGTGCGGGTAAAACAACGATTACCAACCTCATCAACCGCTTTTATGATATCGCCGACGGCAAAATCCGCTATGACGGTATCAATATCAATAAGATTAAAAAGGACGACCTTCGTCGCTCGCTTGGCATCGTATTGCAGGATACCAACCTTTTTACAGGCACGGTTATGGATAATATCCGTTACGGCCGCCTTGATGCCACCGATGAGGAGTGTCGCGCGGCAGCCAAGCTGGTCGGTGCCGATGATTTCATCACCCGTCTGCCGAGAGGGTATGATACTGATCTTTCGGGCAACGGTGCCAACCTCTCGCAGGGTCAAAGACAGATGATTGCCATTGCGCGTGCTGCCGTGGCAGACCCGCCTGTGATGATTCTTGATGAGGCAACCTCGTCGATTGATACCCGTACCGAGGCTATCGTGCAGCGCGGTATGGATAAGCTGATGGAGGGAAGAACGGTATTCGTGATAGCGCACCGTCTTTCCACCGTCATGAACTCCGACGTGATTATGGTGCTTGACCACGGTCGTATCATTGAGCGTGGCAACCACGAAAAGCTGATTGCCGACAAGGGCGTTTATTATCAGCTTTATACCGGTGCGTTTGAGCTTGAATAAGGAAAAAGGGCAGACACGGTCTGCCCTTTTTTCTGCCCCACTTGTATTATCACAAAAATATGCTATAATAATGGTATCAAGAAAAGGAGTAGAGAAATGAAAATACTCTTTATGTTTACAGGCGGCACGATTGGGTGCACCGCGCACGGCGATGTGATTGGCATTGACGGAAAAAAGCCGTATCTCTTGCTGGAGCGCTACCGTGAAATTTACGGTATGGATTTTGATTATACCACCGAAACGCCGTATCTGGCACTCAGTGAAAGCAACACGGGTGATACAATCCGCTTGCTTTGTGAAAGCGTCAGAGCACAGCTGTCGGCAGGGTATGACGGGATTGTCGTCACCCACGGCACCGATACCCTGCAATATTCTGCGGCGGCGCTCGCTTATACGCTTGCCGATGCAGAAATTCCCGTGCTGCTTGTCAGCAGCAATCAGCCGATTGAAAGCCCCACTGCCAATGGACTTGCAAATCTGCACGGTGCGATTCGCTTTATCCGTGAGGTCGGCAGGTCGGGCGTGTTCGTTTCTTATCAGAATAAGGGAGAGGCCTTGAAAATTCATCGCGGCGCGCGCCTTTTGGCAAGCCCTGCGTTCTCTGACGGCGTATATAGCATCTTTGATAGCTTTTTTGGGCATTTTCCTGCCGAGGGCGCATTTTGCGAAAATCCCGATTACCGTGCACTGCCCGATGCGGGCGGGACGCTGTCTGCGGCACATTTTACCGCCACCTGTGACGGGATATGCAGACTTTTCGCCTATCCCGGTAATCCGTATTCCGCGCTGCCTGCGGGTGTGCGGTATCTGCTGCACGAGTCCTATCATTCGGGCACGATAAACACTGCCGAGCAAGGTGCAGAGGAATTTTTCAAGGCGGCAAAGGCAAAGGGTGTGAAGGTGTTTTTGACAGGCGTTGCCGAGGGGGCGACCTATGAAAGCACACGCGTGTTTGAAGAGCTTGGTATAGAGCCGATTTTCGGACTTGCGCCAATTGCCGCATTTGTCAAGCTCTGGCTTTTGACTGCGGAAAATCCGCAAGCTACCGTGACCGCAGAGATGCTGCAAGCGTCGCTGGCGGCCGACGTTGTACCGTAATAAAAACCGCGCAGAAGCGTATGCTCTGCGCGGTTTTTATTAAAACGGAATCAACTCCGCCAAAAATACCACGATGCACGCGCACGCAGCAACCACGGGCAGCTTACAGCCCTTAAGGCCAAGCGCCGCTGCCACGAGCAAGGCTGCAAGCGCAGACCAAATGGTGCTTGTGGCAAACAGAATGGCAGGGAAGGTCATCACCGAAAGCGTGACATAGGGGACGTAGTGCAGGAAGGAGCGAATGACGGGGCTCTTGATTTCGCGGCGAATCAGTACCAGGGGAGATACGCGAATGAGGTAAGTGACGCCTGCCATTAAGAGAATGGCAAGCCAGATGTTAGTTACAGTCATCTTGCACCTCCTCGGTTTCCTTCAGTGGGAAGAGCAGCGCGGCACCGAGCGAAATCACAACCGTCAGGGTGATGATGCGGAAGCCCTCGGTAAACCACGTAAGCGAGAAATGCTGACAGATAAAGGTAAGCCCCGCGCTTGCTGCCATGGAAATTGCCACGAGCCCTGCAATGACGCGGCTTTTTCTGGCGGGCGGCAGAATGATAGCCAGGAACATGGCAAAGAGTGCCACACCAAGTGCGGCGACGGCGCGTGTGGGAAGAATGTTGCCCATAACGGCACCAAGCAGCGTACCAAGCGTCCAACCGGGTGCTGCCACGGCAATTGCACCGTAGCTGTAATAGGGGGAGAGGGGCGTTTCCTGCGCTGCGGAAACACCAAAGATTTCATCTGTCACGCCGTAGCCGACAAGCAGGCGGTGTAAAATACTCTCCTTGGGGGCAATTTTCTGGGAGAGCGCGCAGGACATGAGCAGGTAACGTGCATTGATAACCAGCTGTGTGAAGGCAAGCTCAATATAGGTGGTGCCCGCACCGAGCAGAGTGATGCCGGCGGCCTCGCCTGCCGAGGTTAAATTAAGCAGTGAGAGCAGGGCGGATTGCAGTGCGGTCAGCCCTGCGGCGGTCGCCTTGATGCCCAGTGCAAAGGCCACGGCAAAATAGCCGATGGCAATGGGCATTCCGTCGCGTATGCCGCGCAGAAAATATGATTTTTTTGTCATGCTGTATCGTCCTTGTGTTTGTAATAGCCTTGTCTATTCTACTCCTTTTGTACCCATAAGTCAAGGGCTTTTTCAGGTATCTTTCCGCAGAGGAACTCCACTTCGCCGGAATGAAAATTATTTTCAAAATTTTGCATTTTTGAAAAAGATATTTGACAAATAGTGATAAGATACAGTATAATAGAGGGGAAAAGGAAAGAGGTGACCCTATGGAAAAAACAATGTTGAATATTAAAATCCTGTACGATAAAATGGGCAGCGCGGAGAAACGAATTGCCGATTGGCTGCTTGACAATCCGGGGGAGATTATTCCGCTTTCGATTGTCGATTTGGCACAGCGCTGCAGGTGCGGTGAGGCGACTATCGTGCGCTTTGCAAGGCGTCTTGGCTTCAGTGGGTATCAGGACATGAAAATTTCCTTGGCACAGGAGGGCAATGCAACGGGTGTCAGCACCACGATTGATATTGCGGACAGTGCGACCGAGGTTTTTGATAAGGTTTGTAACGATATTTATTGTACGCTTGAAAAAACAAGAGATATGCTGGACGCTGCTTCCTTGCAGGCGGCGTGTGAGCGCATTTTGCAGGCCTCGCGCATTGTAATTTTCGGACTTGGAAACTCTGCGCCGATTGCCAAGGACGCGGAATATAAGTTCCTGCGCGCGGGGCTCTCGGCTGTGATGTATTCCGATAATCATATGCAGGTGATTGCCGCCTCCCATCTGACAGAAAATGATGTGGTGCTGGCGATTTCCCATTCGGGTGCGTCAAAGGATATCATTGATGCCTGCGAAATTGCGCGCAAAAACGGCGCTACGGTAATTGCGCTTACCCACGCAGGTAAATCCCCCATTCACGCGTGCAGCGATATTCTGCTGTACACCTCGTCCGATGAGGTTTCGCACAATATTCTGGCGCTTAATTTCCGCGTGGCGCAGCTTGCAGTGGTGAATGTCATTTCCTATTACGTGGCATATCACCGCCCCGATAAGACGCTGTGCGCTATCAGAAATACCGAGCGTACAATCCGTGCCAAAAAGTGCTGAAATAAAGAAGACCGCTGCAGCGGTCTTCTTCTTTATCATCAGCGAATGATATTTTCGTGCACACGCGCGCCTGTGTATAAAAATATTTCGGAAAAAGTAAAAAAGGGGTTGACAAACGCCCTCGAAAGTGATATGATAGGTGTACTTTATTATGGTAAAGTGATAAAGCAATACAAGAAACGGAGAAATCACCATGAAAAAAATTCTCACATTTGCGCTGGCTCTGCTGATGATGGCAACCTGCGTATTTACCTTGGCTTCCTGCAAAAAGCAGGATTTGAACTTCGGTAAGAGCTTTTCCCCGCTGAACTCTCAGATGGACGTTCTGCTTCAGCTGAATGCCAAGTCGATTGATGTTGGCGTTATGGATAGCGTCATGGCAGGCTACTACATGAGCCAGGACACCACTTATGCGGGCAGCCTGATGATTGTCGAGGACCTCGTGCTTGCAACCGAGCAGTATGGCATCGCCGCACGCAAGGGCAGCGGTCTTACCAAGAAGATTAACCAGGCACTGATTGACCTTGCCAAGGACGGCACCGTTGACACGATTGCCGATAAGTACGGTCTGAAGAGCGAGGTTTGCATTGATAAGAATGCAACCGTAGCACCGCTCACTGCGGACGAAATGGTTGACTGGAATTACATCGTCGGTGAGGGCAAGTTCATCGTCGGCTACACCATTTTCGCTCCCATCGCGTACGAAAAGGACGGCGCGCTCATCGGCTTTGATATCGAGCTTGCAAAGGCAGTTGCCACCAAGCTTGGTCTTCAGGTACAGTTTGAGGTCATTGAGTGGTCCACCAAGGAGGCAACACTCAAGGCTAAGACGATTGACTGCATCTGGAACGGTATGACCATCACCCCTGAGCGTCAGGCAGAGATGGAGGTTTCCATTCCCTACATGAACAACAAGCAGGTTGCTGTTATCCGCAAGGAGGACAAGGATAAGTACGCGTCCACCGAGGATATGAAGAAGGCCATCATCGGCGCCGAGGACGGCTCCGCAGGTATGAGCTGCGTCGTGAAGGAGACCGCTGAATAATGACCTTTTGGCAGATTACTGCAGAGTTGCTCGGCGGCTTTGGCTATACACTTGCCATTTTCGCCATTACGCTGCTCGCGGCTATTCCTTTTGGTCTGATTATCGCATTTGGCTCTATGTCCGGATTTAAGCCTCTGAACGTTTTGTGCAGAGGCTTTGTCTGGGTTATAAGGGGCACTCCCCTGATGCTGCAGATCATTGTGTTTGCTTATGGCCCCGGCCTTTGGCTCGGCATTCCCATTCGTACGCTGGCACAGCAGCTTCTGATGGTGTGCATTGCGTTCTCTATCAATTACGCCTGCTATTTTTCGGAGATTTTCCGCGGTGGCATTGAGAGTATCTCTCAGGGTCAGTATGAGGCAGGTCAGGTGCTCGGTATGACCAAAAGGCAGATTTTCTTTAAGGTTGTGCTCTTGCAGGTTGTCAAGCGCATTATCCCGCCGATGTCTAATGAAATTATCACGCTCGTCAAGGATACCGCGCTTGCCAGTGTTGTTGTGCACGTTGACCTCTTTACCATCGCAAAGCAGATTGTGAACGTACAGGTTATTTTGTGGCCGCTTTTCTATGCGGGTCTTTTCTATCTCATTTTCAACGGTATTCTCACCATTGCCTTCGGCAGGATTGAGAAGAAGCTTGCGTATTTTAAGGTGTAACTATGGCTTTTTTGGAAATTAAGAATATCAAAAAATCCTTTGGCAGCACCGAGGTGCTCAAGGGAATTGACTTTTCGGTGGAAAAGGGCAAGGTGCTCGTCATCATCGGCTCGTCGGGCAGCGGCAAAACCACGCTGCTGCGCTGCATCAATTTCTTGGAAACCCCTGATGAGGGCGAGATTTTTGTAGGCGACGCGGCTGTGCTTGACGCGGCTTCGCGGCAGGGCAAGCTTTCCGATGAGGAGCTGCGTCACAGACGTCTGCACTTCGGCCTTGTTTTTCAGTCCTTTAATCTCTTTCCGCAGTATACGGCAAAGGGCAATCTCACGCTGGCGGCAACGCTGCAGGCTAAGGAGCGTCTGAAGGCCGAGGGCTTGCACAAGAACAAAGAGGCAGTGGCGGCAGAGATGAAGAAAATCTCTGATAAGGCTGATGAGGTGCTTGCCCGCATGGGCCTTGCCGAGAAGGCGGATTTTTACCCCTGTCAGCTTTCGGGCGGTCAGTGCCAGCGTGTGGCAATCGGCCGTGCGCTGATGCTTGACCCCGAGGTGCTCTGCTTTGATGAGCCGACCTCGGCGCTGGACCCCGAGCTTACGGGTGAGGTGCTGCGCGTGATTAAGTCCCTTAAGGACCGTGAGCAGCGCACAATGATTATCGTCACGCATGAAATGGAGTTTGCCCGCAATGTGGCAGACCACGTCATCTTTATGGCGGACGGCGTGATTGAGGAGCAGGGTACACCCGAGCAGGTCTTTGACCACCCCACCAGTCCCAAAACCGTGGCATTTCTTGCCGTGGATAAAGTGTAATCAACAGAAAAACGCCCCCGTATGGGGGCGTTTTTCCTTTAACTGATTGTATCGCTGTCCAGCGTAAACATCGTGTCCACCGTCTGACGCAGGGTGGGGTAATTTGTCAGCTCCGGGTCCTTTTCTGCCAGCTTTTTTGCCTCGGTAAAGGCGGCGGTCAAAAGCCCTGTATCGTCGCAAAGGGCAGCAAGACGGAATTTCACGCCGCCACTCTGGCGGATTGCGTCACCTGTCGCACCCGACAAAAAGTCACCGGGGCCGCGCAGGGCAAGGTCCTTTTCGGCAATTTCAAAGCCGTCATAGGTTGTTTTCATCGTGGCCAAGCGGCTGGCGGCGGTGCTTTCGGGGGTGGTCAGTGCATCGGAAACCAGCACACAGTAGGATTTTCTCTTGCCGCGGCCTACACGTCCGCGCAGCTGGTGCAGCTGTGACAGACCAAAGCGTTCTGCGTTTTCCACAATCATCAGTGAGGCGTTGGGGACGTTTACACCCACCTCGATGACGGTGGTGGAAACCAGCACCTGCACCTCGCCTGCGGCAAATGCCTGCATCACTGCTTCCTTTTCGCGGCTCTTCATCGCGCCGTGCACGACAGCGATAGACAGGTCGGGGAGGGCGGCACGCAAATCCTCTGCGTGCGTGACAGCTGCCTTCATCGGGGGCAGCGTTTTTTCAAGCGGCGCGTATTCGCCGATTTCCGAGAGCATCAGCTCGTCAATTTCGGCATCACGCTCCTCGACGGCAGGGCAGACCACATAGACCTGACCGCCCTCGGCGCAGGTTTTTCTGATAAAGGCGTGTAATCGCGCGCGGTACCCCTCGTCCACTACAAAGGTGTCAACACGCTGTCTGCCTGCGGGCATTTCGTCAATGCGGGAAAGCGCGAGGTCACCCCAGAGAGCAAGCGCCAATGAGCGAGGAATTGGCGTGGCACTCATGACAAGCATATGCGCGTGCGCGTTTTTTTCCTGCAGCGTGGCGCGCTGTCTGACACCAAAGCGGTGCTGCTCATCGGTGACAATCAGACCGGGTGCCGCAAATTCCACGCCGTCTGAGAGGAGCGCTTGCGTGCCAATGACAACGTCAAGGCGGTCGGCAGGATTTTCTGTGGTGAGTGCCTCACGGATTTTGCGCTTGCTTGCGGCGGTGGTCGCGCCAATCAGGAGTGCTGCGCGGATACCAAGACCTTTGAAAATGGGGGCAAGGTCATCGTAGTGCTGGCGCGCCAGAAGTTCGGTGGGTGCCATGAGCGCTGCCTGCCTGCCACTCTGTACGGCAATCAGCATCGCGGCGGCAGCGCACACGGTTTTGCCGCAGCCAACGTCACCGACGACAATGCGGCTCATCGGTACATCATGTGCCATATCAGCGCGGATTTCCGCAATGACGCGCTTCTGTGCGCCCGTCAGCTCGTAGGGGAGTGTCGCCGTTAAGCGGGAAATATTGCCCTTGTCGCAAATCGGTGCGCCTGTCTGCTTGGCAGATTTTTTTGTCAGAGAAAGCCCCAGCGCAAAGATGAAAAATTCGTCAAAAATGAGGCGGCGCTTGGCACGGGCAAGCGACACATAGTCGGTGGGGTTGTGAATATTGTTCAGCGCAAATCCGAGTGTCGCCAATCGGTTTTCTATACGGATTTCGTCGGGCAGTGGGTCCTCTAACAGCGCGGTCTGCGCCAGCACAGCGGCGACATTCCCCGATACCAGCTTTGGGGTAAGCCCCTGAGAAAGACGGTAGACGGGAAGCAAATCGGGCAGGGGCGTGTCCTCGGTATAGGGCTCACTTTCAGGCGCGGTCATCACATATTTCTTACCCTTTTTCTGCACCTTACCCCAGAAGCGGAAGGTGCTGCCGAGTACAAAACGGCTTTTCAGATATTCCTGGTTGTAAAAGGTGATTTCACAGATGCCGCTTTCGTCAAAGGCGCGGAATTTGAGTAGGGACATACGGCCGCGGATACGCGTGCTTTTCGGCTCGGTGCCAACGGTCAGCACCACTGCCGTGCGGCAATTTTCGGGTGCTTCTGATAACAGGTGCACGTCGCCGCGGTTCTCATAAGCGCGCGGAAAATGATAGAGCAGGTCACCGAGGGTGGAAATTCCCAGCCTTTCATAAGCGGCAACCTTGGCGGGGCCTACGCCGTAAAGCGTTTTAATCCCGTCAGTCAAGCGTCCGGACACAAGCCCACCTCCTCTCATAATACTGTCATTATAGCAAAGCAAACGCAGGCTTGTCAAGAAAAGGTTGGCGAAAAACCGCAGCAAAGTGAAAAAGTGTCGTCTGCTTGCCTCTTGGCACTTGACAGAAGCATTTTTTTGCTGTATAATGGTACTATCAATAAGTATCGCACAGGCGCACGCCTTCGCGAGAAAAGGAGTTCAAGATGAAAAGAATTTTTGCGTTACTGCTTGCTCTTATGCTGCTTTGCACACTGGTTGCATCATGCTCCAAGGACGAAGATGAGGACGAGCAAACTGACCTTACGGTTGTGACCGAGCATCAGGTTTATACGCCCGCGAACAATCAGTACAAGGATAGCTTTGAATATGAAATTATCAACGGTGACGAGGTTGCCATTGTTAATTTCACCTCCAATTATACGCTGCATGCCATTGTCATTCCGGATAAGATTGAGAATTGCCCTGTTGTAGAGATTACCGACGGCGCATTCTATCAGTGCAGCCAGATAACCTCCGTGAAGATTCCCGCCACGGTGACGAGAATCGGCGATATGGCATTCGCAGGCTGCGTACAGCTTGAGGAAGTGATTTTTGACGGCGTACCCACCCTTCAGACCATTGATGATTATGCCTTTGCCAAGTGTGCCGCGCTGAAGTCGATTGCACTGCCTGAGACCCTGACTAAGCTTGGCGAGGGTGCCTTTATGGATTGCATCACCCTTGTAACGGTGTTGACGCAGGCGCCGCTTACCGAAATTATGCCCAGAACCTTTATGGGGTGTGCAAAGCTTTACAGCGTGACCGCCTTTTCCCAGGTTGAAATTATCGGTGAATTCGCGTTCAGCGGCTGTACCGAGTTGGCAATTTTCCACCCTGCAAGCGTCAAGGAAATCCGTGCTTACAGCTTTGCAGGCTGCAAGAGAATTGACCCCCTGACCCCGATTGAGGGTTTGCTTAAGGTTGATAAAACCGCTTTTTACTGATTATACATAAAAGAGCCGCAGAAAACACCTGCGGCTCTTTTGTCACCTTATAGGGGCGTGCGACGTTTTTTGCTTGACGGGTGATGCAGATGCCGTTATAATGAAAATGGAACAAATTCCCCGAAAGGAGATTGCTATGGCTATAAAAATTGTATCGGATAGCTCCTCTAATCTGTTAAGCTTTGCGGCAGCCTCCTATTCTGCGGTGCCGCTGAAGGTCATCACCAAGGAAAAGGAGTATTCTGACGATGCCGCACTTGATGTGGAGGGTATGATTGCCGATTTGCGTAAGGTGCACGGTCGTACAGGCACCTCTTGCCCCAATGTATTTGAGTGGCGCGAGGCGATGGGTGATGACGGCGATGTCATCGCTATCACCATTACCAGTAATCTTTCGGGCTCTTATGCTGCTGCTATGCAGGCAAAAAAGGAGCTTGAGCAGGAAAGCCCTGACCGTCACATCGCTGTGATTGACAGCCTTTCCACAGGCCCTGAAATGCAGCTTGTGATTGAACACCTGGCGGAGTTGATTGCGGCGGACAAGCCCTTTTCCGAGGTAGAGCGTGAGGCACGCGCATATCTTGCGCACACGCATCTGATTTTTTGCTTGCAATCGCTTGAAAATCTTGCGCGCAACGGCCGTGTGAATTTACTTGTTGCAAAAATTGCGGGTGCTCTGGGTATCCGTATCGTGGGTATTGCGTCGGCTGAGGGTACGCTTGAGCTGCTGCATAAGCCGCGCGGCGCGGTACGTGCCAGAGAAAGTATCCTTTCGGTGATGCGTAAGCAGGGGTATCAGGGTGGTCGCGTGCGGATTGCGCATTGCCTGAATGAGGCGGGTGCCACCGCACTTGCCGAGGCAATTCGTAAGGAATTTCCCACAGCACAGATTGAAATTCTGAAAACCACCGCGCTTTGCAGCTTTTATGCCGAGGAAGGCGGTCTGATGATTGGCTACGAGGATATCGTATCCTGAAAAAAGCCCCCGTATGGGGGCTTTTTTATATGGCAATCGCACTTAAAAAGTTACCTGAAAGCGTGGATTCTCCGCATAGCACCAGCACGCGGTCGGCGCGCGCTATCAGTGTGGAGGCAGCGGGGGCGCCATAGCGTGGGTCAATCACGAGCAGGCGGTAATGCCTTGCGAGAAAGGGTAAGAGCGCGTTGGCGTAGCTGTCCTTGATGACAAGGAGCGTGGGGCGTGTGTCCTCAGAACCCTGCGAAATTTCCAATAACGCGTGATTACCGCCGAGAAAGACGCCGTAGCCGTCGCGCGTGGTGAGCTTTTTCATATCGTAAAAGCTCACAAGCGGTAAGATTTCTCCTGCGCGCCCCACAACCGCAGCCTCGTCACCTGCGTAGCGGTAAAGGGTGATTTCATCGGGTGCTATCTGCGGTATCCCTGCCGCCGCATCGCTTGTCCCCCAAAAGTGATTGGATACCGTCACGGGGGTGAAATCCTCGGCTCCGTAGGGCTTGTAATCAAGTGCTTCTCCAAGCATCGCGTATAGCGCATAGGCCCCCGCTGTTGTCATATGGTGGTCGGTGCGGTACCAGTAATCGGGGTTGTCAAGGCGCTTTAGCAGGGCTTCTTCGGCAGCGCTTGCCTTGGGCGGATAGCCGTTTGGCAATAGGCTTGCCAGTGCCTCCTGGTCGGGCAGCACGCAAGCGGTACAGGCTAAGCCCTCGGCGGCGCAGAGCGCCCCCACCTTGTCAAGGGCGCGTAGGTTTTTTGCTTGTGCGGGGCCGTTTTCCCTTGTGCAGCGCACCAATCTGCCATTGGGGCAGAGCAGAATGTCGTTGACGAGGGCTTTTCCCATTGCCAGCTCACATACTGCCCGTGCCTCGCGCATGGCGTCTTTGGTGGGGATATGCTCGGCAAAATAGCCGTCCAGCGATTTTGTGTATGCGCCGCTTAAAAGCGCTTCTCCTGTGAATGTCGGCACATCTGCAAGATAGCGGTTTTCCTTTTCTGAAAATTGCGGTGCAGGGCAGAGCACTGTCAGACCTGCCCCTGTCAGCAAAAGCAGCGATAATATCGTCAACAAAAATGCATCATTTTTTCTTGCCTTCATCATCTCACCTCTTTATTATTTTGCACCGTCGGGGTGACCTGAAAACAACAAAAAAATGGCACGCACAATCGCGTGATACTCTTAGCGGAGTATTGATGCGATTGCGCGTGCCTGTTCACTTAAAATTGTGCCCTGCCTTGGTCTTTCAAAGACACCTGCTTATTTTTTAGTTGAGCGCGTCCTTGATAGAGAAGTCCATACGTCCCTTCTTGTCAAGACCCATGTACTTCACCTTCACCACGTCACCGAGCTTGAGCACGTCCTCAACCTTGTCGATGCGGGTCTTGGCAATCTTGGAAATGTGTACCATGCCCTCCTTGCCGGGTGCGTACTCGACAAAGCAGCCGAACTCCTTGATGCCGGTAACGGTGCCGGTGTAAACAGCGCCAACCTCAGGCTCAAATACGATTGCGCTGATAGCAGCACGTGCCTTGTCAGCACTCTCGCCGTTCACTGCAGCGATGCGAATGGTGCCGTTGTCCTCAATGTCAATCTTTGCACCGGACTCAGCGGTAATTTTCTGAATGACCGAGCCGCCCTTGCCGATAACCTCGCGAATCTTGTCGGGGTCAATCTTCATGGTGGTCATCTTGGGTGCGTACTTGGAAACCTCGGCACGAGGACCGGGGATAGCCTTGAGAATAACCTCATCAATGATGTAATCGCGGCCCTTGTGGGTCATAGCGAGTGCAGCCTTGATGATTTCGGGGGTCAGACCGTCGACCTTAAGGTCCATCTGGATAGAGGTGATACCCTTGTGGGTGCCCGCCACCTTAAAGTCCATATCGCCGTAGAAGTCCTCAAGACCCTGAATGTCCATCATAACGTCCCAGGAACCGTCCTCAGCGGTAATCAGACCGCAGGAGATGCCTGCAACGGGAGCCTTAATCGGAACGCCTGCGTCCATGAGTGCAAGGGTGGAGCCGCAAACAGAGCCCTGAGAGGTCGAGCCGTTCGAGGAAACGACGTCGGAAACAAGGCGGATTGCGTAGGGGAACTCCTCCTCAGAGGGGAGAACGGGAACAAGGGAGCGCTCTGCAAGTGCACCGTGACCGATTTCGCGGCGGCCGGGGCTACGGGTGGACTTTGCCTCACCGGTCGAGAAGCCGGGCATGTTGTAGTGGTGCATATAGCGCTTGCTGGTCTCGCTGTCGATGCCGTCAAGCATCTGTGCCTCGCCAAGGGTGCCGAGGGTTGCAGCAGTCATAACCTGGGTCTGACCGCGGGTGAAAAGACCGGAGCCGTGCACGCGGGGCAGGAGGCCTACCTCAGCGCCAAGGGGACGAATCTCGTCCATGCGGCGACCGTCAACACGCTTCTTGTCAACAAGGAGCCAACGGCGGACAATCTTCTTCTGCATTTTGTAAAGGAGCTCCTCCATCATACCGGAGAGACCCTCATACTTCTCGGAGAACTTCTCTACGATTGCATCGTAGATGGGTGCGATGCGTGCATCGCGAACGGTCTTGTCATCGGTGTCAAGCGCAACCATGAGGTCCTTCTCGCAGAAAGCGAAAATCTCATCAAACATATCGTGGTCGAGCTCGCAGGAGGGGTACTCAAACTTGGGCTTGCCAATCTCGTCAATGATAGCGTTTACGAAAACAAGCAAATCCTTGATTTCGCGGTGTGCCAGCATAATGGCGTCATACATGGTGTCGTCATCGACCTGGTTTGCACCGGCCTCAATCATCACGACCTTGTTCATGGAAGCGGCAACAGTCAGCTGCAGGTCGCTTACCTTCTGCTCCTCCTCGGTGGGGTTGATGATGAACTTGCCGTCAACGAGGCCGACGTGAACGCCGCCAATCGGGCCGTTCCACGGAATATCGGAAATGGAAAGGGCGATAGAGGCGCCAATCATGGCGGTAACCTCAGGTGCGCAGGTGGGGTCAACAGACATAACGGTCAGGGTGAGTGCCACGTCGTTGCGCAAATCCTTGGGGAAAAGGGGACGAATGGGGCGGTCAATCACACGGGAGGTGAGAACTGCCTTCTCCGAGGGCTTGCCCTCGCGCTTCAGGTAGCCGCCGGGAATCTTGCCTGCGGCGTACATTCTCTCGTCATAGTCAACAGAGAGAGGCAGGAAATCGATGCCGTCACGGGGACGAACCGATGCGGTGGCGCAGCAAAGGATTGCGGTTTCGCCGTAACGAACCAGGCAGGAGCCGTTTGCAAGGCCTGCAAGCTTGCCGGTTTCAACAACCAGCGGACGACCGGCCAGCGTGTAGCGGAAGGTCTTGTAGTTTTTGAACACCATAGGGGTGCTCACAGCATTTTCGGACATTTTGTATTCCTCCGTTTTTTATATTTTCACCTGCGGAGGTTTAACAATTAGCTACGGGTCCAAAGCGGATTTGGGCGCATAGCTAACTGTTAAAACGGCCCGCAGGAGAATGACTTTCTTGTGGGTGATTTTGCGGTTAAAAGCGCAACAGGAGCGCGGAGCGAGCATAGCCCACTCCCCGCCCCTGTGTAGCATTACTTGCGCAGGTTCAGCTTCTCGATGATAGCACGGTAGCGTGCGATATCGGTCTTCTGGAGGTAACCGAGGAGGTTGCGTCTGTGACCGATCATCTTCAGCATGCCGCGGCGGCTGTGATGGTCCTTGTGATTGGCCTTGAGGTGCTCGGTCAGAGCGTTGATGCGATGGGTAAGAATCGCAATCTGAACCTCAGGGGAACCGGTGTCGCCCTCGTGGGTAGCGTACTGCTCAATAATGGCTTGCTTTTCGTCTTTCAGCATGGTAGTTTTCACCTTTCTTTTTACTATGCGCAAACTCAGCGGTGGGCTGGTGAATACCGCGTTACGCGGATTGAATCCCATAACCGGGTAGGCGTCATGCGGGAAGTATTATACCACGACTGATGAAATTTGTAAAGAGGTTTTTGAAATTTTTTTATTTTTTTGTTTTATAATATATCTGTTACTGTAGTTGCTTTAGCTTTTCTTCCGTTTTTTGAGGGAGGCGGAAAGTCCTGTACTGCCCGAAATAATCAGCATCACACCAAAGGCGCGGCGTAAAACCGCCTGGGGCAGAACTGTGGTCAAGGCGGTGCCCAAAAGACTGCCAATGACGCCAGACGGTATGAGAAAAAGCAGTGTTTCCCATAGGGGCGGGGTGCCCCAAAGATGCACGGTGAGCGCGGCACCCGAGGATAAAATAAAAAAGATGAGGTTTTGTCCCTGCGCGGCAATTTGCGGCATATTTTGGGCAAGCGTGAGCCAGACCACAAGCAGCCCCGCGCTCCCGACGCCCAGACCCGAAAGTGTGGCAACAATAAAGGTTATAATCGCGGTGATATGCATATCAAATCACCAATACGATGCCTGAGACAAGCACCACTGCAGCAAAAATGCGCGCGAGAAGCGCGGGCTTCATGTGCCGCAGGAGCAGTGCACCCAAAAGACCGCCGAGCAGGGCGGGGAGCAGCATATCGCCAAGGGTGATTGCGGGCAGATGCCCGCGCTTGGCGTATTGCCATACTGAAACAAGTGAAAGTGGTAGCATTACGGCAATGGCGGTGGTATAAAAACGCCTACCGTTTACGGTCTTTTTGCCAAAAAGCAGGCGCAGCCCCATGACAATGAGTATGCCGCCGCCCGCGCCGAGCAGTCCGTTCAGAAAGCCTGCAAGCAGGCCGATTATCAGTAAAAGCGGCAGGTATTTGAGGTAGGCAATTTTTTGTGGTTTCATGCGTTCCCCCTTAAAACAATACGATAAATTTTAATATTTATTAAAATATGTCCTTGCGCGCCTACCTAAAAGGTGATATACTATATGTTGGTATTTTGCCCCTTGTCAAAGCCATGTATAGTGTCGTTTATAGTATCAAACAGTGCGGTTTTCTTATACAAGCGGGTAGGTTAGAACTTTTTGGAAAGGAAGGCAATCATGCGGGAAAATGGAAATGGACGCCGTGACGGCAATCGCGTGACGCGTCGCGGCGGCACAAAATTATTTGGTCGTCAGGACGCGCGCAGCGCAGAGCGTGCTCGTGTGTTTGATGATGATAGAGCAGAGCCCGATATTGCTGTGCGCCGTCGCTCACGTGACAGTGAGGACCGCGCCGATTACCGCGCATTTGACGAGGAGCATCGCGCGGCGCGCAGACGCAGTTATGATGACGGATACCGCACGGCGCGCGGCTATGAGGAGGACGGCTATCGCGAGGACCGCCGTCCGCGCCATGAAGAGGAATATCGCTATGAGCGCCGTCCGCGCGATGATGACGAGCGCCGTGATACACGCCGTCCGCGTTATGACGACCGCGATGATGCGCGTGACGGCGGCAGAAGACGTGCGTCGGCACAGCCTGCGCCCCACCAGACGGTAAAAACCTACAGGACGGGCGCCAATACAGAGCTTTTTTTGCATCAGATTGTGCCGTATGTGATGTTCTGGGTTGCGCTGTTTGCGGCGATCAGCTTTATTCTGCGTGATATTGCAGGTCTTTCCGAGGGTGCGGGCGTGGTTGGGAACTGGTTGGCTGATTTTCTGAACGGCCTGCTGGGTGTTGCCGCGTATCTCCTGCCCTTGATGATGATGGTGCTTGCCCTGAAGTGGAAGCGCTTTGTGCGCGAGGGCAGACTTGCGAAAAAGCTGGTGCTGTCGAGCGCGTTCTTGCTGCTTTTGTCAGCCATTATCCACGTTTTTCAGGACCGCGCTGACCTTATCAATGTTGTCACCGGCTCGGAAACACTTTTTCACACCGGTGTGATGCGTCGGGGCGGCGGTCTCTTTGGCGGCTTTGTCGGCGAATGGCTCGGCAAGGGCTTGCGCTTGCCCGGCACCTGTCTGCTGGCGATTCCGCTTTTGATTATTATTGGTATTTATCTGGTGGACTTGACCCCCGGTGGTCTCTGGCAGCGCTTGCGCGCTAAGATGCAGATGATGCGCAGACAGGGACGTGAGGAGCGCGGCGCTACCGCAGAGTCCACGCAGACAGGCGGTGCACGTGCACGCGTGACTGACCGTGATGCTGACGGCGGCTGGCGTCAGCCGCAGCCGCTTACCGCAGGGGCGTATGATTTCCATGAGGACGAGCCCGATGTGGCGGTGACGCCGCCGCGCGGCAGAGCCGATGCGGGAGAGGATATGGATACCACTGAGCTTTCCCGCCGTGCCGCAAGCGCCTTTGAGGGATATCACAGTGATGTGGCACACGATATTCTGGATATTCCCGATGATGAGCCCGAGATGACACCGCCCGGTGCGGCTGCACGCTCGATTCTGGAGGGTGCAGGGCATCACGAGGACAGCGTGGGGCAAACGCTTGCCGATATTCTGCGCGACCTTGAGGAGCCTGCTGCTCCTGTCACTCCTGCGCAAACTGCAACGGCAACACCTGTTTTCGGAGAAACGCCTGCGGCAGCTGCAGCCACACCTGCAGCACCGCGCGGTGATTATTATGCGCCCTTCGCGCTGCCGATTCGTCCTGAGCCCCGCCGCGAGCGCCCCGTGACGCCTGCGGCAACCGCCGCACAGACCACCCCTGTGGCAGAGGCTGTGACTACGCGCCCTGCATCTTCCGAAGCAGTCAGCGATTTGCCTGAGGAAAGCCTTGGCAGTCGCGCGACAGCACCCTATACACCCACTCCGTCGCGTCCTGCATACAGCACGTGCACGCCCACCTATAAAAGCCCGGCTGAGGCCTATCGTATGGACCCGCAGGTCAGCGGCTTTACGCCTGTGGTGGAGGAACCGCCTGCGCCCACGGCGGCGAAAACGCCCTCTCCTGCGGAAGCCTTTGCGACCCGCGTGAGCGAGAGTGCGCCAACAGCGCCCGAATCCCTGCTTGATTTTGAGAATTTTGACGATGCAGAGGATTTGACCGATGTGCTGCCCGAGTTGCCTGTGACACCTGTAGCCCCCGCAACGTCGGCGGCTGTTTTTGACCGCAATCCCTTTGCAACTGCTGACGAGGTGGACGCGCCCGCAGAGGTTGCCCCTGTATCCGTGCCGACACCTGTGGAGCCTCCGACGCCTGCGCCCGAGCCTGTCGTCACGCGAGAAAGCGTACCTGACACACGTCCTTCTTATGAGGCACCCGTGCAAGCGCCCGTACAGTCGCCTGTGCAGGCAGCCGCGCCTATGCCTGTGCGCACCCCTGCGACAGCCACCGCTGTGCGTGTAGCGCCTGTCAAAGCAGAGGCGCCGCCTGCGCCTGTGCCGCGCCGTCCTTATACACGCCCGCACGTAGGCTTGCTCGCCGAGGACCAGAATGTCCGTTCCTCGGATTTCTATGAGGAGATTGAGGAGACCAAGCTGATTCTGCGTGATACGCTGGAAAGCTTTAATATTCATATTCAGGACCAGATTTCCTATTCGCATGGCCCCTCGGTCACGCGCTATGAGCTCAGACCTGTTGCGGGCACCAGCGTGCGCTCGGTTACAAACCGTATCGACGATATTGCCCTGAATCTTGCTGCCTCGGTGCGTATTGAGGCGCCGATTCCCGGCAAGCCTGCTATCGGTATTGAGGTGCCCAACAAGGTGCGCGAAACTGTTTATATGCGTACGATGCTGGAATCCGAGGAATACAGACGCTCCTTCAAGCCACTTGAGGTGCCGCTTGGTCTTGACGTTGGCGGTGCGGTGCGTATGTGTAATCTTGCCGCAATGCCGCACCTGTTGATTGCCGGTACCACGGGCTCCGGTAAGTCGGTTTGTATCAACTCGATTCTCCTTAGCCTGATTTTCAAAACCTCGCCCGATGACCTGCGCCTGATTCTCATAGACCCCAAGCAGATTGAGTTTGCGCCCTATGAGCACGTACCGCATCTCTATATGCCTATCGTTACCGATATGCAGCGTGCAGCAGGTGCGCTTGCCTGCGCCGTGCAGGAAATGGAAAGACGCTTCAGTCTGATCCGCGATGTCGGTGTGCGCAATATTGAGGCGTACAACGAGGCAACGAAGAACGACCCTGACCGCGAGCATCTGCCCTATATCATCATTGTGATTGATGAGTTTGCCGACCTCAAGATGAGCGTGGCAAACAACGACCCGGAGAACTTTACCTGTCGTATCGCACAAAAGGCACGTGCAGCAGGCATTCACCTGATTATCGGTACTCAGCGCCCCTCTGTGGACGTCATTACAGGTAAACTGAAAACCAATATTCCTTCGCGTATTGCCTTTATGGTCAAGCAGCAGGTTGACTCCCGTACCATTCTTGACGTCAACGGTGCCGAGTCCCTGACGGGCCGCGGTGATATGCTCTATATGGCAAGCAACTCCTCGGACAAGGCCCCTGTGCGTGTACAGGGCGCTTACGTGTCGGACAAGGAGCTTGAGGACGTTATCAGTTATGTGCGCAGTCACAATGACCCTGTGCAGTACAATCAGGCATTTATGGACCAGATTGAGGTGGAAATGGCACGTGCACAAAGTGGTGGCAAGAAGGGCGATGCCGAGGACTTTGGTGATATGGACGCTGATGGCGGCGAAGACCCCAAGTTTATTGAGGCCGTCAAGCTTGCTGTGGAAACGCAAAAGGTTGCTACCTCGCTCCTGCAGCGCCGCATTGGTGTCGGCTACGGCCGTGCCGCCAAGATTATTGACCGCATGGAGGAGCTTGGTCTTGTCAGCGCTGCCGAGGGCAATAAGCCGAGGCAGATTCTGCCTGCCGCCCAGGGCTATCTCAATCATATCGCCGCAGGCGGTGATATGGGTGCAGAGGACGAGGGCGCTGACGGCTTTGACGATTATATCTCATAAAAAATCACCCGCAAGCCACGCTTGCGGGTGATAAAGGAACTCCATCGATAAGCCGGGTTCTGTCGTGAACGGCCATCTATCTGCGTTTTGCGTCACCGCAAAACTTCGGGATTACTCCCGTGCCACCTGAGGGAATATGTCGGGCAGACTCCCCGATACGGTGTTGCTTCGGATAGGGTTTACAGCAAACCTATGTTACCATAGGAGTGGGTGAGCTCTTACCTCGCCTTTCCACCCTTACCTCGTGTGAGGCGGTTTATTTCTGTTGCACTTTCCCGGCAGTCACCTGCGGCTGACGTTATCAGCTATCCTGCCCTCTGAAGCCCGGACTTTCCTCACGGTAATACCTTTCGGCGCCATACCGCGCGGCCGTTTGATGAAGTTCCCGAATATTATATCACGCCCCCCCGCATTTGTCAAGCAAGGGGGAAAGGAGAAACATGACTTTTCTCGAATATTATCTGCAGATACTGCTCTTTACCGCGGCGCTGCCGCTTGGCTTCGGGCTGCTCGTCGGTATCTGTAACAAAGCCTTTTGTGCACTGGTTGGCACGGGGTGGGGCAGACCGATTTTGCTTGCCCTGCACGCCCTGCTGACCCCTCTGCGGGAGTTTGCACATTTGGTTGCGGTAACGCTTACGCTGCACCGCGTGGGCGATTTTTGCCTGCTGAATCTGCACGACCCCGAGGGTGAGCTTGGCTTTGTGGAGCATTCCTACAACCGCAGAAATCCGATTGCCGTATTTGGCAATTACCTCTTTGCCGTGTTGCCCGCAGCTCTTTTGCTGGTGCTTTCCATGCTGGTGATATCCCTTTGCTTTCGCGGTGCGTTTGCAGGGCTTTCGCGTAGCGTGGTGGCACTTGTGGAGACGGAGGCGGGCTTTGGTGAATATGCAAGGCTTGCGTTTGGCTTTTTGCCTGCGATGTTCCGTGATGCAACCACCAGCCTCCTTGGCAAGGCGATTGGCGCAATTTTTCTGCTTCTGCTCTCGCTCGGTGCTTATATTTCTCTTGATGACCTTCTGGGCGGTCTTGGGGGGCTTTTCTACTACGCCCTTGGCGCACTGCTCTTTGCGGGTGTCACCGCGCTCTTTGATGCGCGCGCCCGCCGCTTGATTCTCACTGATTTCCGCACCTTTGCCACAGGGCTTGCGGCACTCTTTATCGTCGTGCTGGTCTTTGCCGTCATGGCGCTGGCAATCGGTGCCGTGATTTTCGTTCTCCGCACATTGCTCGGTGATGGGTCGCGCGCACTTGTTCCTCACGAAAACGCTCGCTATGACGACCGCTACGATTATCGCTATTAAGAAAGGATAACTCATGCAAAAACTTATTAAAAACTGGATTTTTACGCTGATTGTTTGTATTCTGCTGGCGCTCCTTACTGCCGTTATGTTTCTCGGCGCATTTGAGGTAAAGGGCTTTACGCTGGCACAGGATATTCTGCACCTGCTTATGGCGGTGATTCTCGGCATTTACATTGTGCTGGGGGTCTTTCCGATGATTATCCGTTACCGTGGCACAGTGCGTATTTTCGTCGGCCTTGAAATTGTGCTGCTGATTCTCGCGGTGGTGGCGCTGACCTTTGCACAGGTCAATATGCCCTTCTTCTCCTCGCTGCAGGTTTGCTCGGTTGTCGGTTTGGCACTCTGGGCACGCGGCGCGGTGGAAACCGTACACGCCTACCTTCTGCAGGGGAGTGACAGTGCCAAAAAAATTCCGCTTTGGGCGCTTGGGTGCTATATTCTGCTCTGTGCCTTCGGTATGTGGCAGCTCGCCCGTCCCTCGATTGCGGACAAGCACTTCCTTTTCGTTATCGGCGGTGTGTCGTTTGTGATGGCTGCCATTTTTGCCTGGGCTACTGCACAGAACCGCCGTGGCATGGGCAAGGGTAAATCGCGCAAGAAAAAGGCTGCAAAGGCGAAAAAAGCAGGCGGCGAGGACGTTGCCTTCTTCCCTGTGGATTGAGTATGTCTGCAAGTGAAAACGCGCATTTGCGCGGACGTCGCTTTGTGACACGTTCTTTTGATGTTTTGTGCGCACTTGTGCTGGGAGCGTTTCTGTTGCCGCTTACGCTCATCGTACTGCTTCTCTTGCTGATTCGTTCCCCCGGCAATCCGTTTTATCTGCAAAAGCGCATGGGACGGGGTGGAAAAACCATTCGCGTGGTAAAGTTCCGCACCATGAAAAGGGGCGCGTCGCTCAGCGCCGCGCAGGAGGCAGAATACCGTTTGGAATATAAGCTTGACGATGACCCGCGTCTGATCGGTTATCGCAAGATGGGGGACGGTAAGCGCTGCTTTGGTGCGCTCTTGCGCCGCACCTCGCTTGATGAGCTGCCGCAGCTTTATTGGAACGTTCTGCTTTGCGGGAATATGTCGCTTGTGGGCCCTCGCCCGATTCTTGCCGAGGAGCTGCAGGCGTATTATACCGACGACGAGCAGAAAATGCTGCTTTCGGTGAAGCCGGGTGTTACGGGATACTGGCAGGCGTATGCGCGCGGACACGCGCTGTATGCTGATGGTGAACGGCAGAGAATGGAGCTTTATTATGTCACGCATCGCTCCCTTCGGCTTGATTTGAAAATTCTATTCCGCACTGTTTTGACGGTTATCTCCAAGGCAGGTGCAAAATAAAAAGGACGACACAGTCGTCCTTTTTGCTATTTTGAGGAAAAATCCTCCTTTGAAATCGAGTAAAGCAGCACGTCAAATACCTCGCCTGCGGCATTTCTGACGGCGCGGGTAAGATATCCTTCTCGGGTAAAGCCCAGCTTTTCGGCAAGGCGGTGCGAGGCGGTGTTGTCGGCAAAAATACGCACTGCAATGCGCTCGGCACCGTTATCAAAAACCCACGCCATCACGTGCGGGAGCGCTTCTGCCATCAGTCCTTTGTGTGCGTGCTTGTCAGTGAGCCAGGCAACCAATTCCTTTGAGGCGATGTGGTAACGGAAATCATCGTCGCGAATCGAGATTGCGCCGATAATCTCACCCGTTTTGCGGCATTTCAGCAGAATGTGTGGGTAGGTCTCAAGCTCGACGGCCATTTGCGCCTTGTCGCAGGGCGTGTAAAGATTATACCGCATCACGAAGGGCGTGCTGCGCTTTGCCGCCAGCACCTCGGCATCGGCGGCGGTGGCGGCGCATAGCGTCAGATGCGCGGTTTCCTTGAAAAATTCCATAAATTCAGATAAAAGAGTCGCGGCGGTATGCCGCGACTGGTTCCTTTATTGTAGTGCGCCCATGAGGGCAAGCGCCGCCTTGAGAATGGCAGCCATATCGGCTTTCGAGAAGCCGCCGTCCTGTCCGTGCTCAAAGCGCTTGGCGGCAAAGTAGGCAATCGCCTTGAACTGAATTTTGTTCAGGTTGCAAAGGCGCATATCCCGACGGTCAATGTCGCCTGTGGTTGCATAATTGTTGCCGTAGCAGGTGGGGCAGACGTTGCGGATAAAGCAGGTTTTGCATGCCTCGTCAAGCTGGCTCTCCTTGATACGCCCTGCGGAAAAATCAAGGGTCAGGGCGCGCTTGGCAGCCTCCTCGCCCACGCAAATGGGCAGGAAGAACTGGCAGGGGTAGAAGGTGCCGTCACAGTCGTAGGCGCGCATTGCATGCCCCGCGCCGCAGTAGCGCACGGTTTCGTGCTCCTCAGCAAGGCTTTTGATGCGGTTGATATCGAGAATGGCAGCAGGCTTGACCGCGGGGTGGGCGATGTAGTAATCGACCAGCAGCGCAAGCTCTCTTTCAAAAATCCGTTGGTTTTCTTCGTTGTCCCAATCAATGCCATAGGCAAGATTGCAGGACACCTCAAAGCCCTGCTCGTGGCAGAAAATGACGCCTTCAGCAAGGTCGGGGAGCGTTTCTCTTGAAATGGTCATTTTGACCGATTCAAGCGGATACGTGTCGCGGAAAAAGGCCAAATCAATATCGTCAAAGGAATCCGAGCGATTGCGGTCGTGCATCGCCTTGGTGCCGTCAAGGCTGAGACCCATTTGCAGGTGCTCGGTGTTTTTTCTGAGCCATGCCTTGCGTTCCTCATTGAGAAGCACGCCGTTGGTGGTGATGAAGAAAATGTAATCCTTGTCATACTCGCGCACCTTGAAATAATCAACAATTGCCTTTACCGTTTCAAATTCCAGCAGTGGCTCACCGCCGAAGAGGTCAAACTCAACGAGGGTGGTGCCGTCATCACGCGTCAGCTCGTCCTCGATGATGTCGCGGGCAAGCGCAAAGGGCATTGTGGCGCCGTTCTTATGGTGCTCGTAGCAATACGTACAGTTAAGATTACATTGGTGCGTAAGCACCAATGTAATGTTTTTGGATTTGATTTCCCCTGTGCAGGTGCTCATTATCTCTTGCCGCTCTTTTTGCACTTGACAGCGCAGTTCTCGGCACAGCTGTTAGAGCAATCCATGCAACCAAAGAAACGGACGCCGTCAGCGGTAGCGGGAACGTATTCCTTGGAAACGAACAGCTCCATTGCCTTCAGCAATTCCTCTTTCAGGTTAAACATAGCAAATCCCTCCTATGATTATTGCGGAGCGTGGCTCCGTATTTTCATTATATATAATACGCGTAGAAAAATCAAGTGCTTTTTATAAAAAAACAACCTGCCACCACGTGGCAGGTTGTTTTATGATTTGCGATATTACTTCTCAGAAAGAGCAGCCTGAGCGGCAGCAAGACGAGCAATCGGTACGCGGAAGGGAGAGCAGGAAACGTAGGAAAGGCCTACCTTGTGGCAGAACTCCACAGAGGAGGGGTCGCCACCGTGCTCGCCGCAGATACCAAGCTTGATGTCGGGGCGGGTCTGACGGCCAAGGGTAGCAGCCATCTCAACCAGCTTACCAACGCCGGTCTGGTCAATCTTAGCGAAGGGGTCGTTCTCGTAAATCTTGGTGTCGTAGTAAGCATCAAGGAACTTACCGGCGTCGTCACGGCTGAAGCCGAAGGTCATCTGGGTAAGGTCGTTGGTGCCGAAGGAGAAGAACTCAGCCTCCTTCGCAATCTCGTCAGCGGTGAGCGCTGCACGAGGAATCTCAATCATGGTACCAACCTTGTACTGAAGGTCGGAGCCGGCAGCGGCAATCTCTGCGTCAGCGGTCTTGACAACGTGCTTCTTAACGAAAGCAAGCTCCTTGATTTCGCCAACCAGGGGAATCATAATCTCGGGCACGATATCCCAGTCGGGGTGAGCCTTCTTGACGTTGAGCGCTGCACGGATAACTGCCTTGGTCTGCATAACAGCAATCTCGGGGTAGGTGACAGCCAGACGGCAGCCGCGGTGACCCATCATGGGGTTGAACTCGTGCAGACCTGCGATGATGGTCTTAACCTGTGCAACGGTCTTGCCGGTGGTCTTTGCAAGCAGCGCAATATCAGCCTCCTCGGTGGGAACGAACTCGTGGAGAGGCGGGTCAAGGAAACGAATGGTAACGGGGTTACCCTCAAGTGCCTCGTAGAGAGCCTCGAAGTCGCCCTGCTGCATGGGAAGAATCTTTGCAAGTGCCTTCTCGCGACCCTCAACGGTGTCGGAGCAGATCATCTCTCTGAATGCTGCAATTCTGTTAGCCTCAAAGAACATATGCTCTGTACGGCAGAGACCGATACCTTCTGCACCGAGCTCACGAGCCTTCTTAGCATCTGTAGGAGTATCAGCGTTTGTACGAACC
>JAFQMP010000008.1 GCA_017396225.1 Clostridia bacterium | reverse complement strand
TCCTTTTTATAAGCGTTCTAAAATTATTATAGCGTATGTTTCAAAAAAATGCAAGAGGATTTTGCCCAAAAAAGCTGCACGCGCCATAGGCGCGTGCAGCTTTACATAGCAGTCTGCTATCAGCGGAAGAAATTCACAACCGAGAAGCCGAGCAGGAACAGGATAATGAAGGGCAGCGCGTAGGTCATATAAACGGTAATCCAACGCGGCATTTTCAGACCCTCGCCGGCATTGAGCTCATCGGTGAAATTCTTTCTGCCCCAGCCAAAGCGTGTGGTGCAGAAAACAACATAAACACGGCTACCAAGCGGCAGCAGCACATTGGAAACGACAAAGTCCTCCATATCAATGAAGTCCTTGCCAAACATCACGTCCTTGACACCACTCCAGATATTGCAGCCAAAGATAGCAGGGAGCGTCAGCACCAGCAGCAGCCCGATATTGATAAGAGAAATGGTTGTGCGGTTCAGGTTCGTCAGCTCAAGCCAGAAGGACATAATATTTTCAAACACGGCAATTACCGTGGAGAACGCGGCAAACATCAGGAAAAGGAAGAAGAGTGTACCGATGATACGACCGACGACAGGGCCCATCGAGTTGAAAATACCCGCAAGCGTGGTGAAAAGAAAGCCTGCACCCGCATCAGATGCCTCAATTGTGGAGCCGGGATTGAAGGTGAAGAAGGCAGGGAAAATAATCAGACCCGCACAGATTGCCACCAAGGTATCCAGGCCCGTGATGGTGACTGCCTCGCCGAGGAGCGAACGGTCACGGCCGATGTAGCTGCCGAAAATGGCAATAGAGCCGATGCCGACGGAGAGTGTAAAGAACGCCTGACCCATAGCGGCAGTAATAATCTCACCAAGGCGGCCCTGCTTGATGGGCTCAACCGAGGGGACGAGGTAGAACTTGAGGCCCTCACCTGCGCCGTCCAGCGTAAACGAATAAATCGCCAGACCCATAATCAGCGCAAAAAGGGCAATCATCATGACCTTTGTGATGCGCTCCACACCCTTTTGCAGACCGAGGGAGCAAACGAGGAAACAAACAATGACAATTGCCGCAGTGGTGCCGATGAGCAGCCACGGCTTAGAAAGCACACCGCCGAAATAAGCACCAAGTGCTGGGATATTGTTGCCGATTTGCATCAATTCCCCACCCGTGAGGTACTGGAAGAAATAAACCAGCATCCAGCCCGCGATAACGGTGTAGAACATCATCAGAAGATAGTTGCCCGCGATACCGAGGTATTTCATCAGGTGCCACTTCTGACCGGGCTTTTCAAGGGTATCAAAGGACGTGGCAATACTGCGCTGGCTGGCACGGCCGACCGCAAGCTCCGCACACATCACGGGGATACCGAGCAGCAGCAGGAAGGCAAGATAAATGAGCACGAACAGCGCACCGCCGTACGCACCCGTGATAATCGGGAAACGGTAAACATTACCGAGACCAATGGCGCAGCCCGCAGAAATGAGCAAAAAGCCCAGGCGCGAGCCGAATTTTTCTCTCGTTTGCATCGTAAAAGTTCCTTTTCTGAAAATGAAATAGAATTACCTATTCATTATATCGCGTCATCGCCAAAATGTCAATCAAAATATAAATTTTATATGATTTTATGTAAATGTTTTGCAACAATTCATGAGAAAAATTTTATTTTCCCCCCAAAAACGGCAAGAAAAAATTGATTTTTCTCCGCTGCTTTTTGCCGTTTTTCAAATGGTCAAAAACGCTTGTGAGCCTCACAAAAAAAGCAAGAGTTGCCACGCCCACACGGTTTTGGGATCGAAAATCTCCCCCCCGTCCCCCCCTATTTCAGGCAAAATACAGCCATAAAAATGCGTCTGTATCAAATTTTGCATCAAGCCGCCGCGTTCACTGTCCCCCCAAAAAATGGGTAGGTGGGTGCCTGGTAGGGTGCCTGGTAGGGTGCCACCCAGGCACCCTACCCCCCTAAGAAAAGAAAAGATAAACAAAGATAAGCAAAGCTATGTATATCTGTCGCTTCGCTAGGCGAAGCGACATCGCGCGCGGGCGCGGCGCACAAAAACAGAGAATCTCTTGGAAGCACTTGATTTCCAAGAAACTTTGTTTATTTTGACGAAAATTTCACTCTTCTCGGTTAATTGACAAATCACGCACGTGCGTGATATATTTATCTTAAGCATCAAAAAATGGAACCGTAACTTGATGCTAAAACACATAAAGGAGAAATCACTATGAAAAAGAGAAAAATTGCAATCGCCGCATTCCTGCTCTGCGCCTGCATGCTCATCGGCGTCGGCTTTGCAGCCATTTCCCGTGAGCTGTACGTTGTCGGCACCGTAAACGTTTCCAACAGTAGCCTGGACGTTTTCTTTGTTGACGCAGACACGGATGCGGATACCACCGACAATTTCTGCACCGAGGCCAAGCTCGTTGACCAGACGCACGTCAGAATGACCACCGATGTGATGAACACCAAGGGGCAGAAGGCTGTTGCCGTATTCGTCATCGAAAACCAGATGCCCGATAAGGCTGCCAGCATTGAGCACAAGGCGCACACCATGGCAGGTGGTCTTAACTCCAGCTACTTTAGGATTACCCGTGAGTTCATTCGTGTTGATGAGGCTCACACCGATGTCATCATTGACACCGAGAACTCCAGGGTTGACACCCTTCCCGCAGGCAGGAGCGTTATCCTGAAAATCACCATTGAATTGGATCAGTCCATCACGGCTGACCTTTCGGGCACCTCTCAGCTTGAGCTGACCGGTGAGTTCCTTGCAACCTCCATCGGCTAAGCTCGATTTAAGCGCTGTATCACATACGAAAGGAGACCCCGTCTTGACACGCGACAGGAAAATTTTATATGTGCTTGCCGCTGCCGTCACGGCGGGACTTCTTCCCATTGTTCTCTTTGTCAGGAGCGGCGGCCGCGTGCTTGCCGCTGCCTGGCTTACCCTCTTGGCAGCTGCCATTTGCCTGCTTGTAAAGAAACGCCGTGCGCTTTCTGTTAACCGCAAAATGGTTCTACTGCTGACAGCAACATTTATGTTGCTTTATTTAACGGTTTTTTATCTGTCGGGGCTTTACTTCGGCTTTGTAAAAACCGCGGTTCCATTCAATTTCAAATCGCTTATCACGTACATTCTACCGATTTTACTGATTCTCTCGGCATCGGAAATCATCAGGCGTGTGCTCCTGATGCAGGAAAGCACTGTTGCATCAGCGCTCGCCTTTCTCTGCTGCCTGCTTGCTGACCTTACCGTCATCGGTGGGCTACGCAACATCAGAACCTTTTCTATCCTGATGGACACGATAAGCTTAACGCTGCTGCCTGCTGTCACAACCGGCATACTTTGTCAGTTTGTGTCAGCCAGGCACGGCGCTCTCCCCCCCATTGTTTACCGTGCCATGCTTACATTGGCACCCTATCTTATCCCTGTTACCCCTGCAATACCCAATGCGCTGACGGCTTTCATTACGCTGCTGTTGCCCCTCGTGCTCCTGCTTTTTCTGCGGACGCTCTACGAAAAAAGGCAAAAGCGCGCCACCGTCTCGCCACACGCGAAACGGCTGGGGTACATTTCCGCCGGCATCGGCATTCTGCTCGGCGCGGGGCTTATACTCCTCATCTCCTGTCAATTCCGCTTCGGCACCGTTGTGATTGCCACGGGCAGTATGACAGGCGAATTAAACGTCGGTGACGCCATTATTTATGAGCGCTACGACGACCAGATTATCACAGAGGGCACGATTGTCGTTTTTGAAAAGGACCGTTCCCTCATCGTCCACCGTGTGGTGGAAATTGAACGCATCAACGGTCAAAACCGTTACTATACCAAGGGCGATGCCAACGAGGACATCGACCTCGGCTATATCACAGACAGTAATATCAAAGGTATTACCAACTTTAAGGTCTCTTATATCGGCTACCCTTCCCTTTGGCTACACCGCATATTTGAGAACAGAACGTGAGGTAAATCATGTCAGAAACAGAAAAGAAAAAAAGAGACAGCTACCGCAAAAGACGACGTATCGCCATCACGGTGCTTGCCCTGCTGCTTGCATTGGTGACGCTTGTAACCGCCGCCTTTGGTGTTCTGCTGTATCAATTAAATAAAACGCTGTACATCGACTATACCGAGGACGGCAAGGTAAACTACACGGTTTCCCTGAAGCCCAACGACTTCTATGAAACCGACACCCTGCCCGCAGGGCAATCCTACGTTGCCTCTCTTATCAACAGCATCACAGCTGATTTCTCCTACGCGCTGCAAACCGAGGCAAGGGACGTCGACTACGAATATTCCTATTGGCTTGACACGCAGCTGCTAATTACCGATAAAAGCACCGGTGCTGCGATTTACGCGCCCACCTTCCCCGCGAAGAACAAGCAGACTTTGACGCAAAACAGCACAAGTAAGCTTGTCATCAGGGAGAAAATGACACTGGATTACGCGCATTACAACACCATTGCCGAAAGCTTTATCAAAACCTACGACCTGTCAAACGTACAAAGCGTCGTCATTGCACGTATGCACGTGTCGGTTTTAAGTGTATCCGATGATTTCAAGCAGAATGCGCAGAACGAATACGTTATTACACTGAACATTCCCCTCGCCGTCAAGACCACCTACATGGAAATGTCCTCTACCGTACCGAGTACCGAGAACAAAATTCTTGCCTGCGAGAACCAGTTTAACCGCGCGCTTTTTGTGGGTGCGATTACCGGCGGCATCACCGCCGATGTGCTGTTGCTCCTTGCACTCATTCTGGTCACCTTCCTGACGCGCAACACCGACATCACCTATGCCATCAAGGTCAAAAAGCTGGTCAACGCATACCGTTCCTTTATCCAGCAGATTACAAATCCCTTTGATATGAGCGCCTATCAGGTGCTGCATATCGGCACCTTTCATGAGATGCTGGAAATTCGCGACACCATCAACTCCCCTGTTTTGATGTACGAAAACGAGGATAAGACCTGCACGCAGTTTATTATTCCCACCAACACCAATCTGCTTTACATATTTGAATTGAAGGTTGCCAATTACGACGAGCTTTATGGCACGCCTGCTCCGAGCACGACCGCACCCGACTTTGAGGACGCGCCCGTATTCGAGAGCGTTCCTGTTGTATCCACAGAGCCCGTAGTTGAAGAAGAACCCCCTGTCACTGAAAATCTGATTGCAGAAGAAGAGCCTGCCTTTGCAGATGCTCCCCAGGAAGCACCTGCTCCCAGAGAGGCTATGGACGTCGCAATTCCCGTTACGGCGCCTATCGCCGAGGAAATCCCCGATGAGGAGGCTGCAGGCTTCGGCTTTGGCCCTAAGTACGATTACAGCTTTGAGGCCCGTCTGGCGCTTGCCGACGATGAAACCAAGGGTTATTGGCGCGCGATTGTCACCTTTGCCCGTTCCTTTGGCGTGAAAGTGGCACGCAGCTGGGCGCGTGAGCGCATCTACCTCGGCAGAAATCTTTTCGCCATTATTACCTTCAAGGGTAAAAAGCTGGCGCTTGCCTTTGCCAAGGACCCCGCAACGGCTGATGACAAATATCACGCTATGGATATGTCAGCCTTCAAGAAATTTGAGCGCACACCGATGCTGATGCGTATTTCCTCTCCCCGCAAGCTGAAATTTGCCACCGAGCTGCTGACCGAGCTCTTCCTCGCCGCAAATCTTACCGACAAAAAGCTTGGCGTGAAGGTAGACTACGCCGACCACCGCACCAAGGCGGAGCTGCTGGCAGTGGGTCTGATTAAGATTGAGGGCGCGCCCGCACCGGTCATCGTTCCCGCAGTGGAGCCCAACTCTCCCGCATCGACCCCCTCGCCTGTCCCTGCGCCTATTCCTGCGGCGGAGGAGGTTGACACCACGCCCGTGGCAGAGGAAATCCCCGATGAGGAGGCTGCAGCCTTCGGCTTTGGCCCTAAGTACGATTACAGCTTTGAGGCCCGTCTGGCGCTTGCCGACGATGAAACCAAGGGCTACTGGCGCGCCGTTGTCACCTTTGCCCGTTCCTTTGGCGTGAAAGTGGCACGCAGCTGGGCGCGTGAGCGCATCTACCTCGGCAGAAATCTTTTCGCCATTATTACCTTCAAGGGTAAAAAGCTGGCGCTTGCCTTTGCCAAGGACCCCACAACGGCTGATGACAAATATCACGCTATGGATATGTCAGCCTTCAAGAAATTTGAGCGCACACCGATGCTGATGCGTATCTCCTCTCCCCGCAAGCTGAAATTTGCCACCGAGCTGCTGACCGAGCTCTTCCTCGCCGCAAATCTTACCGACAAAAAGCTTGGCGTGAAGGTAGACTACGCCGACCACCGCACCAAGGCGGAGCTGCTGGCAGACGGGCTGATTCGTCTGGAAAACCAGTAATTATTCCATTTCCTCAACGAAGGGGGGCACGCTGTTATGAAGAAAATACATATTTTCTTACTTAGCATAGTGCTCTCCTTCTCTCTTCTTTTTACGAGCGTGGGTTATGCGCGCATCACAAAGCCCCTGTATGTGGGTGCAGATATCCACGCCGCGATGCCTGACGGCATTTTTATATCCGATGTCACACTGCAAGCAGCAATCAATGCCGCCGAGCAGATTAACAGCTACGCCCAGCGTGTACTGAACACCACAGTAACGCTCGACAACAGTGACGATGCCAGCGTATCCTACACGGTAAAATTTTTCAACAATGCTGAAAAGGATATGGTCTACATCGGTACAGTTGTTCACGAAGACGCCTATGACAATGACGGCATCATTTTTACAGTCAGTGACGTACAGGACGCACAGGTCATCAAATTACGCGAGAGCCTGACGCTGACGCTGACCTTCTCCTACAAAAACGGCATCAGCGCCAACCGTGTGCTGAACTCCATGATTGGTTTCCAATTCGGTGAGATAATTGATTTTGAGGAAGAAGAGGAGCAGGAGAAGGAGGACGGCACCTTTGTGCCGGGCGAAAGCTACAACACCCTGGTGATGCAGCTCCTCACAAACTACAACAGATACGGTCTGAATGACTCACACAAGGGTCACGTCGTGCACAATACCCTCAAGCAAGACGGTATCATTTATCGTGGCACACACTCCACAGCGGGCAACCTCGATAAATTCTACGAGGCACTGCAGATTGAGCAAAGCCAGAACGTTGACTATGCACTGCAATATATAAGCGACACCGAATATATTGCCTATCTTTTCCTGAGAACCGACAGCGCCCGGGACGCCATCAAGGTCTACAAGCAATACCTGACCTATGATGAAGCAACAAAACAATGGGTAACGGGCGTGGCACTTTTGGGTTACGCGCCAACCGCATACATCGACTCTGTCAATCACTACGCGATTCTGCCCGAGGATTGGCAGCCCGGCGCACTGCCAAGCGCATAAGGAAAACCGCCCTGCGGCAGCAGGGCGGTTTTCTTATCAAATAAAAAAACGCACGGCTGCGCCGTGCATCACAACATTATCAGTATAACACATTTTTTAGAGTTTGTAAACCCCTGAAATGTACAAAATACACATTTTCTCCGTATTAAATAAAATTTTGTTGTTTATTTGTTACAACTTGCCTATTGAAATGCCCCTCAAAATATGCTATACTAAAAGCGAAGAAAAAAGGAGGTACACACCAATGAACAAGTAACCCAAGGGTTCACGAGAAGCGGAAATCAACGTAGTGGTCAGGTGTGGAAGCGTTGACAATGCGGTCAACAAGGAGTGAAAGGCCCGCGCCAATCCGCTAAAAAAACGCGAACCAAGACATTCGCCCTTCCGAAAACGGAATTACACCAACAAAAGGGTATTCTCCTTAGAGAATTTGAAAAAGAGTTGTGTGAGTGGTAATACGGACAATACGAAGGGTAGACAACAGAAAGAGAGGATAACAAAAGATGTTAGATATCAAGAGCGAACAGAAGTGACCCTTGACTGCGTGTAAAGAAACGTCGGTCAAGGGTCATTTCTTTTTGCATTTGATGTATATCAAAATTTTTATATTATAAATTACAAAAAGCGCTTGACTTTTCCTTTTTTCTTTGTTAGAATGATAGTACCACAAAAAGGAGGGCGACACCATGCCGAACTATAAACAGAACTTTATGCGTTACATGGATTCCCAGGGAATCAAGTACACCGACAACAACGAGTACTCCGTACGCGTTGCTTACACCGGTGAGAACCTCAAGACCATTGCGTTCTACGTCTACCTCGACAAAGAGGGCAAGAACCTTGTCCAGCTCAGATGCTGGGAGGTTGCGAACTTCAAGGGTAAGGAAGCCAAGGGCATCATCATCTGCAACGATATGAACGCTAAGTACCGTTGGGCTAAGTTCTACCTTGACAAGGATGCTGACATTCTGGTTGAGTGCGACGCTTACATTTCCGAGGATTGCGGCCCCGTATGCCTGAACCTCGTAAGACGTCTTGTTAACATCACCGACGAGGCATTCCCGAACTTCGCTAAGGCTCTCTGGTCTTAATGTAAACGGAATACAAAAAAGGACGAGTCAACTCGTCCTTTTTTGTTTGTCAATCTGCCCTTTTCAAATAAGGCTCAAAAAAGCTGGCAAGCTGCGCGAGATACCCTTGCGGGTCCATTGGCAGACAAAGACCGTGCCCTGCCCCCTTGGTGATGACAAGTCGCTTGTCTGGTGCCGCACAGGCGGCATAGTTCTCCTCGCTCATTGAGCAAGGCACAAAATCATCGGTATCGCCGTGAAAGAAAATAACAGGCACCTGACAGTGTGGCATTGCGGCAAGCGGCGAACGCGCATCGGGGTCAAAATGCCCGAAAATTTTAGCGCCCAATCTGACAAAGGGATAAAGCAGCCCTGCGGGCAGATGCATATCGCGCATCACCTTTTTGATAATCGCACGAGGTGAGGAATAGCCGCAATCGGCAATCACGCCCACCACATTTGGGGGTAGCTCCTCGCCTGCCGCGGTCAGCACGGTCGCGGCACCCATAGAAATACCCGTCAGAATAATTTTGGCGCTTGCATCAATGCTTTCAATCAGGAACTTCACCCACGCGAGGCAATCGCGGCTTTCATTCACGCCGAAGGTGATCACGTTTCCGTCACTGTAGCCCGCCCCACGGTGGTCGACAATCAGCACATTTCTTCCCTGTGCAAAAGCGCGGTAAACACCGCCTGCAAGGTCTGCCTCTGCCGTGCCGCGATAACCGTGAAACATCAGCTCGACAGGCGCACCCTTGGTATGCTCAAAATATTTGCCGCGCAGTGTGAGGCCGTCAAAGGACTTGATAGACACATCAAGATGCTCCATCACGCGGATTTGCTTAATCCACTCCACCATTTGCGGACGGTAGGCATCATAAATCTCACCCCGTGGCGTAGGATATTCCTCCTCCCCCAGCGGCTTGCGCGGCGGTGAATAAAATACGCGCTTATAGCAGATATAGGCAGTGACAAGCACCGCAACCGTCAAAAAAAGCAGAATGCCCACGGGCAGGAGCCAAGGAAACATACAATCCCTCCCTATTCAATTTCCAGATTATATTCTAACACTTTTCAGAAAATAATTCAACAAAAAGGGCAAAAAAACCTGCGCACCGCGGTGCGCAGGTTTTTTTATATGCATCAAGCCTGTTTGCGGTAAAGCCACGCAGCACACCTGGATTCCTCATCGTAGGTCTTGCCTGCAGAGGCATAGTCAATCAGGCGCACGTGCGTGCCGTCGGTAAGCGGTACCGAAACGCAGATGCGTGCCTCGGGAATTTCAGGGCAAGCGACAAGCTCTGCCTCGACGTGTCCACGCGTATCACAAGCAATATCGAGCACTGCCTCAGGGTCGGTCAGGCGGCGGTCAGCAGCAAGCACCAACGGGCCGCGGCGATAGCCTGCAAACAGCGCCTCGTTCACCGCACCGACAGGGGGCAGAACGCGTACCACGGGCATGGCAAGCGACAGCACCACCGTATCACCCGCAGACCACTCGCGTGTGACAGTCTGATAGCCTGCGGTAAGCTTACTTTCCTTGCCGTCAACAGTGAGCGTAGCGTCCGTGCACCACGCAGGCACACGCAGGGTAAGCGCAAAGCGCTCGGGGGTTGCGGGTGTCAGGGTCAGCTCCACACGTCCGTCATAAGGGTATGCAGTGTGCATCGAAACCGTCAGCGGATTGCCCGCAGGTGTTGTCAGCGAAAGCGAACCCTCCTCGTAATAATTGAGCACAATGCCGTCTGCTCGGGCAAGTGCAGCCACCTGCGGAATCACGCCGACACCTGCCGCACCGATGCAGGCGCAGCAGCCGTAGAAGGTGTTATCAAAAAGAATGTCGTAGCCGCCAACCTTTCTGCCGCGTGTGTCTGCCACCAGCGGGCTGTAGCTGTCAAAGGGCAGCACGGTGGGGGTATCGTTCATCTTCTTATAAGTAGAGGGCTTGCGGTGAATGTTGAAGGAGCCGAGATATGCATTATAAAAGGAGGTTTCAATCGCATCGGCGTAACGCACATCACCCGAAAGCTCCAAAAGCGCCAATGCAAACTTCATAAAGGTAACGGTGACACAGGTTTCCTGCACAATATCCTCATAATCGGTCTGCGTTTGTCTGACTGCGGTATGGTCAAAGAGCTCGTGTGTGCAGCCGCTGCAGCCGATAATGCTCTGCTCCTCGGTGAGAATACGATTGCCGAGGTTGAGGAGTGCGGTTTTATACTTTTCCTCACCCGTGAGGCAGTAATACTGCAAAAGCCCCTCAAAGCAGGACATCATTTCGTAGGCCTTCACAACAGGATACTGATAGGGCGAAACCTCGTCGGCATAGGCAAGCTCAATGATATTGGCGGACTTGATAAAGCCTGTGCTGATAATGTATTCTGCAAAATCAAGATATTTCTTTTCACCCGTCAGGCGGTAAATGCGCACGATAGGCTCAAGCACCGAACAGGAATTGAGGCCTTCCCAATGGCGGGAGCACTCACGGATATCGCGCTTGCCCTCTCCCTCACCCAGGCGGGCAAGCAGGTAATCCGCCTGCTTTTTAAGCGATGCCACAAGGGTCTTTTCCAGCTCCGCGTCGCGACAATGCTCCATAAAGTACAGCATACCAAGCATCACGTATTTACGACCCCAGATGTCCCAGCGGTCAAGCTCGCCCTCGACGGCGTAGCCTGAAATACGTCCCTCCTCTGCCTCGGTCGAAAGAATATCGCGCACGGTATCCTCGAGCACGGCATAAAGCGCATCACTTTTTGTAATGGTAAGCACCATAGAGGCACCGCGCATCATCTTGCCCCAGAACTCGCTGCGCCAGGTCGTCCAGGGCTTATTCAGGTTATCCTCGCGGCGGCGAAAAACCTCCACAAACTTTTTCCAGAGCGCCACGTCAAGCACCTGATTTTTTTCAATGAAATCAACGGCGCGTGCCACGGTGTCGGTCAGCTTGCCCGCAAAGGGCACGCGAGAAAGCACTCTCGCGCCGTTCAATTCGTTTACAATATTTTTCATATCCGAAATCCCCCTGATAGGTTTACTTCAACTTGATTGTAACAAAGAAAAAGCCGTCTTGTCAAGCATAGAAAAGCGGGAAAATTCACATTTGAAAAAAACACAGTTTTTATCTTAAAAACGCGCGTGAAGGGAGTTGATTTTTTGGAGAATCTGTGGTACAATCGAAATGATAAATCAATTCTCTCCAAGAAAGGAATTTGTTATGGCAAAATCCACTAAAGATATCAAGGCGCTCCTCGCCGAGATGACACTTGAAGAAAAGGTTGGTCAGCTGGTGCAGTTGAACACTGCTCTGCTTGGCAAATCCACCGCAGAAATCACGGGCCCTGCGCAGAAGCTGGGTGTTGACCCCGCACAACTCAAATACGTTGGCAGCACGCTGAACTTCCACGGTGTGGAGGAAATGATTGCCCTGCAGGAAACGCATATGGCGGAGGACCGACTGGGTATTCCGATTTGCTTTATGATGGACGTCATTCACGGCTACCGCACCATCTATCCCCTGCCCATTGCACTGGGTGCCTCCTTTGACCCCGATCTGGTCGCAAAATGCACCCGTATGGCAGCCAAGGAGGCTACCGCAGGCGGCGTACAGGTCAACTTCACCCCCATGGTCGACTATGTGCGTGATGCGCGCTGGGGCCGTGTTATGGAGTGCTGCGGCGAGGACCCCTACCTCAACAGCGTCATGGGTGCCGTACAGGTCAAGGCCTTCCAGGGTGACGACCTCTCCGACCCCGAGAATATGGCCGCCTGTGTCAAGCATTTTGCTGCTTACGGCGGTGCAGAGGCAGGTCGTGACTACAACACCGTTGAGATTTCCGAGCGCCTGCTGCGCGAATACTACTTCCCTGCTTATAAGGCCTGTGTCGATGCAGGTGTCCGCATGGTGATGCCCTCCTTCAACTCCCTCAACGGCGTACCCTCGATTGCCAATAAGTGGCTGATTGAGGACGTGCTGAAGAAGGAATGGGGCTTTGACGGTGTCATCATCAGCGACTATAACGCCATTGGCGAGCTCTTGAAGCACGGCATCACCGATGATATGAAGGAAGCCGCCAGACTGGCATTTGAGGCATACTGCGACATTGATATGATGTCTCCCGGCTACTGCAAATTCCTCGGCGACCTTGTCCGCGAGGGCAAAATCAGCGAGGAGGCGCTTGACCGTGCCGTACTGAAGGTGCTGCAATTGAAGAAGGACCTCGGTCTCTTTGAAGACCCCTACCGCGGTGCGACCCCCGAAAAGGAGGCTGCCGTATGTCTCACGCCCGAGCACCGCGCGATTGCACGCGAGGCGGCAGAGAGCTCTGCCGTGCTGCTCAAGAACGAGGGCGTTCTGCCCTTCAAGAAGGACGTCAAGCGTGTCGCACTCATTGGCCCCTTTGCTGCCACCCAGGCAATCAAGGGCTTCTGGGCCTGCAACGGCGAGGACAAGGACTGCATCAGCGTAGAAATGGGTGTGAAAAATCTGCTCCCCGATGCCGAGGTCATTGCCGTAGAGGGCTGCTCCGCCGAGTGGAACGAGCTTTCCCGCGAGGGCTTTGCCGCAGCAGTTGAGGCAGCCAAGAACGCAGATGCCGTTGTACTCTGCCTCGGCGAGCCGCAGAATTACTGTGGCGAGGGCAACAGCCGTGCCGATATCCGGCTGCCCGGCGTGCAGGAGGAGCTTGCCTCCCTCGTGCTCGCTGCCAACAAGAACACTGCCGTGCTGCTCTTCAACGGCAGACCGCTGGTTCTCACCGAGATTGACAAGATTGCCCCTGCAATCCTCACCATGTGGTTCCCTGGCACTGAAGGCGGCAACGCCGCCGCACGCCTGCTCTTTGGCGATGCAAACCCCTCCGGCAAGGTATCTATGTCCTTCCCCAAGGCTGTCGGTCAGTGCCCGATTTACTACAACCACCCCAACACGGGTCGCCCCAAGAGAAAGGCAGAGGAAATTCACGAAACCTACACCTCGAATTACATCGGCTGCGGCAACCTGCCCCTTTACTCCTTCGGTCACGGCCTTTCCTACTCGAACTTTGTGTACGAGTCGCTGGAGCTTGATACCGACACCATGACCGACGAGAGCACCATTACCGTTACCATTCGCGTGAAGAATGACAGTGCGCGAAAGGGTCGCGAGGTTATTCAGCTTTATATGCACGACCTCTACGCCTCAACCGTCCGTCCGATTCAGTCGCTCATTGCATTTGAAAAAATCGAGCTTGATGCAGGCGAAACGCGCGACGTGACCTTCACCGTCACCGAGCCCCAGCTCCGCTTCTACGACTTTAACTGCAACCACATTTCCGAGGCGGGTGAGTTTACCCTCTCCACGGGCTACGCAGACCACCTGCTCCACACCAAAAGCTTTTGGCTGAAGAAATAAGCAAATTTTTACTTTAACGCAAAAACGCCCCCAAACGGGGGCGTTTTTTGTTCAGCGAGAGACGAGCATCTCTGTGTTTTTTTCATCTGTCTGTTCTGTCGGCTTTCCCGCATCGCGTTTTTTACAAATAAACCGCTGCACGGCATAAAATACCGTAATCCAAAGTAGGAAAAGTCCTACCACAATCAGAGGGTAAAGCACGCGATTGCCCTTAACCATATTGTAAAATATCACGTAGGGCGTGCCGTCGTGGTTCATCAGGAACATATAATTGTAGTCAAGCAGCAGGTTGGCAACATACGCCGCCACGCAAAAGAAGCCGAGAATGCCAAACGTAATGCCGATGTTGCGTTTTTTCAGGCTTGCAAGACCGACAATCAGAATATAAAGTGCCGCAAAGCCCGCTATGGTGTGCGTGATACCCGATACGACGTTATCAAAGCCAAGCACGGGATATGCATTGTAGTTCTGCCCTGCACCGTATGTACCAAGCAGCGCGCCCAGCATACCGAAAATGCTGACGAAGTCAAGTGCTGCCTCCTTTAATCTACCCTTCGAGAAAGCTGCTACAGGCAACGCAATCAGCTGAATGCTGCAAAGGAACAACGGCAAATCATAAAGCCACGAAAGCGGATTCTGCGAACGGAAGCACAACAGAACAATCTTGAAAAGCTCAAAGCCGTCAATCGCCACTGCTGCAATTTTCAAAACTCTGTTCTTTTTTTCAAAATCGGCGCCCTTATTGCGGATTCCCAAAAGGACTGCCAGTGCCACCATTATGACAACCAAGCTGCTGACAAAGGTCAGGTGCTGCCAGGACATAAAGCCCTCGGGCTCACGCAGATAGCCGCCAAAGCCAAAAAACTCTCTCATGTTTGCGCTCCTTTCTTCAAGCGATGTGACTATTATAGCATAAATTTCAGAATTTGTATATAGGCAAAAGCGCATTTCTGCAGGCATGGCACACCAAAACACCTTGACGGCTGAACGCCGCCATTTGCCTTTGGCAAAATCGGCGTTCTTTTCTGCCGCCGTATTATTTTCATTAAACCGCTTTGCTATCAGGGCGGCAGGGTTCAAGCCGATACCTGTGCCACAACAAAAATGGCACCCGAATGGGTGCCATTTTTGTTGTGGTGCGGGTAAGAGGACTTGAACCTCCACGAAGTTGCCCCCACTAGAACCTGAATCTAGCGCGTCTGCCAATTCCGCCATACCCGCAAGCGGACCGAGGTCCACGTTGCAAATATTAAATTTGCTGGTCTGAGTGACACGATTCGAACGTGCGATCTCTACCACCCCAAGGTAGCGCTCTACCAAACTGAGCCACACCCAGATTTGTTGACCTGTATATTTTAGCACAAAGCCCCCATTCTGTCAAGCCTTTTTCCAAAAAAATTTTTTCCTTTTTCTCACAAATGTATTTTTCAAAAAAACTTGCATTTTGTCGTTAAATCCATTATACTATAAACAGAGAATAACATCGGCATCGTACGGTGCCCGAAAGGAGCTATCTATGGCATTACCGGGAAAAACCTATCACGTCACCCTGCGCGAGGACGGCAGATGGCAGGTCAAGGCAGAAAAGGCTGTCAAGGCACTGAAAGTATTTGACACACAAAAGGAAGCGATTGCTTTTGCGGAAACCATTGCCGAAAATCAGGACGGCACCTTTGTCATTCACAAAAAAGACGGTAAAATCAGGAAGCAATACTACTGATGATACCCTATTTCCTTTTATATATCGCCCTGCTCTCGTTTATCACGCTGGTTGTCTACGGTATTGACAAGGCACGGGCGAGGCGCGGGCTTTGGCGCATTTCCGAGCGCACCCTGCTCACGCTGTCCCTGTTGGGCGGTGCCGTGGGTGGGCTTATCGCTATGCAGCTCTTTCGCCACAAAACAAGGCATTGGTATTTTTACGCCGTCAACATTTTTGCGCTGATGTTACACGCGGGTGCTGCTTACCTTTTACACCTTGCCGCATCATAAAAGAGGGGCTTCCCCTCCCCTGCCAACATAAAAAAGACCGTCGACGACGGTCTTTTTTATGTTTATGCCTGTGCTTTCTTCAATTCAATTTCAAGCCAGGTCAAACCAAGGGTAAAGGCATCGTGCAGGCTCTTCTTGTCGCCCTGCTTGATAATTTTATTGGGGTCCTTGGCGTCAACCACCTGTATGAGCACCTTGGAGGGAACGCGGTCGTCACCCTCACCGGTGTAACCCATAATATCGAGGCAAAGCACGCAAGCATCGTGATTCAAATCACCGTAAATGATGGTGTCACCCTCACGCACCAGGGGCTTGCCCTGATACATCAGATATTCACCCTCAACCAATTTCTTTTCGTCAGCCATAACAAAGCCTCCTCTCTTACTTACAACAATTAGTATTATAGCACGCCAACCGCCAAAAGTCAAGGCGCGTGGGCGATTATTTCTTCAAAATCGGCGGCATTGTCTGCAGTGTATGGGGCGTGAGCGCACCGCCTGCGGCAATCGCGTAAAGCCCGTCCGCCGCAAGTGCCAGTGCGCGTTGGCGGTCTGCCGCTGCCCCCAGCGCCTTGATTTCCGCGGGCTTTGTCACCACGGGCACCGTATGCCTTCTGGCTGTGGCAGCAAGAAATTCTCTGCCGCGTGCGTTGGCGCCAAGCAAGCGCAGATACGCAGGGTGCGCCTGCAAATCCTCCTTTTTTACACCTGCCAGCAGACAGAGCAGCGCGCGGCGGATACGTCCGTCGGTATATCGCTTGGTTGCAGCCCGCCCGCAAAGCGACTGATAATCGGTTGCCTCCGCTGCTGCCCGCACAAGTCTTTCTAAAAGACCGCCGCCACATTCGGCAATCGCTGCCTCACTTGCAAGCGCGGCGCCGCTGCCGCGCAGGAATGCAAGGAACGCATCGCCAAGCCTTGCGGTATCGGCTATACCGTATTTTTCTACGGCATCGGCAAAAATCTCTCGTGTTGCGGGGTGCAGCAGTGCCCCGATATCCTCACCGCGTGCAAGCGCTGCACGCAGTGCCGTGGCACCGGGATATGCACCCTCGTTGTCCGCAGCGCGGTAGGGTGTTCCCTCTCTTTTCAGGGCAAACGGGGTGAGAAAAGGCGCTTCGCGCTTGATTGCGCGCAGATATTCCACTGCCAGAATATCGTTGGAGGAAACCGTATCCCCCAGGGTATCAAAATAAGCGGCAGCATCACCCTGTTCGGGCATTTCGCGTCGGGCGTAATCAGGTGCCTTATCGGCAAGCGAGCCGAGCCTTGCCAGGTCACCCGTTTCACTGCCAAAGGCAAGTGTATCCACTCCCACACCCGAAAGAGCACGCACGCCCGCCGTAGCAAAATAGCGCGCAGACGATGCTGCAAAGGGAAAGGGTAGCTCCAAAACAATATCAGCACCTGCGGCAAGCGCCATTTCCGCGCGGACGTGCGGCGGCAGAATGGCCGCCTCCCCGCGCTGCACGAAGGCGCCGCTCATCACGCAAACAACTGCCTCGGCGTGCCTGACTGCCTCAAGCAATCTTGCGTGTCCCCCATGAAAGGGATTGTATTCCGCAATTATACCGACATATTTCATTTTTTCCCCCTTTCACGCCCATAGGACGGATTTTTTTGGTTTTTTTGGGCACAAAATATTGAAAAAGAACCTTATCTGTGTTATACTACAAAATGATATATTTATAAATACTCTTATTGGAGGTCTACTATGAACGTATTGGTCGTCAACGCAGGCTCAAGCTCCCTGAAATATCAGCTTTTTGACACCAACACCGAAACGGTTTTTGCAAAGGGCATTTGTGAGCGTATCGGCATTGAGGGCTCGAAAATCGAGCACAAGCAGCTCATCAAGGGTCTGAAAACCGAGGAAGTTCGCGACATGAAAAACCACGCCGAGGCAATGAAGCTGGTTGTGGAAAAGCTGCTCGACAAAACCTACGGCTGTCTTTCCTCGATGGAGGAAATTGAGGCGGTCGGTCACCGCGTGGTACACGGCGGCGCATTCTTCTCCGAATCGATGCTTTTGTCTGAGGACGTGCTTGCAAAGCTCCGTCTTTGCCACGATTTCGCCCCCCTGCACACCCCTGCACACATTCAGGGCATTGAGGGCTGCCTTGCGGTTATGCCCGACACCCCGCAGGTGCTGGTATTTGACACAGCCTTCCACCAGACCATGGCACCCGAGGCCTATATGTACGCCCTGCCCTACGAGCTTTACGAGAAGTACGGCGTCCGCCGCTACGGCGCACACGGCACCTCTCACCGCTTTGTTGCAGGCGAAATGCTGAAAATCCTCGGCAGAACCGAGGGCACGCGCATTGTCACCTGTCACATCGGCAACGGCTCCTCCGTTTCCGCCGTGAAGGACGGCAAGGTTGTCGACACATCGATGGGCTTTACCCCCCTTGCAGGTGTGGAAATGGGTACGCGCTGCGGCGATATTGACCCTGCAATCGTTCCCTTTATGATGGAAAAGCTCGGGCTTACCCCTGCCGAGGCAAGCAACCTGATGAACAAAAAATCGGGCTTCCTTGGTGTGAGTGGATTTTCCTCCGACTCCAGAGACCTTGAATCTGCTGTGGCAGACGGCCCCGCAAACCCCAACTATGAGCGCGCAAATCTCGCCATCAATATTCTGAAGCTGCAGTTGAAGAAGCTCATTGGCGCCTACGCCGCCGAGATGAACGGCCTTGATGCTATCGTATTTACCGCAGGTATCGGCGAGAACAACACCCGTCTGCGCGAGATTGTCTGCGAGGACATGGAAATCTTCGGCATTGAAATCAACAAGGAGCTGAATGCCAAGATGCTGCGTCAATCGAACATTGTCAAGCTTTCCACCGACGCCTCACGCGTAGCAGTCTACCTGATTCCCACCAACGAGGAGCTGCTGATTGCACGCGACACCGCCGCAATCGTATCGGCAACCAAATAAGATAAAAACAGTATAACACAAGCGGCGCCGTTTGGCAAGTCCGCAAAAGGAGATATTATGAGCAAAACTTTGAATAAGCTGCAAAATTTTGCGGGCGTACAGGGTCCCGTTGTCACCATTGTCATGGACGGCGTAGGTATCGCTCCCGACACCGCAGGCAACGCAGTCAAATCCGCCTACACCCCCGTGCTTGATATGCTGATGAGGGACTACCCCACCGTTACCCTCAAGGCACACGGCACCGCCGTTGGTCTGCCCTCTGATGACGATATGGGCAACTCCGAGGTCGGTCACAACGCCCTTGGCGCAGGCCAGGTATTTGCACAGGGCGCAAAGCTTGTTTCCAACTCGATTGAAAGCGGCAAAATGTTTGCCTCTGCCACCTGGCAGGAGCTGATTGCAAATGTGAAGACAAATGGCAGCACCCTCCACTTCCTCGGTTTGTTCTCTGACGGCAACGTACACTCCCACATTGACCACCTGAAGGCTATGGTCCGCGAGGCCAAGGCTGAAGGCGTAACCCGCGTACGCATTCACACCCTGATTGACGGACGTGACGTCGGCGAGACCTCTGCACTGGAATATATCCTTCCCTTTGAGGCCTTCCTCTCGGAGCTCAACGACGCCTCCTTCGACGCACAGATTGCCAGCGGCGGCGGCCGTATGACCATTACCATGGACCGCTACGAGGCAAACTGGGCAATGGTTGACCTCGGCTGGAAGACCCACGTACTGGGTGAGGGTCGTCAATTCTCCTCTGCCGCTGAGGCAATTGAAACCTACCGCGCAGAGACCAAGGTCATCGACCAAGACCTGCCCCCCTTCGTTATCGCCAAGGACGGCAAGCCCCTCGGTACCGTTGAGGACGGCGACAGTGTGATTTTCTACAACTTCCGCGGCGACCGCTCGATTGAAATTTCCAAGGCATTTGACGGCGGCGATGACTTTGACAAATTTGACCGCGTGCGCGTGCCCCGGGTGGTTTACGCAGGTATGCTTGAGTACGACGGCGACCTGCATATCCCCAAGAAGTACCTTGTTTCTCCCCCCGAAATCACCAACACCATGAGTGAATACCTCGCAGCCACGGGCGTTCCCCAGCTTGCCATTTCCGAGACCCAGAAATACGGTCACGTCACCTACTTCTGGAACGGCAACAAGTCGGGCAAGTTCTCCGAGGAGCTTGAAACCTATATTGAGGTTCCCTCCGACGTTGTTCCCTTTGAGCAGCGCCCCTGGATGAAGTGCGCGGAAATCACCGACAAGCTGATTGCGTGCCTGGAATCGGGCAAATACCGCTACCTGCGTGTCAATTTCCCCAACGGCGATATGGTCGGTCACACCGGCTCCCTTGCCGCCACCCGCTGCTCTATGGAAGCGCTTGACCTCCAGCTTGGTCGTATTCTCCCTGTGATTGACCGCCTGGGCGGTGTTGCGCTCATCACCGCTGACCACGGCAACGCAGACGAGATGTACGAGACCGACAAGAAGGGTCAGCCCAAGGCAGGCAAGGACGGCTCCTTCAAGGCAAAGACCAGCCATACCCTCAACCCCGTTCCCTGCATCATTTACGACAATACCCCTGCAAAGGGTGCTTACACCGTCAAGGCAGACGAGGGGCAGTTCGGCCTCTCCAACGTGGCTGCCACCATGGTCAACCTGCTTGGCTTTGAGGCACCCGCCATGTGGGACGAATCGGTCATTGACGTCAAGTAATCCGCATATAGTAGAAAGCCCCTTCCCACTCGGCAATGGGCTTTTTCATCAAAGATTGGCAGGTAAGCTATGAAAACAGAAAAGAATATTTTAATTGCCTTTATCCTCAATCTTGCGTTTTCGATATTTGAATTTATCGGCGGCATCTTCACAGGCAGCGTTGCCATTATGTCCGATGCCGTGCACGATATCGGCGATGCCACCAGCATCGGTCTTTCCTTTTTCCTCGAAAGAAAAAGCAAGCAAAAGCCCGATGACAAATACACCTACGGCTACGCGAGATACTCGGTCATCGGCGGTGCGATTACGACCCTGATTCTCCTTTTTGGCTCTGCAATCGTGATTTATAACGCGGTGGCACGCATCGTCACTCCCACCGAAATCAACTACGACGGTATGATTCTCTTTGCCGTTGTCGGCGTGTGCGTCAACTTTCTTGCCGCATTTTTCACGCGCGAGGGTGGCTCCCTCAACCAAAGGGCAGTCAATCTGCACATGCTTGAGGACGTGCTCGGTTGGCTGGTGGTGCTAATCGGCGCTATCGTAATGCGCTTTACCGATTTTGCCCTGCTTGACCCCCTCATGTCAATCGGCGTTGCCGTCTTTATCGTCATCAACGCTGTCGGCAACTTAAAGGAGGTTCTTGACCTCTTTCTCGAAAAAACGCCCGCGGATATTGACCTTGCCGAAATAAAGGAGCATCTCGCTCACATAGAGGGTGTGCTTGACGTGCACCACATTCACGTATGGAGCATGGACGGACAACATAATTTTGCCACTATGCACATTGTAGCACGCGGCGACCGACACGAGATAAAGGAAAAGGTACGCGCAGAGTTATCTGCACACGGCATCAGCCACGCGACACTGGAGCTGGAAAGCGAGGGGGAGCACTGTCACGAGGAGCATTGTCACATGGAAATGCATACCGCACACGGGCATCATCACCATCACCACCATCACCATC
>JAFQMP010000007.1 GCA_017396225.1 Clostridia bacterium | reverse complement strand
CGTAGCAACAAAAAAGAAGGCACCCGATTGGGGGACTCACGATGGGACGTTGAACCACTTAGTCGGCGCTTTGCGCCGACACGTTTGAATAATGCCTTGGCGGCTGAACACCGCCACTTGCCACAGGCAAGCTCGGCATTCTTCTCCACCGCGCCACAGCTTTGCATAAGCTTGAAAGCAACTGCGGCGGTGGGGCTTCAAGGCCGCACAGCGGCCGTAGCAACACAAAAAAGCCCCCCCGATTGGGAGGGCTTTATTGTGTTGGTGCGGACGATGGGACTTGAACCCATATGCATCGCTGCATTAGCTCCTTAGACTAACGTGTCTGCCAATTCCACCACATCCGCGTGACAACGCTACTATTATACATAAACAGGGAGCTCTTGTCAAGAGTTTTTTTGAAAAAAGTTGAAAGTTTTTTTACGAGCGTGGGCAGGTGTATTTTTGATGTAGAAATACATTGACACATAAATTTATGTGTGTTATACTGAAGTTAATATATATGTAAGGAGGTTTTTCCTTATGAAATGTGTAAAATCCGGTTTTTTGGCATTTCTTGCGCTCCTGTTGGCGCTCCTGATGCTTGTTTCCTGTGCGGGACCTGCAGGTGAGCAGGGCTTGCAGGGCATTCAGGGTGAAAAGGGCGACCCCGGCAGTGTCGTGACAATCGGAGACGACGGCTATTGGTATATTGACGGCGTGAAGACCAACGTCAAGGCAGCGGGGGCCGCAGGTGCGTCCGGCAGTGTCGTGACAATCGGAGACGACGGCTATTGGTATATTGACGGCGTGAAGACCAACGTCAAGGCAGCGGGGGCCGCAGGTGCGTCCGGCAGTGTCGTGACGATTGGAGATGATGGCTATTGGTATATTGACGGCGTGAAGACCAACGTCAAGGCGGAAGGCGCCGCAGGCGCGCCCGGCAGTGTCGTGACGATTGGAGACGACGGCTACTGGTATATTGACGGTGTTTGCACCAACGTATACGCAGGCAAGCCTGCGAATGACGACACATTCGTGCCTGTTATCCGTTTTGTCGTGGGCAGCGACTTCCACGTCCGTGCAAACGCCAACAGCGATTACGGCAGCCGCGCAATGGTGACCTCTTACATTCAATCTGCCTATGCGTACAGTGAGGCACAGACCAATTATAAGGGACTGGACGGTATCTTCTTTGTCGGCGACATCACGCAGGGCGGTGCGGATAAGGAATTTGAGGATTTCTTCTCTATCGTCAATCAGTACACCAAAACGGGTACGATTGCTCGTGCGGTGCTTGGCAACCATGAGTTCTATGCAACCAGTTATGATGACGGCACGAATAGCGATAAGCGTTACAGCGACACCTCGGTAAAAAACACCTATGAACGCTTTAAGGAATACGGCGGTTACGAGGCGGTCGATGCACATCTTGAAATTGGCGGCTATCATTTTATTTTCCTCTCAATGGACCGCTACGATAAGAGCCAGAACAATTTCTTTACCGATGCCAAGTTAGAGTGGTTGGATAACGAACTGACGGCGGCTGCCTACGACGACCCCACGGGCAAAAAGCCCATTTTTGTATTCCAGCACGAGCCCCCTAAGGATACAATGTACGGTTCGGTTGCAGGTTCGTCCGATGCTGACCTGACCAAGGTGCTGTCGCGCTATCCGCAGGTGGTGGACTTCTCGGGTCATACGCATTATCCTGTAACCGACCCCCGCGCTATCTGGCAGGGCACCTTTACCGCCCTTACCACGGGTGGTATGGCCTATCTCGGTATCCCGATTGCGGGACACCCCACCAAGGACGAAGACCTTGTTGTGGCAACCGATGCGCTGGGCTCCTGGACGACAAGCGGCGATTTGGAGGGCTATATCCGCAATGCCACGATGTATTATGTGGTGGAAGTTGATGAAAACGATACCGTCCGTATCAGCGTTTGCGACGCGACCACGGGCGAGGTCTGGGGAGAGCCGATGATTTTCACCGTGGGTGACCCTGACGAGTTTATTTACACCAAGGAGCGCGGCAATACCGCGCTTAAGCCAATCTGGCAGGAAGATGCTGAGGCTGAGGTAGTCAATAACTTCTACAAAAAAACGCAAATTGCCATTCCGCAGGCAACCTGCCCCTCGCTGGTGCAGAACTACCGTACCGACGTGTACGATGCAGAGGGTACGCTTGTCAAGAGCGTGTATACGCTGGCGTGCACCTACTACGGCGCCAATACGCCCGAGGCGGTTTATGCCGCTGTTACGGGTCTCTCTCCTGATACGACCTACACCTGTAAGATTTACGCCGTGAACTCCTGGGGACGCGCAAGCGCACCCTTAACGATGACGTTGACGACATCGGATAAGCCCGCTGCAACAGCAAATCCCACACCCGATATTTTGCAGACTGTCTTTCACGCAGACGGCACGGCAACTAACGCGGTGACGGGTGAAGTGCTTACCGTATGGGGCGCGCCTGTCGCAGAATACAACAGCACAATTGGCAGACAGACCGCCATATTTGACGGTGTCGACGATGCCTACGGTATGTACGGTATGGATTACTGGTACGATATTATCGGCAAGTCCTTTACCATAGAAACCTATGTATATCTGTCTGTAAAGCCCTCAAGCTCCTATGTAAATATTATGTCTAACCAGCAATCGGGCGGCTTTGGCTTTGAATACAAGGCGGACGGCAAGATGCATCTGATGGCCAATGTGGGCGAAAGCGCTACAAACAGGCCGCAGCCTGCCGTGACAGCCGGGCAGTGGTATCATTTTGTCGGCACCTACGACGGTGCAACACTGAAAATGTACGTCAACGGCGAGTTGGTGGGTTCTACGGCCTGCACGGGCATAATGAAGCGCCCCGCGGCAGGTAGCGAGTATATGGTAATCGGTGGCGACTCGGCACCCGGCGCTCCCGGCTGCTTTGCAAAATGCACGATTGCTGCAGCCAATCTCTATTCCGACCCGCTGACCGCAGAGCAGATTGCTACGCTGTACGCGGCATACAATTAAATCAAAACACACCCCATATCGGCACTTTTTGCTGATATGGGGTGTATTTATTCGGATTTGTGCTGGCGGCGCTCCATACGCTGCCAGCTGATAAAGCCGTAAAGGTCATGTAAGAGAAAAAGGGAAAAACAGGAAACCATTGGCAGTGCCGCACGGTCGTGGGGGAGCATCATACTCCATAAAATAATCAAAACAATATCGTTGGCGATATAGCCGAGCGAGAACCAGGGGCAGCGCAGAAAGGCGAGCGAGGCGGCAAAAAAGCTGGTTGCCACAGAAATGGTGCTGACCGTGAGGTTGGCGCAGCCGAGCAGGCGCAGAATAAAGTGAAAGATGACCGTGACAAGGAGGGCAAGGAGCAGAAGGTAGGGAATCTCGCGCCGCCTCAGCTCACGGACGGCGACCTCGTTGGTGTCCTTGTAGGGGTGTCTTAACCAGGAAACAATCGCCATTGCTGCGACGGGTGCACTCATACAGGCGTAGGTCAGCATCTCGCCGTAATAGCCCACACGCCAGGAAATGATGCCGTACAAGGTGGCGAAAATCACGCAGAGAATCTGCCCTAAAATCGCACCTTTTGCGATAAAAATCAGGCAGGTGAACCCCACAAGCGCCGCAATCAGAGAAAGGGGGCCATCGGCAGGGAAGAAAAAATAAAGCGTGGTGGTGACCGTTACCGAGGTCAGCCAGAGCACCCATTCAAAGGCCGTCAGGCGTGGGGGTGTGAGCATCTTTTTCAGCACCGTCAGGCCTCCTTTCGCAATTTTTGCCAGTGCTCGCGCGCGAGTGCACGCGAGAATTTGCTCCCGCTATTATAGCACGCCAAAAAAACTCTGTCAAGCAAATTTCAAACTTTATAAAAAAGCCTATGCAAAACCCGCTTTTTATGATATACTTATATAGAATATATCTGTACGCGCGAAGGGAGGTGACCCTGTTGGAGTGCTTTGACGCGTATGAACTGCTCAAAAATATCAATAGCCCTGCCGATTTGAAGGCGCTTGAGGCGGCTGACCTTCCCCGACTTGCTGAGGAAATCAGGCACTATCTTTCGGCGCGCGTGCGCGAGAACGGCGGTCATCTTGCTTCCAATCTCGGCGTGGTTGAACTGACAATGGCAATTCACCGCGTGTTTGATGCCCCTGCGGACCACATCATTTTTGACGTTGGGCATCAGAGCTATGTACATAAGCTTCTCACGGGACGTAAGGAGCAGTTTGATACACTGCGCCGCCCCGGTGGACTTTCGGGCTTTACCAAGCGGGAGGAGAGCCCCTATGACCCCTTTGGCGCAGGGCACAGCTCAACCGCGGTGTCTGCTGCTGTCGGTATGGCAGAGGCAGACCTGCTGGCAGGGCGAAAGGATTATACCGTAGCCGTGGTGGGTGACGGCGCGCTCTCGGGCGGGCTTGCCTACGAGGGGTTGAATAATTGCCGCCCCGACCTGCGTCTGATTTTGATTATTAATGATAATGAAATGTCAATATCCCCCAACACGGGGCGACTTGCCACGCACCTTTCCCGTATGCGAACCTCGCGCGGTTATCTGCGCACCAAGGAGCTGACGGCAGGCACACTGCGTAAAATTCCGCTGATTGGCAAGTCCTTGCACCGCCTGCTGCGCGGTATCAAGCGCGCGATTAAGCATATTTTCTACAAAGAAAATTTCTTTGAGCATATGGGTATCCGCTATCTGGGGCCGATTGACGGCAACGACACAAAGCGCCTGGAGACGCTGCTTACCCACGCCAAGCGGCTTGAAAGCAGCGTGATTCTGCACGTCAAAACCAAAAAGGGCTTGGGTGATGCGGAGGCAGAAAAAAGTCCCGCACGCTTCCATGGCGTGGCACCTGCGGATAAGCCCCATATGGGGCCGGATTTCTCGACTGCATTTGGTGAGGCTCTCTGTAAAGTTGCCGCCTACGATGCGCGCATTTGTGCCATTACCGCAGCGATGAGCCACGGTACGGGGTTGGAGCCCTTCCGCCTTGCATACCCCGACCGTTTCTTTGATGTGGGAATTGCCGAGGGGCACGCCGTGACCTTTGCCGCAGGTCTTGCCGCAGGCGGTATGCGCCCTGTGGTGGCACTGTATTCCACCTTCCTGCAGCGCGCCTTTGACAATGTTTTGCATGATGCTGCATTGCAAAGGCTCCCTGTTACCCTGGCGATTGACCGTGCGGGCTTCAATCCGCTTGATGGCGCAACACATCACGGTGTGTTTGATGTGTCCATGCTTTCTGCCATTCCCGATGTGCGCATTTATACCCCTGTCACGGGGGCGGGCATCGCTGCCTCGTTGGCTGCCGCCAATGCCTGTGAGGGTGTCGCCGCCCTGCGCTATCCTGCGGGGGCGGAGAGCGCGCGTATGCTCACCGCCTTCTATCCCACGGGTGCATCTGCCATAGCCGCACCGACGGTGCGCGTCTATGAGAGTGGCGGAAATCCGCAGGTGACGGTTCTCACCCACGGTCGCATCGCGTTGGAGGCACTTGCCGCCGCCGATATGCTGGCAGCGGAGGGGGTTGCCATACGCATTGTGCTTTGTGAGTATATTGCACCCTATCAGGAGCTGGCAGCAGAGGTTCTGCCGCATCTTGGCGGTCTGCCGGTTGTCTTTTATGAGGAGGAAATCCGCACAGGCGGCTTTGGCGAGGGACTTTCTCACGCACTTGCACCGCATATTTCCGTCCCTACGGCGATTGTTGCGGCAGAAAACGGCTTTGCCGCACCCTGCGTGGGTGAAACGGTCTGGCAGGCGGCAGGGGTTGACCGCACCGCACTGCTCCGCGCTATTCACACGCTGATATAAAGGAGATTTTGAAATGATTTTGATTGAACGCACCTCGGTAATGAATTTTGAAAATGCCATTCGCGGCGCGCGCAACCCGATGAACAGCTGGGCGCGTATGGATAGCTCCTACGACGCAGAGGGTAATTTTTTGATGGGTCAGAACGACCTTGACCTTGCCAAGCGTCTGGCACACGCGGGCACTGACCACAGAAAGTTTCTGCGCCAGATTTTTGTGTCGGTGGATATCACCGCCCCCCTTTACTGGTGGAAGGAGTTTGATACCTACAAGGTTGGTACGGTTGCTAATTCGACCTCTACGATGCATAAAATTCACGCCAAATCCTTCACCCGTGAAGATTTTTCGCACGATTGCCTTGATGCGGGCGGACTTGCCGCGCTTGATGCACTGATTGTCTATCTTGAGGGTGAGCGCGAAAGGTTTGTGGCGGATAAGACCAACAAGCAGGCCTGGATTAATATGATTCAGCTTCTGCCCTCCTCCTATAACCAGATGCGCACGGTGACGATGAATTATGAAAACCTCATCAACATTTACTACGCGCGCCGCACGCATAAGCTTGCCGAGTGGCATGTGCTCTGTGATTGGATACTGTCGCTGCCCTACGCAGCCGATTTGATTGCCGTCAAGGAATAAGCATAAGAGAAAAAGGGCGCGACCACGGTCGCGCCCTTTTCTGCACTTGCAAAAAATTGGCAGTGCGTGTATAAAATGCCGTTTGATGGGGAATCCTTTTGCTACAACACATCGCGAAAGGAGCCCTGTATGAAGCGGATAGCTTTGATTTTAGTGGTTGTATTTATACTGGTGGGTGCGGTTTCGGTTCTGCCGATTCACGGCGAGTCCGCCATATATGATAGCGTCATTCGCCTGCACGTGCTGGCAAATTCCGACAGTGAGGAGGACCAGGCACTCAAGCTCACGGTCAGGGACGACCTGCTTGCGAAAACCCGCGTGCTGCTTGCCGATGTAAAAACGCGTGATGAGGCGGAGGCAATTCTTTCCCGTTCACTTGATGAGCTCACCGCTACGGCGCGGGCTACCGTCAGGCGTGAGGGGTATGACTATCCTGTGCGTATTACCTTGGGCGCGGAGGATTATCCCACCCGCGAATACGAAAATCTTGCCTTTCCCGCAGGGGAATATCTCTCCTTGCGTGTGCTGATTGGGGAGGCAGAGGGCGAGAACTGGTGGTGCGTGCTTTTCCCCCCGCTGTGCTTGTCCGCCGCCACCGATAAGCGCGAGGCAGAGGCGGCTTTTCTTGCCGCAGGGCTGACGGGTGAGCAATATCGCATCATCACCGAGAGTGAGAATGCCAAATACCGCTTGCGCTTCAAAATTCTTGAGGTCGCCAAGGAGCTGTTCGATTAAAAAACCGCCCCACGGGGCGGTTTTTTATGTCTTAAAGCAGAATAATACCCACCAGTGCCGCGGCAAACGAGAGGAGAATGGTGGGGTCGGCAAGAGCGTCGAGCACCGTGTAAAACTGTACGGCATAGGGGACGGCACGGCGGGGGACACCGATGCCTTGCGTCTCGCGCAGGCGGTAGGTGCGTGCCGACAGGCGGAGCATCAAAAAAAGCGAGAGGAGAAATGCCAGTATGGTCACAAAGAAGAAAAGTTGTAATGAGCCCGTATAGCGGTAAAGCGCATTGAGATAGGGCTGCAGGAGGAGCGCTGCCAGACTGTAAACGAGATGCAGCAGCAGCACCGCGAACAGTGAGTTGGTGGTGTAAAGCACCAGCATCGAGAGGAGAGCTGTCAGGATATAGGCGGGCAGATTGCGCAAATCAAAGTGAATGAGTGCGTAGGTGAGGGTGCTCATCAGCACGGCGCGGAAGGCGCCGCGGCGCTCATATTCCACGGTGACGATACCGAAAAAGAAGAAGGCCTCTGCCAGCGCGGGCAGTGCTGCCAGCACAAGGTAGGAGAGAATGATTGTCAGGGGATTGCTTGCAGGGGGATTACCGTAGGCTGCCACGGTGTTGCCGAGCGTATCGATACCGCCCGCCAGACACGCGAGGAGCGTGGTGCCCGATAAGAGCGCAAAAAAGGCGGCAATCAGCAGGGGTAGGTGCTCACGCCTCTGGGGTGCCAGACGGAGCGTACGCAAATAGCCGCGTCCGCGAAACAGAAGATAGGCCAGCGTGGGCAGAATGATTGCCCCGACAAGCAACGCAAGGGGAAAGAGGATTTCTCTGTACGGAAGGGGAATGTAATCCCCAAACAGACGGGCAAAGAGTAAGATGAGAAAGGCGGCGAGAACCGCAAAGCCAACCGTGCGGTGCTCACGCTTATACTGTGGGCGCGGCGGTATCCATCTTGCCATAGCGGTATTCTCCTTTCTCGGTTACGATGTGTGTGACAGGCATATCATGTGGCTCGTGCGGTAGCTCGTCTACCAAAAAGCGGTCGTAGAGCGCAAAGAGGGTTTCGCCGTTGAAATGGGGGAGAAATCTGTCATAAAATCCACCCCCATAGCCCAGGCGGTGCCCAGCCTTGTCAGCGGCAAGCCCCGGTAAAATGCAGAGTGTGTCTGCGGTGTCTGCGGGCAGCTCCGCTTCGGGCGCGGGTGCGGGAATACCAAAGCGGTCGGGGGAGAGGGTGTCTGCCCCCTCATAGCGGTAAAAGCGCATACCGTTTGCCGCGCAACGCGGCAGATAAATGGGCTTTCCCTCTGCTTTGGCTATCTCAAACAGTGGGGTAAGGTCTATTTCCCCCTTGGTGGGCCAGTAGCCAATCAGCGCGCGTGCGCGGAAAAAGCTGTCAAGTGCGGCAATGCGGCGCACAAGGGTGCCGTCAAGCACCGCGCGCTCCTCTGCGGAAATTGCGCGGCGCGCGGCAAGTAACGCACGGCGCAGCGCTGCCTTTCTTTCGCGTGTCATCAGTCAGCAAGCACGCTTTTGCGCAGTGCTTCCGCGACCTCGCGCCCCTTTAAGGCGGCAACCAGCTCAAGACCAAATTCAAGGGCTACACCCATACCTGCGGCGGTGATGATATTCCCGTCGCGTACCACGCGCTTGGCGGAAATGGTGGCACCTGTAAGCTCGGACTCAAAGCCGGGGTAGCAGATTGCCTCCCTGTCCGCGAGTAGTCCTCGGTGACCAAGCACCATGGGGGCGGCGCAAATTGCCGCGATAAGGGCGCCCTGTCTGCTTGCGGCAGCCAGCGCCATATCGACAGTGCGGCTTTCATCGAGGTTTTTGGAGCCGGGCATGCCACCGGGGAGAATAATCATCTCAGGGCGGCTGTCGGCAAACATTCCCTCGGGAATGTCGGCAATCACGGGAATGCCGTGCGCGCCCATTACAGTGTCGGAGCCGACACCCACCGTGGTGACCTCCACACCTGCGCGGCGCAAGAGGTCAAGGGGGCAAAGTGCCTCAATTTCCTCAAAGCCGTTTGCAAGAAACATATAAACCATAAAAAACTCCTTAGTAGGGAAATGTTTGCTTTATCCAAAGAAACTGCCAAGCTCAGCTATGGCAACGGTGCTTTCCTCGCGCGTGTCGAGGTTTTTGACCTTGACCGTGCCTGCGGCAAGCTCATCGCCGCCCATAATGACCACGTGGCTGTAATTTTCCTTGGCGGCAAAATCAATCTGCTTGCCGAATTTCTTGTTGCCGAGGTAGAGTGCGGCGCGTACGCCGGCGCCGCGCATGATGTCAACGAGGCTCGTGTAAGCGTCAAGCGGCACATCGGCAAATCGGGTTACCAGCACCTTGGTGCCAACCTTGTCGGTGTCGGGCACAAGGCCGTGCGTGACGAGGAAATTTTCAAGGGTGACGTCGCCCATGCCGTAGCCCACACCGGAAATCTTGGCGTTTTTGACAAAGAGGCCGACCAGATTGTCGTAACGGCCGCCGCCGAACATCGCACGGTTGTTTTCGGGTGCCTCGTCAAAGACCTCAAATACGGTGCCGGTGTAGTAATCCAGACCGCGGATAATGCCAAAGTCAAATACACAGTACTTTGCAAGCCCCGTTGCGTTCAGGGCATCAAAGAGAGCCGTCAGCTCGCCTGCACCCACGGAGTCGGGGCAGAGGGCGGTTGCCTCCTCCACGCTCATTGTATAAAGGGCATCAATGCGGGCAATCTGCTCGTCATCAAGGCCGAGTGCTTTCAGGTCATTTTCGTAGCTCTCGCGGGTGACCTTGTTCTTACGGTCAACCACCTTGGATACCTTTTTGGAGCCCTCGAGGTCGGTGCCTGCGATAGCGGCAATCACATCGTTGAAGAAACGGCGGTTGTTGATGTGCACGCGGAACATCGTTTCGTCCGCGCCAAAATTACGGAGCAGCGCAATGGCGCTCTCAATGACGTCAAGGTCAGCCTCAAAGGTGTCGCAGCCGAAAATATCCACGTTCAGCTGCCAGAACTCGCGCAGTCTGCCGCGCTGGGGGCGTTCATAGCGGTACATATTGGAAATGCAGAACCACTTGAGGGGGTAGTTGAGCTCACCCATTTTGGCGGCAACCATGCGCGCCACGGTGGGGGTCATCTCAGGGCGAATGGCAAGGCTTCTGCCACCGCGGTCGGTAAAATTGTAGGTTTGCTCCTTCGCAAGCTCCTCACCACTCTTGGCAGCGTAGAGGTCAAGGCTTTCCAGCATCGGGCCGTCATATTCATCAAAGCAGGCGGCTTCCAGCGATTTCCTGATTTTGCCGAAGAACCAGTTTCGAAGCTTCATTTCGCGGGGGTAAAAGTCGCGGGTGCCCTTGTAGGGTTGGGTAGAAAGTTTGATTTCCATAGTAATAAAGTCCTCACAATAAGACGGAATATAAATATACAGCATATATTATAACACATAATGGGCGGCTTGTCTACACGAATATGAAGATTTTTACCCCGAAAAGCACTTGCACTTGCACGCTTGCCGTGGTATAATAAAAAAGCGGGTGGCGCGCCCCCAAAATCGCGTCAAAATAGCCTTTTTGTGCCTAAATTGGAAATTCAAAAGCCAAAATTGGAAAATTAAACAATAAAAATTGGAAAAGAGGGACGCTATGGAAATGTTTTTTGATACCGGCGCCGGCTCCGCCGCAGAGCTGACGTCCGAGGAGCGCTTTATTGCAATCTTCAAGGATAAAATCCGCCGCGAGGGTGCTGACCGTCTGCTTGACTATCTGTGCTCCGACAATTGCGATTTCTTCACGGCACCGGCGAGCACGCGTTATCACGGCTCTTACCCCGGTGGACTTCTCGAGCACAGTCTTAATGTCTATGACTGCCTTTGCGATTACCTTGCCCGTCCGCGTGTGCAGGAGGTCTATGGGCTGTCCTTTACCGAGGAGAGTGTAGCTATTGTGTCGCTGCTGCACGACCTCTGTAAGGTGAATTTCTATAAGGAGAGCACGCGCAACGTCAAGGAGAACGGCGTCTGGAAGGCAGTGCCCTTTTATACGATTGAGGACGAGCTGCCCTACGGACACGGTGAAAAATCGGTGTACATCATTTCCGGCTTTATGCGCCTGACGCGCGATGAGGCCTTTGCCATTCGTTATCATATGGGCTTTTCGGGCAACGAGGATAACAATACCGTGGGTGCCGCCTTCGCCAAATTCCCGCTTGCCGTGGCGCTCGCCACCGCCGACCTTGAGGCGGCATATTTTGTAGAGGGCCCCGCAAAGTAATGGAAAAGGAACAGACCTTCTTTTGCATGGTGCGCGCCCGGCTTTCCTCCGCCGCCAATCGCGTGTACCTGCTTTGCACCCTGCGGTATCTTTATCCGCTTTTCTGGGCAGTTACGCTGACCCTTATCGGCATTCCTTATAATATCCGCGCGGGCAGGCTCGGGAAGCTTTCCTTGTGGCGCTTGCTTTTCAACACCTTCAAGCAGGGCAGAAGGGCGCTGCTTGCGGGCGGGCTCTCACCCGAGGGGCGCAGCTATTACACTTTGCTGCTCATCGGTGTCGGTGTGGCACTGCTTGCGCTCTTTGCCGCGCTTGCTTTTATCGGCATTTCGCTCTATACTTATTTTGTGGCAACGGGCAAGCAGCAAGACCCTGCGAGGCGCCGTGCGGTCAAGATTTTTCATCGCGCAATCTTTCCCAACCGCATCTGGCTTTATCTTGCGAATCTGTTGCTGATTGTTCCTGCGCTCTTTCCGCTTTATTTCAGCATTGTGCACAACCGCCACCCGGGCGGCGGCTTTATTGAGATAGGATTTGACCCCGTGCTGATTCTCTCACTGGTGTTCGCCTTGTTGCTTGCTGTACTCTGCCTGTTTCTTCGCAAGCGAGAGAAACATACCGCGCTTGATATTTTTTATGTTGAGCCTGAGGAAAGCCTTGCGACAGCTGTCGCGGACGGCGACGGTGAAGATGATGCAGCGGAAGATGAGGAAACAGAGGTATAACACCCTTTGTTTGCTTGAAAAACGCTGAAAAGGCAAAATATTTCACAAAAAAATCAAGCTTTTTTATAAAAACCTATTTATTTTTCACAAAAAGCGTGCTATAATAAAGCTGTACCAAGTGGGATAGCCATTTGGCTATCTTCCCCGGATACAGAAAGGCGGAAGCACACATGAAGATTACCATTAGTGGCAAGCAAATGACCGTTCGCACCTCCTTAAAGGAGCTGACCGAGAAAAAGCTGGCAAAATTTGACCGCTACTTCGGCAACGAGGCAGAGGCAACCGTCGCCTACTCCTGCCGTCACGATTTGCAGTATGTGGAAATTACGATATATTACGGTGGCACCATCTTCCGCGCCGAGGAGGGGGCAGATACCTTCCAGACTGCCATTGACCGCGCGCTTGAGGCGCTTGAAAGGCAGATGAGAAAGAACAAAACACGCCTTGAAAAGAAGCTGCGCTCGGGTGCGTTTGATCCGCTGCCCGGCGATATGGAGGAAGAGGAGGAGGGCGAATTTCAGATTCGCACCAAGTATATCCCCTATAAGCCGATGTCGGTTGAGGAGGCTATCCTGCAGATGAACCTGCTTGAGCACCAGTTCTTTGTATTCCGCGATGCGGATACCGACAAGCCTGCCGTTGTTTACCGTAGAAAAGACGGTAATTATGGTCTTATTACCGAAGAGTGAGTCAGCCTGTTGGCGGTTAAGACCTTAAAAGGATAAATAAAAAGAGCCCCATTCGGGGCTCTTTTTATCGTTAAATCTTCAGTTCCTTCGCCCAGCGAATGGCAAGCGTGACCCATTCTGCGGCATCGGGCATCAGGTACCTGTCGTTACCGCACGCGGTGATTTCGTTGCAGAGTGCGGAGCCGTGAGGGCCTGCGGGCCAGATGTGCAGCTCAAAGGGGACGCCTGCGTTGGTCATTGCCTCAGCCATCAGCAGGCTGTTCTGCACAGGTACAATTTCATCGTTAAAGGTGTGCCAGAGGAAGGCGGGGGGTGTGGTTTTCGATACGTGCTTTTCGAGCGAGAAGGGGTAACGCTCCTCATCGGAGGGGTTCTCCTTGCCACAGAGGTTTCTGATAGAGCCCTGATGCGCCAGCTCGCCTGCCGTGATAACGGGGTAGCTGAGAATCATACCCGTAGGGCGTCCGATATCGCGCGGTGCGCCTGCAAGCACTTCATCAAGTGCAGGGTTTTCCCAGAGCACGCCGGAGGACGCAGCAAGGTGCCCGCCTGCGGAGAAGCCGCAGATGAAGACGTAATCGGGGTCTACGTTGTATTCCTTCGCGTGCTCGCGCACATAGCGAATGGCAAGTGCGGCAGCCTTGAGGGGGCGGTAATCCTTGGCGTTTTCCTTCACGCCGTAGCGCAAAACAAAGGTAGCAAAGCCTGCGGCAAGGAAGGGCAGGGCAATCGGCTCAGCCTCGCGGTCGGAGAGGAAGCCGTAGCCGCCGCCGGGGCAGACAATGACGGCACGGCGGGGGGACATGGCAAGCTCCTCGGTGTTGGTGATGCAGATAGGGGAGAGTGTTGCCTCGGCAAGGCTGCCGAGTTGAATCGTTTCGGAAATCATAGAGATACCTCGTGGTAGATGTTTGTGTAAATTCAGTTTAGCACGGTTGTCGTGTAAAGTCAATATTTTCGGGAAAAGTCTTGACTTTTTTTTGCGTGCGTATTATAATGTCAATGTAATTTTTGGAAGAGTAAGAAATGCAGCGTTAAGTGCCGATGGGACGGGGAGTTGCCGATCGGACGAAGGAGCCTTGCTCCGCGGCTGCATATCTGCATCCCGCTTCGTTTGAAAAAATGTGCATTTGCACCTCCTATTTTCGAATGATTTCGGGGAAGGGGGTATTTTTTATGTCAAAAAACAGGGAGCAGCAGGAAAAACAAACCCAGCGCACGCTTGCCAATGACCTTGCCGTATTCGGCAATCTGCGCGTGCTTTGCTTTGCCGCCATGCTTGCCGCGATGAGCGTGATTATTGCGTATTTTGCCAAAATTCTGTTTGGCCCGGGCCCCTTGCGTGTCACCTTTGAAAATCTGCCTATCATATTCGGTGGCGTGTCCTTCGGTCCCTTTGTGGGGGCGATGATTGCCGCGGTCGCTGACCTGTGCAGCTGTCTTCTTTCGGGACAGGCACCGAACCCCCTCATTCTGGTTGGTGCGGTTTCCATTGGTCTTACCGCAGGCTTTCTCGGCGGATATGTTTTCCGCGGCAGGCGCTATCTTTCGGCGCTCTTTATTGAGGCCATAACACATTTCGTGGGCTCCATGCTCCTGAAAACTCTTGCCCTGCGTATTTATTTCGGCTTTGGCTGGGTGGTGCTCGCGTTTCGTTTCCCCGTATATGCCCTGGTGATTATGGCTGAGAGCTATCTTCTTTATCTGCTCCTGCGGAGCAAGCAGCTGCACACTCTGACAGAAAGGATACGCGCAAAATGACCTACGCAGAGGCACTTGAATATATTCATTCGGTAGTCTGGAAGGGCAGCCGTCCCGGTCTTTCCCGTATTACAGAGCTTTTGGCAAGGCTCGGCAATCCGCAGAAGAATCTGCGCTTTATCCATATTGCCGGCACCAACGGTAAGGGCTCAACCTCGGCGATGACCGAGTCTGTGCTGCGTGCCGCAGGCTATCGCACGGGACTTTTCGTGTCCCCCTATATCAAAAGCTTCAATGAACGCATCGCGCTCTCCGGTGCGGCAATTTCCAACGAGGACCTTGCCGCATTTACCGCGCGTGTGAAGCCCCATGCCGATGCTATGGCAGATGCCCCCACTGAGTTTGAGCTGATTACCGCAATTGGCCTTTTGTATTTTGCGGAAATGCATTGTGATGTTGTCGTGCTGGAAACCGGTATGGGCGGTAGATTGGATTCCACCAACGTGATTGAAAATCCGCTTGTCACCGTGATTACAGGCATCGCGCTTGACCACACCGAGTATCTTGGTGATACCGTAGAGAAGATTGCTGCCGAAAAGGCAGGCATCATCAAAGCGGGTGCCCCAATGGTCTGGGGTGGACACGACCCTGCCGCCAGACGTGTGATTGAGGAAGCCGCCGCCAAGGCAGGCGTGCCGTTTATTGCTGCCGAGGATACACCGATGACGGTGCACGCCTACGGACTTGACGATACGGTCTGCTCGTGGGGACGCTATCGGGAGCTGCATCTCCCCCTGCTCGGCACCTATCAGCCGCAGAATCTCGCGACCGTCCTGGCACTTTTTGAGGCACTTGCCACCAAGGGCATTGTGATAGATGAGGAAACGCTTCGTGCGGGTGTCCGTGCGGTTTCCTGGCGCGGACGCTTTGAGAAGCTTTCGGAAAAGCCCTTGATTATCTCGGACGGTGCGCACAATCCCGAGGGAATTGCCGCCGCCGTTGCTGCAATCAGACAGTATTTCCCCGTGGGAAAGGTGCTTTTTCTGAACGCCGTTATGGCGGATAAGGATTATGACGGTATGATTGCAGCGCTTGCCCCTCTTGCCGACACCGTTTTTACCCTGACTCCCGACAATCCACGTGCGCTTTCTGCCGCTGACCTTGCCGCCGCATGGGGGCAGGCAGGCGTGACCGCGCACGCATTTGATACGCCTGCTGCTGCTGTTGCAGCCGCTGCCGCCGAGGCAAGCAAGCGCAACCTGCCCCTTTTCTCGCTGGGGTCGCTTTATATGTATGCAGAGGTCACGGAGGCTCTTGCGTCTTTGGGACTGTCTACATGAATCACGGTGAGTTCGAAACCCTCCTCACCTAAAACAAAACTAAGGAGAAGAAAATAATGCAAAGAAGACTCTCGCAAAGAGGTATCCTGTACCTTGCTCGTGCTGCAATGATTGCCGCGCTTTACCTTGTCCTTACCTGGATTTCCGCCCTGTTCGGGCTTTCGGGTATGGGTGTCCTACAGCTGCGTATTTCAGAGGCGCTTTGTATTCTGCCGATTTTCACGGCAGCGGCAGTGCCCGGTGTAACCGTCGGGTGCCTGCTCGCCAACCTGCTGACAGGGGCAGCACTGCCCGATATTATTTTCGGCACGCTTGCCACGTTGCTTGGCGCCGTGGGCACCGGGCTCCTACGCCGTATGCCGTTTGTTGCGATGCTGCCGCCTGTGCTCGCGAATACGCTGATTATCCCTTTCGTAATTCGCTATGCGTATGTTGATGTGGCGGAGTCACTGCCGTTTCTTTTTCTGACGGTCGGTATCGGTGAGATTCTGTCAATTTTCCTGTTCGGTACATTGCTTTATCTTTCACTCCGTCCCGTGTGCCGTCGTCTTTTTCCCGACGAGCAATAAAAAAGGGCGCTGCAATTATTGCGATGCTCTTAGCAGAGAATTTGAATATTTAACGTAGTGCGAGCATCGCATTTGACTAGTCAAACGCAAATGGGCTAAGCCCAAACCCATATTACAAGCAGAAAGAGCAAGAGTAAAAGGAGGCAAATCCTTCTATTCTTGCTCTGTTCGTTTTTATGAATGAATTGATGCTGACGCCTCATGAATTGGCTTCGCCATGATTTGCTCGCGGAATTGCTGTGCAATTCGTTGCGTGTTCTCCGTTAAGGATAACACGCATTGCAGCGCCCTTTTTGCGTGCAAAAATTCAGTTTACCGCAGTTGACGACAAACGGCGCTTTGTCTGCTACAATGTTGGTAGTGGGCGCTTTGTTCTTGCTGTTTGGCGGGGCAACCGGGGGGCGCTCCGCCAAAAAAATAAGGAGGAAATAATAGTTTTATGGCACAATGTGTAACCAAAATGGTGCTTGACGTATCGGAACGCGATATGATGCATTCCGTGGTGGCAAGGCAGGGTGACGGCAGATGCCGCAGTATTTTGCTGCGCCTGCTCTCCTATG
>JAFQMP010000006.1 GCA_017396225.1 Clostridia bacterium | reverse complement strand
GCCGCGCACGTGGCGCACGCAGGACTCCTGAAAGGGAACTGATATGAAAAGAAGCAACGAATTTATCAAGCGTAAGATTGGTACGCAGCACGTGATTGTCGCCGTTGGTGCCGCCACCAAGCGCTTTAACGGTATGATTTCCGTCAATGCCACAGGCAGCTTTATCTGGGACCAGCTTGAAAAGGACGTAACGCTTTCCGAGCTTGTGCAGGCTATGACAGATACCTATGAGGTTGATGCCGCCACTGCCGAGGCACACGCCACCAAGTTCCTGAATACCTTACGGGAGGTCGGCGCTCTTGCAGAATGAAACACATCGCATGGAGGAGATAGTCCCGCTTCTGACAGAGGTGATTGCCGGCGGTGGGGAATTTCGCTTGGCACCGCGCGGCACCAGTATGCGGCCGCTTTTGCGCGAGGGCAGAGATTCCGTGGTGCTTGTGGCACCGACGGAGCTGAAAAAACGTGATATTTGCCTGTATCGCCGCGCTGACGGCAGCTATATCCTGCACCGTCTGATGAAATTTGAAAAGGGAGAGCCTGTCTTTTGCGGCGATAATCAGACCGTATTTGAGCGCGGTATACCGCGCGAGGCGATACTCGCCAAGGTCGCGGCAATCTACCGCGATGAAAAGCGCGTGCCTCTCACCGACCCGCTGTATCAGTTCTATATCAATATGCACTGTATCATGCTCTGGCGCCGCTGGCTCTTTCTCCCGCGCCGCCTTCTTGCTGCTATCAGACGCAAAAGTAAAAAAGCCGTTGACTGAGTCAACGGCTTTTTTGTTGAAATAAGATTTTGTGTTTATGGTTTATGATGCCATAATAATGATGAAAATTAAGTAAAAAACAAAATAGACGCTTGAGGCAATTAAAGATGCTACAAAACTGCCACGCCCAGATGCATTTTTGTATTTGGAAAGACCAATGATACTGAGAATAATGCTTATAAAAGGCATCAGAACAGCACAAATCCAAGACCAAACCACCAGTGCAGGGTTAACTGATTTTGCTACTTCCTTTTGAGGAGCCGGAGTTGCTGGTGCTGCATATTTGCCTGCAACTGCACAACCACAACCAACACAGATGATGGCTTCATTATCAATTTCTTTTCCACATTTTTGACAGAACATAAAAAAATCCTCCTATGAAATTAAATTTGCAATTTAATTATACCGCAATTTGCGGTAAAAGTCAATACCGCATTTTGCGGTTTGTATAATAAAAATATACTTTGTGAGAAAAGGAGGGAAGTTTATGTATCACAGAATTAGAGATTTGCGCGAGGACCACGACCTGACGCAACGTGAAATGGCAAAGGTGTTAAATTGCTCCCAACAGGTTTATAGCAACTATGAATTGGGGCAGAGAGATATTCCCACCGATATTCTCATCAAGATTTCCGCATATTTTAACGTATCCGTTGATTATATTCTCGGCCTCACCAATAATCCTAAAAAATCATAAAAGCCCTTGACCGTCGGTCAAGGGCTTTTTTACATTTCGTAGGGGCGACCTGTGGTCGCCCGTGCCGTTTTGCGGTTGTTCGCATCCGCTTTGCGGATGCCTGCGGGCGAACACAGTTCGCCCCTACAAAAGATGGGAAACCCAAAAAGGGCAGGCGCTATCACATCAGATACAACAAAAAGACCCGAAGCCGCGCTTCGGGTCTTTTTGCGTTCTTTTGCTGTTTAGCAGGTATAATCCTCTACTACCTCAACGATAGCGGCCTCGGTTTTGGGTTCCTCCTCCTCGGGCTTGAAGAGGTTGACGAGCATGTAAATCGAGGTAAACGCGAGGGTGACAACCATCAGCACGCAGAGTACAATGGCGAGAATTTTGGTGGAGAGCCCGATGTTCTGTTTCTTTTTCATGGTAAATTGCCTTTCAATATATTAATTTATAGATTTTCGTCCATGCGGATTTGCATGGCGTCAAGGTTTTTGTCGGAGAGGAGCACGCCTGTGGCGGGAATCTTCAGCTTGCGGTAGCCCTTGGCTTCGCCAAAGCGCGCACCGAAATCGGAGAGCGCCTCGACAAGCTTGGTTTCCTTGCGACCGAAGCTCATCAGCTGGTTGCCACCCGAGCTGCGCGTCTGCATGACGGGCAGCAGGGAGGATTTGATGACAATGGCGCGGTCTGCATCGGAAAGCAGTAGGATTTCAAAGGGGTTTTTCTCAACCTCATAGAAGGCTGCCACAATGGGCGATGCCTTGGAGAAGGCACCTGTCAGCTTGCGGCGGTTGCCCTTGGCAACGTAGGCGGTGATGGGAATACGCACGCCCTTGCCGTTTTCAAAGATGAAGACCATATTTTCGCCCGCGGGATACTCGTTCTGCACGTGCATGAAGATGGGGCGCTCGTCCTTATCCATACCGAGCTTGGCGGCAAGGAAATCACCCATCGCCGACGCTTTGGTGGTATCAAAGTCATCGACGGCTACGCGGTAAACCTGCGCCTGATTGGTAAATATCAGCAGGTTGTCGCGGTTCTCGGCGTCAATAATCTGTCTTTCGCCGTCGCCTTCCTTGTAGCGCTGCTCATCGTTGCCTCTGAGCGACTGGAAGGTAATCTTTTTGAAGTAGCCCTCGCGGGAGAGCACCAGACGGACAGGGTAGTTTTCCACGGGCGTGAGCTCCACGTTATCGTCAACCTCATCGGCAAACAGGAGCTGGCTGCGGCGGGGCTGTCCGTATTTTTTCTTGATTTCGGTGAGCTGTGCGGCAATCTTGGCGCGGAGCTTAAGGTCGTCGGCAAGAATCCCCTCAATCTCGGCAATCTCGGCGCGCAGGCTTTCCATTTCCGAAAGGCAGTTGACGATATACTTTTTATTGAGGTTTCGGAGCTTGATATTGGCGATGTAATCGGCCTGCAGCTCGTCGATGCCAAAGCCCGTCATCAAGTCGGGCACAACGCGGTCGTCGCTCTCTGCGTGGCGGATAATGCGCACCGCCTTGTCAATATCCAGCAGAATTTTGCCAAGACCTGTGACAAGGTGGAGCCTGTCCTGCTTTTTCTTCATATCAAAGTGCAGCTCGCGGCGCACGCATGCGGTACGGAACAAAATCCATTCCTTGAGGATATCCACTACACCCAGCTGGCGTGGGGCTGAGTTAATCAGCACGTTGAAATTGCACTTGAAGCTGTCCTCAAGGGGTGTCATCTTGAAAAGACGCGCCATAAGAGCATCTGGGTCGGTGCCACTCTTGAGGTCAAGCGTCAGCTTAAAGCCGTTGAGGTCAATCTCGTCGCGGAAATCCTTGATTTCCTTGACCTTGCCGTCCTTGATGAGGGCGGCGATGCTGTCCATAATCGCCTCAATGGTGGTGGTGTAGGGAATTTGCAGCACGTCAATGCAGTTGGCCGCCTTATCGTAGGTATAGCGCGCACGGATACGGAAGCCGCCCTGACCTGTTTCAAAAATCCTGCGCATTTGCTCGCGGTCATAGATAATGAAACCGCCGCCCGAGAAGTCGGGTGCCTTGATGATGTCAAGGAGCTTGTCCGTGGTGGTCTTGGCATTTTTTAAGAGCGCAATTGCACCGTCGCAGACCTCGGCTAAGTTAAAGGAGCAGATATTGGACGCCATACCGACCGCAATACCCACGTTGGGGGTAACCAGAATATTGGGGAAGGCGGTGGGGAGCAGCACAGGCTCCTTCATGGTGCTGTCGTAGTTGTCAACAAAGTCAACGGCATCTTTGTCAATGCCGCCAAAGAGCTCCTGGCAGATTGTATCAAGCTTTGCCTCGGTGTAGCGTGAGGCAGCGTACTTCATATCGGTGGAGTATTGCTTGCCAAAGCTGCCCTTGGAGTCAACCAGCGGGTGAAGCAGGGTTGCGTTGCCGCGCGTCAGACGTACCATGGTTTCGTAAATGGCGGCATCGCCGTGGGGGTTTAATTTCATCGTCTGTCCTACGATATTCGCGCTCTTGGTGCGTGCGCCCGTGAGCAGCCCCATTTTATACATCGTATAAAGGAGCTTGCGGTGTGAGGGCTTGAGGCCGTCAATTTCGGGAATGGCACGCGAAACGATGACGCTCATCACGTAGGGCATATAGTTTTTTTCAATCGTTTCGGTAATCGGCTGCGGCGTGGCAGGCGCGTGGACGACATGGGATAGGTCTGTGATGGGAGTGCTTTTTTTCTTTGCCATTAGGTGCTATCCTTTCTTATGTCAGACGTTTTGTATCGTGTGAGCCGCTGCGCGAATGAGACGGTTGTAAAGGGCAAGTCCAAGCCCCTCGCGTGGCGGGAGGTGTGCAAACAGCATGGTGCAATCGGGGTGGTTGTCCGCCTCACGCAAGAGGGAAAACAGGCGCTTTGCCTGTGTTTCAAGGTCGGTACGGCTCCCGATTGGAAAAAGGGTTGCAGCGCCCTGTAAAAGGGGAATTTCCTCGTCGTAGCAGAGGATACCCACAGCCTTGTTGCCTACAAGGCTCTTTAAGTAGGTCGTGACCTCTGTCTCGGCGCCGTTAAGCAGGGTAAGCGCGGCGCGGGGCGCATAGTGGCGGTATTTCATACCGGGGGAGAGGGGGCGCTCATTTTCTCCCGGTAGCTCGGTCACGGCGGAGGCGATTTTTACCTCGGCACAAACGCAGGCAAGTGCATCTGCGGTAATGGCACCGGGGCGCAGCAGGGTTGCAACGTCGCCGTCAAGCGAGATGATGGTGGATTCCAGTCCCACCTCACATTCGCCGCCGTCAATAATCATATCCACACGACCCGAAAGGTCACCTATCACGTGTGCCGCGGTGGTGGGAGAGGGCCTGCCGGAAAGATTGGCGGAGGGGGCGGCAATGCCTTCGCCCACGGCGCGAATCAGCGCCGCTGCCACAGGGTGTGCGGGCACGCGGAGTGCCACGGTGGGAAGTCCACCCGTCACGGCATCGGGCACGGTATTCCTTTTCGGTAAAATGATTGTGAGAGGCCCCGGCATAAATTGCGCCGCAAGGCGGTAATAGGTATCGTTGGTAACGGCGTATTGCTCTGCCTCGCGCGGGTTTGCGATATGTACGATTAAGGGGTTGTCCGAGGGGCGCCCCTTTGCCTCATAAATGGCATGGGCAGCCTCTGCCGAGGTGGCAATGCCGCCGATGCCGTAGACGGTTTCGGTGGGAAAAACCACCAGACCGCCCTTTTTCAGCACGGCTGCCGCCCTTGCAAGAGCTGCCGCGCATTCGGTGGGGCTGTTGATTTGTAAAACTTCGGTTTTCAAGTTATGATTGCTCCTCTTGCATCTTCCTTGCGGTATCTGCGGCAATCAGCGCGTCCACGACCTCGCCGAGGGTGCCGTTCAAAATGCGGTCAAGGGAATAAAGCGACAAGCCGATGCGGTGGTCTGTCAGACGGTTGTCGCGGTAGTTATAGGTGCGGATTTTTTCGCTGCGGTCACCTGTACCGACCTGTCCGCGGCGCTCTGCGGCAATGGCATCTGCCTGCTCGCGCGTTTTGATGTCCAAAAGCTTGGTGCGCAGCATCTTCATCGCCTTGTCGCGGTTTTTGAACTGGCTGCGCTCCTCCTGACATTCCACCACAATACCGGTGGGCTTGTGTGTGAGGCGCACGGCGGATTCGGTTTTGTTGATGTGCTGACCGCCCGCACCGCTGCTTTTACAGGCTTCCATAATGATGTCGGCGGGGTTGATTTCTACGTCAACCTCCTCGGCCTCGGGCAGCACGGCAACCGTGACGGTGGAGGTCTGGATACGTCCCTGCGATTCGGTCACTGGCACGCGCTGCACGCGGTGCACGCCCGATTCAAACTTAAAGCGGGAGTAAGCACCCTCTCCCTCAATCATAAAGGCGATTTCGCGGAAACCGCCAAGCTCGGTTTCGTTTTCCGAGAGCCTGGAGGTTTTTAACCCGATGCTCTCGGCATACATGGTATACATACGGTAGAGGTCTGCGGCAAAGAGCGCTGCCTCCTCCCCACCCGCGCCCGCACGGATTTCCACAATGACGTTTTTATCGTCGTTTTCATCGCGGGGGAGCAGCAGGAGCCTGATTTCATCTTCCAGTGCTGCAAGCTTCGGGGTAATGTCGGCAATTTCTTCCTCCGCCATCAGCGCCAGCTCACGGTCGGGGGTGGCTGCCAGTGCTCTTGCCTCGGTGAGTGCGGCAGAGAGTGCTTTGTGCGCCTCGTATGCCTCGGTAATCGGGGTGAGGCGCCGCAGCTCCTTCATCAGTGTGGCAAGTGCTTGCGGGTCAGTCAAAACCGCCCCGTCTGCCATGCGCTCCGTCAGCTCACGGTGTCTTGCGGCAAATAATGCGGCTTTACTCAGCATCAGGCGTGCAGAAACGCCACAAAGGCGCGATATGCCTCGTACAAATCAACCTTGGCAATCGCCTCGCAGGGCGCGTGCATTGAAATGACAGGCACACCGAGGTCAACGGTATCAATGTTCAGATTGCCGATGAATTTGGCAACGGTGCTGCCGCCGCCGCAATCCACGCGACCAAGCTCACCCGACTGCCAGACAATACCGTTTTTCTCCATCATGCTGCGCAGCCAGCCGAGATATTCGGCAGAGGCATCGTTGGTGGCGGACTTGCCGCGCGCACCGGTGTATTTCATCAGCACCACGCCACAGGAAAGAAGGGCGGTGTTGCGCTTTTCAAACACCTCAGGGAAATTGGGGTCATAGGCGCAGGATACGTCTGCCGAGAGGCAACGGGAGGCCGCGCGTACCACGGCAGGGTTGCCGCCCAGTGCTTTGGCAATCTCGGTAAGCAGGTCGGGAAAAATATAGCTTTGCATACCCGTGTTGCCCACGCTGCTTGTTTCCTCCTTGTCGGCCAGTACACACATTACGGTGTTTTCGGGGGCCTCAAGCCCAAGCACGGACATCAGCGCAGGGTAGGCGCAGACGCGGTCGTCGTGACCGTAAGCGGCAATCAGGGCGCGGTCAAATCCGATATCGCGCGCCTTGGCGGCAGGAACAACCGAAAGCTCGGCAGAGAGAAAATCGTCCTCAGTGATGCCGTATTTTTCGTAAAGCAGTGACATGGCGTTCAGCTTAACAGCGTCCTTGTCGGCACCAATATACGGGCGATTGCCGATGAGCACGTTCAATTTTTCACCGGGAATGGCTTCGTCAAGCGGCTTCTTGCCCATCTCGTGACCGAGGTGGGGAAGAAGGTCGTTGATATAGAAAACGGGGTCCTTTTCGTCCTCACCAATCGCAACGGTGACAGAGGTGCCGTCCTTCTTAACAATCACGCCGTGCAGCGCAAGGGGGGTTGCTACCCATTGATATTTGCGAATACCGCCATAGTAATGGGTTTTGAAGAAGGCCATGCCCGCCTCCTCGTAAAGCGGACACTGCTTCAGGTCGATGCGCGGGGAATCAATGTGTGCGGCGGCAATGCGCACACCCTCCTCAATCGGACGGGTGCCGATGACGAAGAGATAAAGGCTTTTGTCGCGGTTGTTGTAGTAATATTTACCGCCTGCGACAAGGGCATCGCCCAATTTGTAGGGGATAAAGCCTGCCGCCCTTGCCATTTCGATAGAAACGGTGACTGCCTCGCGCTCGGTTTTGGCGGCATCAAGATATTCCTTGTAGGGCTCTGCAAAGGCATAGGCCTCGGCAACGATAGCCTCGCCTGCCTTTTCATAGACACTCTGCTTTTTGTAAAAAAGCTTTTCCTGTAATTCGGTTGCGTTCATATTGAAACTCCTTTTTGGGGATATTTATGACTGTATTTCTTATAGGCGTTAAGCACCTTTTTGAGATATTGTGCGGTTTCGGGATAGGGGATTTTCTGAAGCGTTTTGCCGTTGCCGTATCGCTGATCGGTCAGCCATTCTGCCACGCGCCCCTCGCCTGCATTATAGGCGGCAATTGTCACGCGCCAATCACCGAAGCGCTCATGGAGGTAGGCGAGATAGCAGGTGCCGCAGCGGATATTGGTGCGCGGCTCAAAAATCTTGTCGGCGTCGTGCTGCTCAAGGAGCAGTCGCTTGTGAATATCGGCGAAGGTGTCTGGCAGCAGCTGCATCAGGCCGCAAGCACCCGCATCGGAGCGCGCATTCGGCTTAAAATCGCTCTCTGCCTCGGTGACGGCGAGCACAAGCGGCAGAGGAACAGCAAATTCATCTGCGGCCGCGCGCGCGTAAGCAAGCACACGGTGAAGTCGCCTTGTGCGGGCGAAAGCATCGGCAAAAATGATAGACAAGGTGAGAAGAACGGCAACGGTCAGCAGCAGTGCTGCGATGCGCAGCAAACGGGCTTTGTTCGGCAAAAATCATACTCCCAATTCCGACAAAATGGCGTCAAGCTCACGGACAAGAGCCTTTTTGTCGCTGTTATTTTCGAGTATACGGTCGCAGTGCGTGCTGAAAAACTCATCGCTTTTTTGTGCATCAAGCCTTGCCAGTGCCGCGGCTTCATCAATATCGTCACGCGCCATAATGCGCGCAAGTCGCAGCGTGCGTGCGGCAACAATGCCGACAGTGGCATCGCAAAGCTCATCAGCGCCTGCCTCAAAGAGCTGCGGGGCATCGAGAATCACGGTGCGCACGCCAACCTTTTGCAGGGCATGTAGCCTGCTTTCGACCTCACTCATAACATATTTATGGGTCACTTGGTTCAAAGTATGCAGTAAAGTGACGGTATCGGGCTTTCCAAACACGGTGGCAGCCAATTTCCGCCTGGAAACACGCCCGTCCTCGCCGAGAATGGCGGTGCCAAAGGCATCTACCAATTCGGCGGTCATCTCCTTGCTGCTTTTGAGAATGGCGTGGTAGGTGCGGTCTGCGTTGATGACGGTATAGCCGCGTGCGGCGAGCAGGTCACTGACCATGCTTTTGCCTGCACCGCTGGAGCCCGTGATGCCGATAACCTTCATAACAGGACCTCCTTCACGGAGCCGTCCTTTGCGGAATCAAGCAGACGTGACATCAGGTGCTGCACATAGGCGCCGTCCGCAAAATCAGGGGAGGCGGGCTTTCCTGCGGCAACTGCATCAAGAAAGCGGTACATACTCATCACGTGCCCCATCAGCCAGCCTGTGGGTGCCTTCGGGGCAGGGAATTTGCCTGCGGGCGGCGCATAGCGCCCCACACATTCAATGGCGGTAAAGCCGCGCGTGCCGCCAATGGGTGCGGCAGGGGCTTCGGTATCGTAAAAATACAGGTAATTCGGCTGCATCAGGGAAAAGCGCAACGCGCCCTTTTCACCGTAAATGGCAAAGGAGAGGTCATCGCTCGCGCCCTGCGTCAGCTTGCTGACGGTCAGCATACCAACAGCACCCGAAAGCGTTTCCACGGTCATATAAAATGCCTCGGGGGCGTTTGTCTGCCATGCGCTGCCGTCGGGCAGGCGGTGGGTGTCCACGCCAATCTGTCCGCGCCCCTGCACGGTGCGGAGCTTGCCGCAAAGGTAAACCGCAAGGTCGAGCGCGTGAGAGCCGAGGTCAAAGAGCACACCGCCCTCGCCGCAAATATCGGCGTCCTGCTTCCAGCCTACGGTGCGGGCCTTGTCAAGACAGGAGTTGTGCAGATATTGCACGTCAAAATGCAAAATTCTGCCAAGACGTCCCTCATCAATCAGCTGCTTTGCGCGTGTCACGGCGGCAAGGTGGCGGTTGTTAAAGACCGTCATACAGGTAAGACCCGTTTCCTTTGCAAGCGCTGCAAGGGAGGCAGCCTCCGCATCGGTGGCGGTCAGGGGCTTTTCAAGGTATACGTGTTTGCCCGCAAGCAGTGCCTTTTTGGCACTTTCAAAATGGCAGATGTTGGGGGTGCAGATGTCGATAATGTCGATATCCTTGTTGTAAATCAGGTCGTCCTCGCCCTCGGTGGCAAGGGGAATATCAAAGGCGGCAGCGGCTCTTTTTGCCGATTCCGCGTGCCTTGTGGCAACACCTGCTACGGTCGCGGTAAAGGGGAGCGCATCAAAATAAAAGGGCAGATTTTTGACGGCATAGGTGTGTGTTTTGCCCATAGCGCCAAAGCCGAGAAGTCCGATTTTCAAATTTTTCATACGGCTGACCCCCTTCAAAAAACATTATTAAATGTTATTATACAGCATTTATGGAAAAAATGCAAGAGAATTTTCGGATATCGGGAGACGGCTCTTGAAATTTCTATAAAAATACGCTATAATGACAGGGAAAGGCTGGTGATTTTGTGTCGCGCTATAAAACCGTGCTCTTTGACGCAGATAATACGCTTTTTGACTTTTCGCGTGCCGAGCTCTCTGCAATTGCGGAAACCCTTGCGCTTTTCGGTATTGCGCCGACGGCGGAGCATTGTGCGCGTTACAGCCGCATCAATGACGAGATGTGGAAGCGCCTGGAGCGTGGCGAAATCACAAAGGAGGCACTGCGCGTGGTGCGTTTTGTCGCTTTTTTGGAGGAAATCGGAGCAAGGGCTGATGTCAATGCCATGGCGGACGCGTATCTTACGCGCCTGTCGGTGCAAACCTATACCATAGCGGGGGCAACTGCGCTGGTGCAGATGCTTGCCGCGGATTGCCGCCTTTATATCATCACCAACGGCATCGCCTGTGTGCAGAAGCGCCGTTTTGCCGCTTCTCCGTTTGTGCCTTATTTCAAGGGCTTGTTTATTTCCGAGGAAATCGGCTTTGAAAAGCCGCACCCCGCCTTTTTTGCGGCGGTTGCGGCAAAAATTCCCGATTTTGATGCAAAAGCCACGCTTGTGGTAGGGGATTCGCTTTCCTCTGATATGGCGGGCGGCGTTGCCGCAGGGCTTGACACCTGCTGGTATAACCCTAAAAATACGCCGAACAGCAAAAATCTGCCCATTACTTATACCGTGCGCACCTTAGAGGAGGTACTCTCCGTGGTGCGTGGCGCTTGACGGGCGGGCTTGCAGGGATACTGAAAGCAAAGGATATTCCGTTTGTCGAGCACGCCGAAACAGCATCTCTTTCCACCTTCCGCATCGGCGGCAGCTGCCGCTATCTGATTACACCGCGCTGTGAAGGGGAGCTGATTGCGGCGCTTGATGCCATATTGGGGGCAGGGCTCTCCTATCTCATTGTGGGGCGGGGGAGCAATCTCCTTTTTGATGACGGTGAGATGCCGCTGGCGGTTTTACGCACCACACAGATTGATGCAGTGCGGCGTGTGGGTGAGGGGCTTTTTTCGGTCGATTGCGGCGCCTCGCTGCCGCGCCTCTCGCGCCTGACCTGCAGGCAGGGATACCTTGACCTTGCCTTCGCTGCAGGGATACCGGGAACGGTGGGCGGCGGCGTGCTGATGAACGCAGGGGCGCATGGCGGTTCGCTTTCCGACGTGGTAAAAAGCGTGAAAGCGCTCCATATTGCGAGTGGTAAAATAACAACGCTTTTTAACGAACAGTTGGCGTTTTCTTACAGAAATAGCGCATTTCAACACGATAAATGGCTGATTTTACGCGCCGAGCTGTCTTTGTCATCGCATGCAACAGCCGTCGATGCAGAGGCGCTTCGCCGCAAGCTTCTTGCCCATCGTGCGGCCACACAGCCGCTTGATTTTCCGAGCGCGGGGAGTGCCTTCCGCCGCCCTGCTGACGGCACGCCGCTTGGCAAGCTTTTTGAGGAGCTTGGGTTAAAGGGGCTGCGTGTCGGCGGTGCTGCGGTTTCCCGCAAGCACGCAGGATTTATCGTCAATGAGGGCGGTGCTACCGCGCGCGATGTGCGCGCGCTGGTTGCAAAAATACAGGATATTACAGAGGCAAAATGCGGCTTTCGCCCGCAGCCCGAAATACGGTTTGCCTCGGAAAGGTAAGGATATGAGCTACGCCTCCGCGCTCCGCGAGGAGCTGATTGCGGGTGCGCCCCGCCGCGGCTGCTGCCGTGTCGCGTATCTGCGCGGCCTGTTTCTCAATGCCGCAGCCACCAAAAGCGGCAAAATTCTGCTCTCTGTAAGCTCTCTTGCCGCACGACACGAGATTGCACGTGTCTTTCACGACGTTTACAGGCGTGAGGCTCTTGCCGAGCGCAACACGCTCCTTTTTTCGGGGGAGGCGCTTTATACCGAGCTGACGGCAGCGGCGCCGCGTTTTGTTTGCGATAGCTGTGCAAAGGCCTTTTTGCGCGGCGCCTTTATTGCAGCGGGCACGGCAACTGACCCCGAAAAGGCATACCATTTTGAAATTCGCGCCGCCGATGAGGAGGCGCGTGACCGCCTGGGCGACGCCTTTCGGGCAATTGCCATTCCGTATAAGGTGCGCGAGGTGGGTGTGGGCTACGGCCTTTACGTCAAAAACGGAGAGAAGCTTGAGGATTTGCTTGCCGCTATCGGCTCGCACGAGTGCTATTTCCACCTTGTCAACACCCGCATTACGCGCGATATCCGCAACGGCGAGAACCGCGCGACCAACTGTGTGGCAAAAAACATCGGCAAGTCAATTGATGCCGCAAACCGCGTGGCGGAAGCGATAGCCGCCATTCGTCTGGCAAGGCGCTTTGAGGAAATGCCCGATGAATTGCGCATGACGGCAATTCTGCGCGAGCAGAATCCTACCGCATCGCTGGTTGCCCTTGCTGCGCTGCACAACCCCAGCCTGACGAAATCGGGGCTTAATCACAGATTGCAAAAAATCGTCGCCTTTGCCGAGGCGCTTTCCGCGAAAAAATAACTCTGAAAGGAGGGTCACCTGATGTCCCGCTTTGTGCATCTTCATCTTCACAGTGAATACAGCCTGCTTGACGGCGCCTGCCGCATTCAGGATATTGCCAAGCGTGCCAAGGAATGCGGGCATGAGGCGGTTGCCCTCACCGACCACGGCGTGATGTATGGCGCGGTGGCGTTTTATAAGGCCTGTATGGCTGAGGGTGTGCGACCGATTATCGGTTGTGAGGTCTATGTGGCGCCGCGCTCCCGCTTTGGTAAAACTGCCTCCGATGCGCACCCTGCGCATCTTGTTTTGCTTTGCAAAAACGAGGTTGGCTACCGAAATCTGATTGACCTTGTGTCACGCGGCTTTACCGAGGGCTTTTATACCAAGCCCCGTGTGGATACTGCGCTGTTGCGCGACCACGCCGAGGGCTTGATTGCGCTTTCGGGTTGTCTTGCGGGGCGTATTCCGCAGCAGCTGATAGCAGGGGATATGGAGGGCGCGCTTGCCACGGCACGTGAGTATGCCGCTATCTTCGGTCCCGATAACTTCTATATTGAAATTCAGGACCACGGTCTGCCTGAGCAGCGCCGTGTGCTCCCGATGCTTGTGGAGCTGGCAAGCCGTGCGGGACTGCCGCTGGTTGCCACCAATGACTGTCATTATCTCTGTCGCGCAGATGCGGAAACGCAGGCAGTCCTCATGTGTATCCAGACAAACAGCCGCCTGGCGGACGGTCGTCCCATCGGCTTTGAAACCGATGAGTTTTACTATAAGGACACCGCTGAAATGGAGATGCTTTTCGGGCGCTATGAGGGCGCTGTCGAGAACACCGTCCGTATTGCTGAGCGCTGTCGCTTTGATTTTGATTTTTCCGCCAATCATCTGCCCAAATTCCCATGCCCCGACGGCCTCACCGCGCCTCAGTACCTGCGCAAGCTTGCAGAAAACGGCTTTGTCGCACGCAAGGAAGCGGGGCGCCTTGCCCTTGACCGCTTTGCCATTACCGACTACTACACGCGCATGGAATACGAGCTTTCGGTGATTGAAAAAATGGGCTATGCCGACTATTTCCTGATTGTGCAGGATTACGTGGGCTATGCCAAGCGCCACGGCATTCCCGTGGGTCCCGGGCGTGGCTCGGGTGCGGGCTCGGTGGTGGCATATTTTCTTGCCATTACCGATGTTGACCCATTGGCGCACGAGCTGCTGTTTGAGCGCTTTCTGAACCCAGAGCGTGTCAGTATGCCCGATATTGATGTGGATTTCTGCTACAACCGCCGCGACGAGGTCATTCGCTATGTGACCGAGCGTTACGGACGTGACCGCGTGTCGCAGATTGTGACCTTCGGCACCCTTGCCGCACGCGCAGCCGTGCGCGACGTGGGACGAGCCCTCGGTATGCCTTATCACGAGGTTGATGCCGTGGCAAAGGCGATTCCGCGTGAGCTCGGCATCACGATAAAGGACGCGCTGGCGCTCCCCGACCTCAAAAGGCTTTATGCCGAAAACCCCGATACCAAGCGCTTGGTTGACCTTGCGCTGGCGCTTGAGGGTATGCCGCGCAACGTATCCATTCACGCAGCGGGCATTGTGATTACCGAGCGTCCGCTTGCCACCTATCTGCCGCTTGCCACCTCCGGTGGCGCTGTAATTACCCAGTATGATATGGATACCGTGGCGGCACTCGGCCTGCTCAAATTTGATTTCCTTGGCTTGCGCTACCTCACCATTGTGCACGATGCGGTTGCGGCAATCCGTGCCGAGAACCCTGATTTTGATATTGACCGTATTCCGCTTGACGATAAGGCGACCTTCCGTCTGATGTCAAGGGGGGCGACCTCCGGTGTCTTTCAGCTTGAGTCGGGCGGTATGAAAAACACGCTCCAAAGCCTCGCGCCAAACTGCTTTGAGGATATCGTGGCGGCGATTGCGCTCTATCGTCCGGGGCCCATGGAATCTATCCCGACCTTCATCAAAAATCATCAGAACCCCGCAGCCGTCACCTATCCAATCCCACAGCTTGCTCCAATACTCGGTAACACCTACGGTGTCGTGGTCTATCAGGAGCAGGTGATGCAGATTTTCCGCGAGCTCGCCGGCTACACCTTCGGTCACGCTGACGTGGTGCGTCGCGCCATGGCAAAGAAAAAGGCCTCCGTGATGGAGGCGGAGCGCGGTGCGTTTCTTGCAGGCTGCGCTGAGAACGGCATTGATGTGACTGCGGCGGGCGCACTCTTTGATGAGCTTTCAAGCTTTGCCAATTATGCCTTTAACAAGAGCCATGCGGCGGCGTATGCGGTGATTTCTTACCGCACCGCTTACCTCAAGGAGCACGCGCCCAAGGCGTATTTTGCGGCGCTCCTGACCTCTGAGCTTGGTAATCTTCCGAAGATTGCCGAATATATTGCCGAGGTCGGACGGCGCGGCGTGCGTGTGCTGCCCCCCGACATCAACGCATCGGGTGTGGACTTTACCGTAGAGGGTGATAATATCCGCTTTGGTCTGCTTGCCCTGAAAAACGTAGGCAGACAGTTCCTTGAATCTGTGGTGGAGGAGCGCCGTATCGGCGGCAAATACCGCAGCTTTGACGATTTCCTTGAGCGCATGTCGGGAAATGACCTCAATAAGCGGCAGGTTGAAGCGCTGATTAAGGCGGGTGCCTTTGATACGCTTGGTGTTTACCGCAGCCGTCTGCTTGCCGTCTACGAGGAGATGATAGACTATCAGCAGGGCAAAAATCGCGCCAATATCACAGGTCAGCTGGATATTTTTGCCACCATGACCGATGCCCCCGCCGTCACTTACCCGAATATCGCGGAATTTTCAATGCGCGAGCTGCTCGCACAGGAAAAGGAGGCTGCGGGACTGTATTTTTCGGGGCACGTGCTGGACGGCTTTTCCGAGGCGCTTGCCTTGCCCGATATCACCCCCATTCATCTGTTGATGACAGCCGACGAGGAGGAGGGCACCTATACCGACCGCACGCCTGTTACCGTGGCGGGTATGATTACCGCCCTTACGGTCAAGATGACGAAAAACGGCAAGCAAATGGCGTTCTTCACGGTGGAGGACCGCATGGGTGAAATCGAATGTGTGGTCTTTGCCCGCGAGCGCGAAAAATTTGCAGCACTTCTTGTCCCCGACACCGCCGTGATTGTATCGGGTCAGCTCTCCTTGCGCGAGGACGAGCCGCCCAAGGTGATTTTGTCCGATATGGAGGAGTTACCCCCCAACGGCACGCCGCGCAGACCGCGCCCCGTGGGAAATCGACAGGGCACACCCCAAAGGGGTGTGAGGGAGACGGCACCTGCCAAGACACCCTTGAAAACCGCAAACGGTACCGTACCGCGTATTCTTTACCTGCGCTTGCCCGCGCTTTCCGCGCCTGTGGCGGGTGAGGTTTTGTCGCTGCTTGCAAGGCATGCGGGAGAATTGCCCGTTTCGCTCTTTGCGGCAGACACCAAAACCTACCACAAGCAAGCAAAGGGCATCGCCTGCGATGCTTCGCTGCACGAAGCACTGGTGCGCTTGCTCGGTACTGAAAACGTTGTGTTAAAATAACAAAAATCACAAGACCTGCAAGTTATGTGCAGGTATCAAATCCCCCCATTTTGCTTACAATGAAGGCAGAGTGGGGGTGATTTTTTTGCAACCGAAGAAAAAAGGGCGGCGTTTGCTGACGTTTTTTCTGTCCTGCACGCTGACCTTGCTGATTGTTGGCTCTCTCGGCGTGATTGCCGCAACGGTTTTTGCGCTGCGTGTGCCCGCGCGCGATTTGAAGGAGGAGCTTTTCCTCATCGGTGTGCGCGACCGTACTACAAGGCTTTATTATGAGGAGGAAAACGGCACTGCGGTGGAGCTTGCCGCCGACCGCATCAGCGGACACGAAAACGCACTCTACTGTCGGCTTGAGGATATGGCGCCCGATTTGAAAAATGCCTTTATTGCCATTGAGGACAAGCGGTTTTATGAGCATGGCGGTATTGACTGGCTGCGCACGCTGTCGGCTGCAAGGCATTATCTTTCGGGCGATGCCAGCTTTGGCGGCTCTACGATTACGCAGCAGCTGGTGAAAAATCTGACAGGAGAGGCTGAACGGAGTGCTGCACGCAAGGTGGGGGAGCTGATGCGTGCCGCAGCGCTTGAAAAAAGGCTCTCGAAGGACGCTATCCTGGAGCAATACCTGAATGTGGTGAATCTGGCGGAAAATTGCTACGGCGTGCGCACGGCTGCCAACACCTATTTCAGCAAGGAGCCAATGGATTTGACGCTTGTTGAGGCTGCCACCATTGCGGCAATCACCAACAATCCCGCCAAATATGACCCGATTAAGCACCCGCGCGCCAATCGTACACGCCGTGATTTGATTCTCGGAGAAATGCAGGCGCAGGGTATGATTGATGAGGCAACGATGCGCGCGGCAATTGCCACGGATACCGTGCTGCACGTCAACGAATCCGCGATGACAGGGCGCGTCAACTCCTGGTTTGCGGATATGGCGGTTTCTGATGTGATTGATGACCTTGTCAGCGAAAAGGGCTATACACGTGCTGAGGCAAGTCGCCTTGTTTACGCAGGTGGGCTGCGTATTTATCTCACTGTTAATCCTGAAATGCAGCGTAAATTGACTGCCTACTATGAGGATACCGCAAATTTTCCCACACATACGGGGGGATTGCAGGCAAACAGTGCGATGATGGTGGTGAATCCGCAAAACGGAGATATTCTGGCGGTGGCGGGTGCGGTTGGTAAAAAAACCTCTAACCGCGTGCAAAATTACGCCACCGACACAAAACGACCGTCAGGCTCGGTCATCAAGCCCCTTTCTGTGTATGCGCCTGCACTGGAGCGCGGTATTATCACCACGGCAACCGTTTTTGATGATATTCCGCTTTCTTACAGAGAAAACGGCGCACCCTGGCCGCGCAATTCGCCCAATCTTTATCGCGGACTGACAACGGTGGGAGAGGCACTTGCGCAGTCGGTCAATACCGTGGCGGTATCGCTTTTAAGTCGGCTTGGCAGCAGGGAGGCTTACCGTTTTTTAACCAACGAGCTGGGCTTTACCTCGCTTGATGCCGAGCGCGACCTGGGCGCCGCCTCGCTGGCGCTTGGGCAGCAGCACACAGGCGTGTCGCTCCGCGAATTGCTTGGGGGCTATACGGCACTTGCGGGCGGTGGCGTTTGCAGCAAAACACGCTCCTATACGCGTGTGCTCGACAGCAACGGCGAGGTGCTGCTTGAAAAAAAGACCGAGGGGCGGCGCGTGCTCTCTGCGGAAACTGCGGAAATTACCACGCTGCTTTTGCGCCGCGCAATCAGCGAGGGAACGGGTGCGGCGCTTACGCTGCGGCAATCTGCCTCGGTGGCGGGGAAAACAGGCACAAGCTCGGGGAATTGCGACAAATGGTTTGTCGGCTATACACCGACGCTGCTTGCAGGTGTATGGTACGGCTATGATACCCCTGCCTCGGTGGCGGATTTGCGCGGCAATCACGCGCTTGCCATTTTCGATAAGGTTATGGGAGAGCTGCTTACCGAAAGCGATTACAGGACAACCTTTCCGTCCTCGGGGAAGGTCAGTGCGGTGCGCGTTTGCCGCGATTCGGGGCTTTTGCTGAGTGAGGCGTGCTATCACGACCCGCGCGGTGACCGCAGCGAGATTGCCTACTTCAAAAAGGGGAGCGAGCCGACCGCCCACTGCCACTGTCACGTGCTGGTTGATTACTGCGAGGCGGGGCAGGGCCTCGCACATGAGGGGTGTGACCCTGCGTACTGCCGCAAGGTGGCACTTGTCAGGGCAAGCCGCGCGTTTCCCAGACAAATCAAGGTGCTGGACGCGCCCTACACCTATGGCGGCACTTTTCGTTTTAATGGACGAAATTTAATTAAAAATGAGCCTTATTATGCGATTGATGATGATACCAAGCGCTTTTATGGCGTAGAAATGGGTGTTGTGCCCTTTAACCGCGCTTGTCCCGGGCATATCGCGCAGGACGATTTCTGGGCACGCCGCGAGGAGCTGACGGTGCCCGATGCCGAGGCGGAAAACTAAAAAACAGCCACGAATGCGCCCTGCATTCGTGGCTGTTTGCTTGTTCCTTTACTTGATAATGCCGCCGCCGATGACATAGTCGCCGTCATAAAGCACCAGCGATTGTCCGGGTGCAACGGCGCGCTGCGGCGTCATAAATTCCACGGTCAATTCGTCCTCTCCCGTTTGCTCCACGCGGGCAGGGGCTGCTGCCTGGCGGTAGCGCGCCTTGGCTTGTAAGGTTATTGCGCCGTCAAGTCGCTCGAAGGGAATCAGGTTGATGTCACGCACGGTCAGGCGCGTGCTGTACAGTGCGGCGTCCTCGCCGAGGGTCACGGTGTTGTTTTTGACCGACTTTGCAAGTACAAAGGCGGGCTTGCCGAGTGCGATGCCGAGACCCTTCCGCTGACCTATCGTGTAGTGTATAAGACCTTGGTGCTCGCCGAGCACCTGTCCGTCAGGGGAGATAAATGCGCCCTTTTTGGGGGGATTTTCACTGTGCGCCGTGATATAGGCGGCGTAATCGCCGTCGGGGATAAAGCAGATATCCTGGCTGTCGCCGCGCGTGGCTGCGGAAAGCCCTGCCCCCGCGGCAATGTTGCGCACCTCGCTTTTGGTGAGGTCGCCCAGCGGCAGCAGCACACGGGCAAGCACGTCCTGCGTGAGAGTGTAGAGCATATAGGTCTGGTCCTTTCCCTCGTCCACCGCGCGCTTCAGGAGATAACGCCCCGTGCTGTCCCGTTCAATTCTCGCATAATGTCCCGTGGCGAGGTGGGAAAAGCCCTGCTTGGCAGCAAAATCAAGGAGTGCGCCGAATTTGATATGCTTGTTGCAGGCAACACAGGGGTTGGGCGTGAGCCCTGCCTCGTATGCTGCGATAAATGGCTCGGTAACGTGCGTGCGAAATTCCGCCGATAAATCACAGACGTGGTGTGCGATGCCAAGCGTCTTACAGGTGGCAGCAGCATCGGCGATGTCGCGCGTGGCGGCATCAAAATGTGTGCCCTTCTTATCGGCTACCCGCATGGTAACACCCGCCACCTGTCCGCGCCCTTGTAAAAGCGTGGCAGCGACAGCGCTGTCCACGCCGCCGCTCATGGCAATCATAACGGAAAAATCATTCATTTCAGGTATCAATCCAATCAAATTTAGTGAGTGCGCCGACCTCGGTAAGACCTGCAAATTCCTGCTGGCGCAGTACCTCATAGACGGCAATCGCCACAGAGTTGGAGAGGTTGAGGCTTCTTAACCCCTCTCGCATCGGGATACGCACCGCCGTGTCAGGGTGTGCCACCAGAAGCTCCTCAGGCAGTCCCGCGCTTTCCTTGCCGAACATCAGAAATACCTCATCGGCATCATAACGGAGGTCTGCATAGGTGTTTCTTGCCTTCGTGGTAAAGAAGTAAATCTTCTTGTCACCGTACAGCGAGAGAAAATCGGAAAGGGAATCGTGATAGGTAATGTCCAGCTTGTCCCAGTAGTCAAGCCCCGCGCGCTTGAGCTTTTTGTCGTCAATCGTAAAGCCCAGGGGGCGAATGAGGTGGAGCGAGGCACCTGTGGCGGCGCAGGTTCTTGCAATGTTGCCTGTATTCTGGGGAATTTCAGGCTCTGCAAGCACAATATGTATCTTAGTCATCGTCAGGCTTCCTTTTTGTCGTTGTCTTTATTATAGCTGAAAACCCCTTTGCTTGCAAGAGATAGAAAAATTTTTTGCAAATTTTTTTGCGGGGGTATGGCAATTTACGCTTAAATGTAGTATAATAATTATAATTTGTTAAATGCGGGCGGATTTAACCGCCCACGGAGGAAAACATGGGACTTTTTCGTAAAATTTTCGGCTCCTACAGTGACCGTGAGGTCAAAAAGCTGCGCGTGGTTGCCGATGAAATTGAGGCACTTGCCCCCAAATATGCCGCGCTCTCCAATGAGGAGCTTGCAGGCGTGACCGCGGCGCTCAAGGAGCGTCTTGCCGCAGGTGAAACGCTTGACGGGATTCTGCCCGATGCCTTTGCTGCCGTGCGTGAGGCTGATGACCGCGTGCTTGGCAAGCGCCCCTTCTACGTACAGCTCCTGGGCGGTATTATTTTGCATCAGGGTCGTATCGCCGAGATGAAAACGGGTGAGGGTAAAACCCTTGTCGCCACACTTCCCGCATACCTCAACGCCCTGACAGGCAAGGGTGTGCATATTGTCACGGTGAATGAGTATCTTGCACGCCGCGACAGCGAGGAAATGGGGCGCGTCTTTGCCTTTATGGGTCTTTCCACAGGTCTTGTGGTTCATGGCCTGACGCCTGCGGAAAAGCAGGCTGCCTATCGGGCCGACATTACCTATGGCACCAACAACGAGTTTGGCTTTGACTACCTGCGTGATAATATGGTGGTTTACAAGGCAGATATGGTGCAGCGCGGTCACGCCTTTGCCATTGTGGACGAGGTCGACTCAATTCTGATTGACGAGGCACGCACCCCCCTGATTATTTCAGGCGCGGGCCAGAAATCCACCGACCTTTACGAGCGCGCCAACGCGCTCGCGCGCACGATGACAAAGCTTGTCCGCCGTGAGGTTGACAGTAAGGAAGCAACCGATGATATTGAGGCTGATTATCTGGTTGACGAGCGTGCACGCAACGCCATTCTCACCCCCCGCGGCACCAAACGTGCTGAGGAGTTTTTCGGGGTGGACAACCTCGCAGACCCTGCCAATTCTGAGCTGGCGCACCACGTCAATCAGGCAATTCACGCCTGGGGTGTTATGCGTCGCGATGTGGATTATGTGGTCAACGAAAACGGCGTGATGATTGTCGATGCCTTCACGGGTCGTATTATGCCCGGTCGCCGTTATTCCAACGGCCTGCATCAGGCGATTGAGGCAAAAGAGGGCGTTGAGGTGCAGAAGGAGAACCGCACCCTCGCCTCTATCACCTTCCAGAACTATTTTCGTATGTACAGCAAGCTTTCGGGTATGACGGGTACGGCACTGACCGAGGAGCTTGAATTCCGTGAAATCTATGAGCTTGACGTGGTTGAGGTGCCCACCAACAGACCGATGATTCGTCTTGACCGCAACGATGTGGTTTACCGCAGTGTTAAGGGCAAATATGCCGCTATTGTGGAGCAGGTTCGCCTCTGCCACGAGAAGGGTCAGCCCGTGCTGGTCGGCACCGTCAGCGTGGATAAATCCGAGGAGCTCTCGCAGATGCTGCGCCGTGCCGGCATCAAGCACAACGTTCTGAACGCCAAGCACCACCAGCGCGAGGCGGAAATCATCGCGCAGGCAGGTAAGCTCGGTGCCGTTACCATTTCCACCAACATGGCGGGACGCGGTACCGATATTATGCTGGGCGGCAACGCTGAATTTCTTGCCAAAAATGAGATGCGCAAGTTAGGGTATGACGAGGATATGATTGTCATGGCAACAGGCAGCGCCGATGTCGAGGACGAGGCGCTGCGTGAGGCGCGCGAAACCTTCCGTCGGCTGTTTGAAAAGTTCAAGGAGGAGATTGCGCCCGAGGCTGAGCAGGTGCGCGAGGCAGGCGGTCTTTTTATCCTCGGTACCGAGCGTCATGAGAGCCGCCGTATCGACAACCAGCTGCGCGGTCGTGCGGGACGTCAGGGTGACCCCGGTGAATCCCGTTTCTTCCTCTCGCTTGAGGACGATTTGATGCGCCTTTTCGGCGCTGACCGCATCATCGGTCTGATTGACCGCCTCGGTATGCCGGAGGACCAGCCGATTGACGCACGTCTGCTTTCCAATTCGATTGAAAATGCACAAAAGCGCATTGAGGACCAGAACTTCAAGCGCCGTAAGAACGTCCTCACCTATGACGATGTGATGAACCAGCAGCGAAACCTCATTTACGAGCAGCGCGGTCAGGTGCTGGACGGTGCTGATATTTCCGAGACGATTCTCGGTATGATTCGCTCGACCATTGAGGAAAACGTAGAGCACTTTATTGGTGACGGCAGCGAGGAAGCCCTCAATCTTGAGGGACTGATTGCCACCTATAAATCTTATCTCATTCGTCCCGAGGACGATTTTTCCGAGATGCTGGCAGGGAAGAATCCCGCTGCAGCAATCAGTGATGCCCTCTTTGCCCGCGCGAAGGAGCTTTATGCCGAGCGTGAAAAGCTGTTTGGCGCAGACGTCTTCCGTGAGGTGGAGCGTTCGCTCCTGCTGCAGTCGGTTGACCGTCACTGGATGGAGCATATTGATGCCATGGACGATTTGAAGGGCAGCATCGGCCTGCAGGCCTACGCCCAGCGCGACCCTGTCAACGAGTATCGCTTGCAGGGCTCCGATATGTTTGATGCGATGATTGCCGAAATCCGTGAGGAAACAGTGCGCCGTGTGCTCACGGTCGTGCCGCGTCCGCAGCCCGTGCAGCGTGTGCAGATTGCCAAGCCCTTGCAGGAGGGAATGGCTGACGGCAGCAAAAAGAAGGTTGTTGTGGTGCGCAAGGCCGAGAAGATTGGTCGAAATGACCTCTGCCCCTGCGGCAGCGGCAAAAAGTATAAGAAGTGCTGTGGCGCCGCAGGCGGCCAGAGCTGAGTGAAAGTGTCACGATAACGATAAAAAAAGGGGGTGCAAAATGGGATACGGACTTTTACTCATAGGCTATTTTATGGCAAACATTTTGCCTGTCATATCCTTTTTATCCTTTGCGATGCCGTTTGGCTACGCTCTGATGGCAGTTGCCCTCTGGCGGCTCGCTCCGTATGAAAGGCGTTTCCTTTTTGCCTTTGGAACCGCGCTTTTCACGATGCCTGTGGCAATCTATTATGCCATTTACGGCGTGCTCTCACTCTTTGGCGGTGGCACAGGATTTTTCTCGCCCGCGGTCTTTACCGTAATTGAATTTATCTATTTTGCGCTTTCGCTTGCGTTTGCAGTGCTGCTTTTGTGGGCACAGGCCGCCTTCGCCAAGGAATCGGGGTTATTCTCCATTCAGAATATTGCCTGGCGAAATCTGGTCTTTGTTGTCATTTATCATCTGCTTTATCTGGTCGTCAGCATTCTCAATCTTTGCGGCGTGCCGCATATGTCCGCCTTCGTCATTCCGATGACCTTGTTAAGATACCTGACGGTATTCCTGAACCTCTGGCTCTTTTTCAGGTGCTACCGCTACATTCTGCCTGAGGGCAGCGAGGAGCCGTTGCCAGTCCCACCCACCACCCCCACAAGGAAGGGAAAAACAAAATGAATAAACCAAAAACCATGCATTTCACCCTGATTTTTATCGGGCTCTGTTTTTTCTTCAATCCGTATTTTGCTGCGGTTGATATTCTGCCCGACTGCATTGGCGCGCTGCTTGTCGCAGTGGGGCTTTTGCCGCTTGCACGCCTGTATGCGCCGATGCGCGAGGCGCGCACCGCCTTTCTCTATCTCGCCGCGATTGACCTTGTCAAGAACATATTGCTCGCATTTGTGTTCGGTATGAGCATGATGGGTGAGCAGGAGGTGCTCATTCTGATTGTGGCATTCCTCTCAGCCACTGTCGGCGTGCTTTTTGCCGTCAGGGCAATGCATCTGCTCTTTGACGGCTTTTACACCGTGGCATCGCGCGAGGATTGCATAGTGCTCTACGGCTCGCAGGGCGGAAAATTTTCCAAAACCGAGCGCGTGGAGCGCTTTGCCGTCATATTTCTCGTGCTGCGTGAGGTGATTTCGCTGCTGCCCGAGTTTGCGGCATTGCTCAACACCACCTATGTGGACAGTGAAATGATAAATCTGTACGATTACATCGGCACCATGCGTGTGCTTGTCCTGATTCCCGTGCTGGGGCTTGGTGTTGCGTATCTTGTGCAGATTTCCCGCTATTTTCATTTGATTCAAACCCTGCGCGAGTTTCGTGCAGCGCTTGCCACACGTTATGAGGGCTACATGGCAGAGCACCCCGGTATCCGCATTAAGGCGCGCCACGCCGCCGCCTTTCTTCTCATTGGCATCGGTATGCTTTGCATGACCGATTTCTATCTCGATTTCAAAAATATCATTCCCGACCCGCTTGGCGCGCTTCTTTTGCTTTGCGGTGTGCTGCTGCTGCGCTTGCCAAAGGAAACGGTGCTGCCCGCAGCGCTTTCGGTTGGTGTTTACGGTGTTGTTTCCGCCGTTTCCTCACATAAGGCGGAGCTCTTTTCTACCTCTTATGTTGCGGCAGACATCACCCGCAGCGAGGAGGTTGCACGCGAGTATCTCACGATGTGGCTTTCCTCCTTGCTTGAAATGCTGGTTTTTCTTGCCATGCTTGCCTTTTTACTCCTGGCGCTCCGAAAAACCCTCGTCAAATGGGGCGGTTACCGTCCCGAGCGCGTGGACGATTTTGAAGAGCGCAACGAAAAGCGCGTGCGCGATGAGCTTGATTGGCAGCTTATCAAATGCTATATTTTTGGATTTTTGAGCGCGCTGGTGTCCTTCCTTTTTGATTATTTGAAGAGCTGGCCGAGCACGCGCGCCTTCCGCTTGCTGGAGGGTTTTTGGATTCTCGATTTTGCAGTGGCGCTCTTCTTTGCCGTGTATACCGCATACACCCTGTCGCTTGCTATGGGCAAGGTCAAGGAGCGCTTTCAATTTGAATGAATAAAGCGGGGCATTGTATCGCAAACTAACATCACTCTATGAAAGGAGTGTTTTTGTGATGCAAAACCAGAATCAGAACCAGAACCAAAACCAAAACCAAAGCCAAAACCAGAGCCAAAACCATAACCAGAGCAAGGATCAGTGCAATGATTTTTTTCATTTCTTTTACCTCACTTT
>JAFQMP010000005.1 GCA_017396225.1 Clostridia bacterium | reverse complement strand
GGCGGATGAGTCTGTAATTGTCGGTGTCAAAGTATATATTCCGTACGCCCGACCGTCCGTATTTGTCAAGCGCCATATAGGGTGCCATCGCTTCAAGGATTCTTCCCTTTTGTTCAATCGTTAAGAGATATTTCAGCTCGTAGCGCTTGAACACCGTTTGAAACGCCACAGGATCCCCTCCCCTCGCATTTTGTAAGGAAAGTATATCACAGCTCGCTAAAGGCGGGCTAAAGATTTTGGGGGAAATAAAAATAAAGGCTGACGGCAAACCGTCAGCCTTTATTAGTCCGTGCCCGATTTGGTGCAAAATTTTCGTCCCTTTTCTATCAGTTTTCTATCACTTTTCCAAAGGTTTTTATGGAAATAACACGCTTTATGCACAAATGAGGTTGTTTTATGCAAAAAACTGTGACGAGGAGGGACGAGGAAGGATACTCAGGCGATGGCTCGAAATCTCGTAGGCCGTTAACGCGGCGCGTGGGTTCAAATCCCACCTTCTCCGCCAATAATAATCCCCCCGCACAGCGGGGGGATTATTATTCATTCCCTCCTCTCCCCGCACGGTGCTTGACAAAGTCCATACAATCCTGTATAATATATTTCGGAATAGCGAAATATATATGTTTCGCTATTCCGAAATGTAAAACCGCATTTGGAGGAAAAAATGGGGTACGTCAGCATTGATGAGATAGCAAAAAAGTGGGGGGTTTCTGCGCGCAGCGTTCAGCTTTTGTGCGCCGGTGGCAGGATTGCGGGCGCCACGCGCCTGGGGCGCGTCTGGATAATCCCGAAAAACGCAAAAAAGCCCATTGACGGCAGAACCAAGGCGGGCAGAGCCCTGATCGACAGAGATATGCCCTTACCCCGCAAAACGCCCTTCCTTTATATGAGCGACCTTTATCACACGCCCGGAACGGCTGACAAGGTAGGTGAGAGTCTTGCCTACAATCACGAGGCGCAGGTGCTGTTTGAGGCAGAGGTGGCGTACTCGCGCGGCGAGATTGACCGGGTCTATGAAAGCGCGAATTATCTGCTCTCCAAGCACTCGGGCTTTTACGCCGTGCTTTCCGCAGGCATGCTGCTCGCTATGTGTGCCATTTGGAAGGGTGACATTGATATGTGGCGCCGCGCCAAGATCCACATTGCCGAGGCTCCCGCCAAAAGCGACTTTGACCGCGACACTATGCAGCTTGCCATCAGCGCGGTGGATATCATGCTCTACAACGTACAAAGCTTCCCAAAATGGTTTCAGATCGGCTGCTTTGAGCCGCTGCACAAGGATTCCTACCCCGCCGCCAAGGTCTATTACGCCAAATTTTTGTATGCCATCGCGTACGCCGTTGCCACAGGCAAGCTGAAGCTGCAGGGCGCCGAGGGACTTTACGTGATGACGTCGGTTCCCTACACTATTGAGCCGATGATTTGCTGGGCAAACGAAAAAAGCACCGTCATGTCCGAGATCTATCTGCGCCTCACTTGCGCTGCTGTTTACCACAACTGCGGAAAGGACGAGGACGCCATACGCCACGTTGACCGCGCGCTCACTCTTACCCTGCCCGACAAGCTTTACGGCGTGCTTGCCGAATACTGCCGCGCGCTGGATTCTCTCATAGAGCAGCGCCTTTCTGCCCTCGACCCTGCGGCGTGGAACGAGGTCAAAAAGCTTTATAAAGCCTATAACGAGGGGTGGTCGGCCCTGGTTGGCGAAGTGCGCGGCAAAAAGATCATCTCCGCCCTTACCACAAAGCAGCGTGAGGTCGCAAAGCTTGCCGCCTTCGGAATGAGCAACAAGGAAATCGCCGAGAAGCTTTCTATGTCCCTCTCGGGCGTAAAGCAGGCGCTGCTTGCCATCACCGATAAAACGGGCGTGGGGCGCGACGAATTTGCCGCATATCTGTGATTCGGGCATAGCCGTTTCGGCCTCAAAACGGCTATCCTTTTTTCGGAAAAGCATAGCCAAAAAAGTGTGTTTTCGGTAGTGCCGAGCGCCAAAGGAATCTGCTATACTTATATCAACAGGTATGGCAGATTTTTCTTTTTGCCAAATTCAGGCACAGGAGGCAGATATGTTTCGCAAAATCATCGCAGACCCCTCTCCGCCCTCAGAAAACAGGCCGAGAGAGGGAGACCTTTACCGCATCGTGACCACCTTTGGAAAGACCTTTGAGCTGCGGTACGGATATTATGATGATATCGACCGCGACGGCGAGCCTGATGTCATCTATCCCGACTTTACGACGGCGCCTATATATACAAAGAAAGGCGAGCCCTTTGTCACGATGATGCAAGATGTCTGCGAGCACTTCAAGGGCAAGAGCAAGCACAAAGACGACACGACCTGCTCGGAATGTACGTATTTTCATCGCGGCGAGGAATGGTTTGGCATCTGCACCTGCCCCAAAAGCCGCGAAAACACATAAAATAAACTAAAATGGATCACGATATAGGGAGAAAAACAATGAAAAAACTGACAATATTCATTCTTACGGTAGCGCTTCTGCTTTCGGCGCTCTTTTGCATCGGCATTTTTGCGGCAGACGCGGCGAATACCGCCGTGTCCATGACGGGCGGCGAAAAGCTTTACCTGCAGCCAAACGCAGCCTGGCTGCAGGACCACCCCCGATTTGCCGTTTATTTGATTGGTGACACCCCGACTTGGGTATCCATGACGGACAGCGATGGGGACGACATTTACGAGGCAGAGGTTCCCGCAGGGTCCTTTTACGGATTGATCTTCTGCCGTATGAACCCCTATGCTTCGAATAACAGCTGGGACAGCAAATGGAACCAGACTGCCCAACTATCCTATGACGGCACGAATGACCTGTTCACCCTTATGGACGATATGTCGGACCCTGCAGGCGGCACCTGGGCCTTGTTCTGCGACCACGGCGGCAACACCAATAAGCCCACGGCCAACGACAAGGACACTCACAGTTTTATCTGCAGTGTCTGCGGTGCGACAAGCACCCCTGAAGCTCACAGTGGCGGCACGGCAACCTGCAAGGAACAGGCAAAGTGTGAGCACTGCGGCGAAACCTACGGCGCTCCCCACTCGCTTCCACCGCACGATTTTTCGGGCACTGCTCACGACGGCTCGGCGCAATGCCGCGTGTGCGGCAAAACGGAGCAGCATTATACAGAGCTCGGTGCGGGGCAATCCTTTACCGATGCGGGCAACACGCACGTGACCGTTATCCATACGGTTATCAATTCGGCCGCCCTCCGCCGCGACAGCGCTACCGTTACCTTCTCGGGCGGGTTTCTCACAGAAAGCGTGACCCTTGGGCTGTATAACGGCAAATTGGTGGCGCCAAACGGCTTCTTCGGCACACAAAACACCATCGGCTATATCGATGGGCAAATCGTTGGCAATCAACTGCACTTCCGCTATGCATTCCCCTGTGCAAGCGTGGAGCACCCGGCGGGAGAGAAAGTCACGTTGAATTACACTATACGTTTTGCCGACGAGGACGGTCAGGTGCAGGAGGTCAGCGACTACTTTACGTTGCAATACATTAACTATGAAATGGGGGTCGATCTGACAGAATACGGCGCCACGCTGAATCTTACCTTTTATTCGGTGCAAGGAAACGTCATCAAAACCAACGTGTATAACGCCGGCACCCACACCGTCAGCATTTCCGATTATTACGGCGGTTTGAAGGAATACCAATATATCGTGGATAGTTCGCGCGATCCCTATACCCAAGTCACCCGTGAGGATATGGCAAACGGCACCGTTATTCGCCTGCAAAGAACAGATCCCACCAGAATCCTGATAACACTACCCGAAGGAACGACGGGGGTCGTTGTGGAGGGAAACGGCACACCGCTTGTGACGGTCACGGTGACCTCCTCGGTCAGATTCTGCTATTCCTATATGGACCACAACGCAGATGAATATGTCTATTATATTTCAGTGGATCGCCCCGCCGTGATTGAGCAGGATTTTTCGCTCGACCGCCTGGGCTATACGACTGTCGATTTTGAGGACGAGAGAGAATATGCACTTGCCACCGACGGCGTGACCAAATACCGAAACGGAAACGTAACGGTGTATCTGACCAACTGCGTGTTCAAGGCAACGGGTAAGATGGTGTGCTTCACCTTCACCCCCGACAGTGCCACAACGCACACCTTCTCAAAGGAAGAGATTGTGCTCATCGAGAACGGCGCCGAGGTGGCACTCACCGAGGACGTAACGGTATCACTTGGTGCGGTGTTGGTGAATGATCACGTATTCCTCCCCGCCACCTGCACGGCTGTCAAGACCTGCCGATACTGTGGTGACACCGAAGGAGAATCACTCGGTCACGATATGGGGGCAGCCACCTGCACGACTCCCTCAACCTGCACCGTTTGCGGTCACACCGAGGGCAAGGCACTTGGGCACAATATGGCTGATGCCACCTGCACGACTCCCTCAACCTGCACCGTTTGCGGTCATACCGAGGGTGAGGTGCTTGCACATACCTACGACAACGCCTGCGACGCAGATTGCAACGCTTGCAACGAGGCACGTACCGTAGGCGAGCACCTTGACAGCGACGGCAATTCCCTTTGCGACCATTGCGCGGCCGAGCTGCCGAAGGAAGGGTTCCCCGTGGGCGCTATCGTCGGTATCGTGATCGGCTCCGTGGTAATCGTCGGCATTGGCGGCTTTTGCGTATTCTGGTTTGTGATCAAGAAACGCAAGTGGGGCGACCTTGTAAGTATCTTCAAGAAGAAATAAAACCTAAACAATACTCAAGCGGCGGTCGCTTTTCAACGACCGCCGCTTTTCCTTTGTAAAATCCCGAAAGCTTCTGACAAAAGTTATTTCGGCTCGTCTCTTTTCTATCGATTTTCCACTCAAAAGGCAAATGTATGCGCCTCGGGGAGCAATGCTCCCCGAGGGCTTTGGCCTTAGCCGAGCTGCGTGATGACAAGATGCGCGGAAACAGGGCGCGTTCCCCCGGCAAGTGGGGTGATGGTCAGCGCGGCGGCATTCCCTGCGGGATTGCGAACCGTCAGGACCGAATTGACCGTGGTGGTGGTCACGAGCGACATACCCACGATCTGGGACGTGCCCGTGGCACGCCCCACAACGGTTTCAGGGAGATCCTCGTCATTCAAGGTCAAAATCAGCTGTCCCGCCTCGGTCACGCCGACCTGAAACAGAATCTGATAGGTGCCGATGGGACCAAGATTGAAGGACGCGGGCCCCAACCGACCGATATTCGTATTAGCGATCGCGCCGTTTTGTGGAAAGCTGACGTCGGTGCCGGGTGCCACCGTTGCCGCATTGTCAGGCGGCATCAAGGCGTAAAAATCGGCATAACTCAGCACGCCACCGGGAATACCCTGAGGACCTGCGGGGCCG
>JAFQMP010000004.1 GCA_017396225.1 Clostridia bacterium | reverse complement strand
TGCATCATGAATTGGCTTCGCCATGATTTCTCGTCGGCGTGCTGCCTCCTCCATGAATTGAATTGCAACCAATGTGCCGATAGGCACAATTCATGCCGCAGGCAATTCATGAAAGCATAGCTTTCAATTCACGCGGGCCGCGAGGTTGCAATTCATAGCGTGTTCTCCGTTAAGGATAACACGCTAATTTGCCGTGGCTTTTTTTGCTTGTATTATTCGGTGGGCTCAGGCTGAGGCTGAGGCTCGGGAGTGGGCTGCTGGAGCGCCTCTGCGGTGCGCTTCCAGAATTTGCCGGAATGAGTATTGTTGAGCGTTGCAACGGTGATGCCGTCCTCAAGCGTGGTGACATTGGCTGCAAAGCCTGCGTCCTCGCAGACGTTCCAGAAGCCTTCACCAAGCACGTTAAGGGTGGTCATACCAATACAGCCGGAGAATGCGCCGGGCTTAATGTCGGTGACCGATGCGCCGAGGACAAGATTTGTCATACCGGAGCAGTTGACGAATGCGTATTCGCCGATTGTGGCAATGTTGCCAAGGAGCTGTACCTCCTGCAGCGTGACACAGCCGAAGAAGGCGTAATCTGCGATTTCTGTGCCGCCGTTGATGATAACGGTCGTCAGTGCGGGAGGAAGAACAGTGCTGTTAGCCGCATAAGATGCTGCGCCGAACATATAGCCAAAGTGGGTGTTCTCGGTATTGACCATAGGTACGGTAAGGGTTTGCAGATTGGTGCAGCCCTCCATGGCTCTGAAGCCGATGGTGGTTGCAGTGGCGGGCAGTACGAGGGTGGTCAGGGGTTCGCAGCCGGAGAATGCGCCGTAGTAGATGTTACCGCCGAGAACCGTGACGGCTCTGAGCGTTTCGGGAATGTAATAGGTCTGAGCGGTCGCAGCGTTGCTCGAATTGAGATATACCTGCGGTGCGGCAAAGCTGCCTTCGTATGCACCGGTACCAAAGATGTAACCGAAAAGGTTACCATAGCTGTTTACAGTGGTGGGGGTGTTGCCGACGAAGGGGATTGTCATGCTCTCAATCTTGCCGCAGCCCGTGAAGGCGGCAGAGCCAATCGAGGTTACCGAGGAAGCAATCGTGACAGTTCTCAGGTTCGTGCAGCCTGCGAAAGCGGAGCCTGAAATGGTGGTGACACCTGCGGGAATGTTAATATTTTCAAGCCATACACAATCAAGGAAGGCGTTGCCGGAGATGCCCAGTACGGCACCGTCTGCGGGGATTACGCTGGCCTTGCAGCCGACAGCAACATATTTATTGCTGGTGGTAATCAGGCAGTTGCCGATGCTTCTGTAGGTGGGGTCCACCATAATCTCACTGGTGGTGCCGTCCTCGTTGGTAACAGTCTTGGGAATCTGCTGACCGGGCGTGGAAAGTGCAACCAGGTCAGGGCAATGTGCGAGAGCACCGGTGCCAACGCTTGTGAAGAGGTCGTGCAGCTGTACCTTGGTCAGACCTGCGCAGCCGTAGAAGCTGTATGCGGCGATGCTGGTGATGGTCGTGGGGATTTCAAGGGTGGTTACCTGCGTGCCGTTCAGGTAGAACTTTGCGCCGTTCGACAGCGGGTTGCTGTAAGCGTTTCTGAAGGTAACGTTTTTGCACCAAGCGGAGAGATTGTTGACATAAACCTTGTCAAGTGCCGAGCAGTTCTTGAATGCATTTGCCCCAATAATTCTGAGAGAGTAGGGCATGGTAATGGCTTCAAGTGCGGTGCAGTTTGCAAAAGCAGCGTCCTCAATACGGTAAAGCTCGGTCGAGAGCAGAACACTGGTCATTGCGGTGCAGCCATTAAAGGCATTGTCCTCAATCCAGATAACAGAGGTGGGGAGAATGATGCTCTTGATAGTGGTGTTGCCTGCAAATGCGTCCTTGCTGATGCCGATAACAGCTTTGCCGTTGTGGATAGCGGGAACAACAATGTCGGTCTCGGCAGCCGCCTCACCGATGCCCACGACGGCATAGTTGAGACCGAGGTCAACAAATTCCAGACCGAGGGTGACTGCAAGACCGCAATCGACGCACTCGGTATCATTGAACTTGTGGACGCCGTATTTGGTTATGTCGGTGGTTTCCGCAATGCCGCAAACGGTGCAGATGTGCTTCTGCGTGCCAAGTTCAATGCAGGTCGAGGGAATCAGGATCTGCCAATCATCAAATACATGCACGCCGGTTGCCGCAACCTCGCGGGTTTCTTCCTCGCCGCAAAGAGAGCAAGTTTGCGTCTCCACGCCGGGCTTGCAGGCGGGGGCGGTCGTCAGCTCCCACTCACCCCAGGCGTGCTCGCATACAGGGGGCGTCTCGGTTTCATCTCCGTCCTTGTCGCAGGAAGCGAAAAGCACCAGTGCAAGGAGGCAGAGCATAGCCAAAAGAATCGTTAAAAATTTCTTCATACCGTACTCCTTTCTTACTGCCGCACAAACGGTATCGTGCGACGAAACGAATTGGTTACAGTCTTTATTGTATCATTATCCAAAGCCTTTTGTCAAGACAAAAGGTCAAAAAACTGCAGTTTAACTATGAAAAATATAGTATATGCGCACAAAAAGAGGGGGTAATTACGCACGAAGCAGGCGTTGCGGACGTGTTGTGATACGATACGACCTATTGAGGCGAAATAGAACAGAGATCAAAATATGCTGGCTCGGGAAATGCAGGCGGGAATTGCAGAAAATATGCCAAATCCGCTTGACTATTTTTTTGTCGCACGCTATAATTGAATCAACCAATCTTGCAAGGGTTGAAAGGAGGTTTCTTATGAGTAAGCTTCGTTTAATGGGGCAGAACCAGTGGAACTGCACCAATAATCAGGAAAAATGGATTGCACAGGGACTTGATTGCTCTGCCGAGACACGTATGAAGGGTCACATTCGGATTTTTAAGGAGCTCGCGCCCGATGTCTGCGGCGGCCAGGAGATTAATAAGGAAATGCAGCTTTTCTTTATGCTCTATGCACAGGCAGAAAAGCTCCCCTATTCGATGATTTGGGGCAATATGACCCCCATTTTTTACCGCGCCGATAAGCTGGAGCTGCTGGCAACGGAATACCTGCTCTATCCCAAGCATGTGGAGGGCTTTGAGGGCACGTTCAACGACAGTAACTCCAAGGCGTGCAATCTTGCTGTCTTCCGCGACAAGGAAAGCAAAAAGGTCTTCATTTTTGTCACCACTCACCTTTGGTGGCGCAACGGCAATAACCCCGATTACGTGTATTATCAGGCCGGCTCCAACGAGGTGCGCGAGCTGCAGCTGCGCATGGTGGTTGACTTGGTCAATAAATATCGCGCCCAGTACGGTGAGGTGCCTGTGGTGATTGCAGGTGACATGAATACAGGTACAAATTCTCTGGCTCTGAAATTCATTGAAAACGAGGCAGGCTATACCCACGCGCACGATGCGGCAACCGAATATACCACAGAGCTTTCGGGCTACTGCTCCTGCGGCTGGAACGGCCCTGCGCCCAAGTGGTGGGATACCCCCTATTCTGCGGCAGATGACCACATTTACGTGAAGGATATGCCTGCGGGCGCCGTGAAACGCTATGACCGCTATATGCCCGACTATTACCTAGCACTTTCCGACCATGCGCCCGTTTATATTGACGTGGAATTTTAAGAGGTGACGCGATGCTTCGCTTGATGAGCCAGAATCAATGGAATTACACGAATAACTGCGAGGTGTGGCAAAGCCTTGGTCTTGATTGCTCCTCGCCCGTCCGTATGAAGGGACACGTGCAGGTTTTTAAGGACTTAGCACCCGATGTCGTTGGCGGCCAGGAGGTCAACAAGGAGATGCAGCTTGACTTTATGCTCTACTGTCAGGCGGAAAAGCTGCCTTATACCATTCTCTGGGGCAATATGACTCCTATTTTCTACCGCGCCGATAAGCTGGAGGTGCTTGCCACCGAGTACCTGCTTTATCCCAAGAAATTTGAAGATTATGAGGGTTCATTTAACGATTCCAACTCCAAGGCGTGCAATCTCGCCGTTTTTCGTGAAAAGGCAAGTGGCAAGGTCTTTATCTTTGCCACAACCCACCTCTGGTGGCGAAACGGCACCAATCCCGATTACAAATTCTATCAGGCGGGGTCCGATGCGGCGCGCGCCTATCAACTGGGCCTTGCCGACGCGATGATTGAGAAATACCGCGCGATGTACGATAATTGCCCTGTCGTTCTGGTGGGTGATATGAATGCCAGACTCGGCACTCCCGCCCTGAACTATGCACTTGGTGAGGGTGGATACACCCACGCACATGACGTGGCAACCGAATTTGCACACGAGGGGCGCGGCTATTGTGCCTGCACACCGCGCGGCCCTGCTGATAAGTGGCTGGACGGCACCCCTGCCGATGCGATTGACCATATCCTTGTGAAGGGTCTGCCCGCAGGCGCCGTGAAGCGCTTTGACCGCTACACCCCCGAGTATTATCTGAAGCTTTCCGACCACGCTCCTGTCTTTGTAGACGTGGAGCTGTAATAAGCAAAAAACACCCCCCGTTTGGGGGTGTTTTTTGCGTTTTAGCGTTTTTGCCAAAGCGTCGCTCTGCCCTTGGTGCCGCATTTTTCTATCACGCCGAGTCCCTCAAAGACGGCAAGCACATTGTAGGGGTCGTAGCCTCTGAGATGTGTGATGTGCGCGAAGGTCTTGGCGGTGAAGGGGACAGCTAAGCGCGCGTCCTTCGGAAACTGTGCAGCATAGTCCTCGTGAGTTTTGAGCCAAAGGGTGTCAAGCAGAGCCAGCGGGATAAGCTCGTAGCGGTGGGAGCCGCGCTTTCCCTTTTTGCCCCAGCCGTCAAGCAGGCGGTATTCCTCTACCTCGAGAGAGGGGAGACATAGCCTGAAGCGCCCATTCTCGAGGTAGGGGAGGAAGGGCTTTAATTCTGCAAGCGCGTGCAGGGGATTTTCATGGAGCGGGGATTTTTTGCGTGCAGCTGCCTCGCCTGTTTCTACGTTAAGCCACGATATCCATTTTTCGCGAAAGAGTGGGTGCAGCACCGTGACCGGATACTCGGTTTCGGTCATATAGAAATCAATTTTCTTCAGCATCGGGTAAAGCTTGCCTGTCTGTACCTCAAAAATCTCGCCCTCGGGGGTGAGAATGTCGGCGACAAAACGGCGCTTTTTCTCACCCCGTCCCGTGATTTTTACCTCGTGACAGCGCTCGTCCTCGGTAATCCAGCGTTTTAATGTGCTGTGCAGGCGCTTTTCGGCAAGCAGACCGATGCTCTCGCGCGCTTTTACGCGCGAGAGCTCCTCGCCTGCCAGGCGCAGGAATTTGATTTTGCCAAGGTCACTCATGTGGCGATACCTGCAAATTGGTTTTGGTAAAGCTTGGCGTATTCGCCGCCTGCGGCAAGCAGGGTATCGTGGTCGCCCTGCTCGGCAATCACGCCGTCCTTCACCACGACAATCACGTCTGCATCACGAATGGTGGACAGACGGTGTGCGATAATCAGTGAGGTGCGGTTTTTCATGAGCGAAACCATTGCCTGCTGAATTTTCATTTCGGTGCGGGTATCTACCGAGGAGGTTGCCTCGTCAAGAATGAGGATTTTGGGGTCAGCCAGCACTGCACGCGCAATGGCAAGCAGCTGGCGCTGCCCCTCGGAGAGGTTGCTGCCGGCCTCGTCAAGGACGGTATCGTAGCCATCGGGCAGGCGCCTGATAAAGCTATCTGCACGCGCGTGGAGGGCAGCGGCAATCATTTCCTCGTCGGTGGCATCGGGGCGGCTGTATTTGATGTTGGCGCGAATGGTATCGTGGAACAAAACAGTATCCTGTAATACGATGGCGATAAAGTGACGGAGCGTTGCCTTGGGAATGTCGCGAATATCAATACCGTCTACGGTGATTCTGCCCTCCACGACCTCGTAGAAGCGCGTTAAAAGGTTGACAATGGTGGTTTTGCCCGAGCCTGTGGCACCGACAATGGCAATCTTCTGTCCCGCTTTTACCGTGAGGTCAAAGCCCTTCAGAACAGGCTCGCTTTCTATGTAATGGAAGAACACCTTTTCAAATGCGATGCTGCCTGCGATGTCGGCGGGGGCAAGCTCCAGCTTGCCCTCGTCAATCTCATCAGCCTCGTCTATGACTGCGAAAATGCGTTCTGCACCTGCCAGAGCTGTAAGAATGGCGGAGTACTGGTTGGCAATCTGGTTAATGGGGCGGGTAAACTTTTTGGAGTAGGCAAGCATCGACTGAATGTTACCGATGCTGATGCTGCCGGGACCGCCGAAGAGAATCATCGCGCCACCTGTGGCGGCGAGCAGAACATACTGCAAATTGCCGATGAAATTCATCACGGGACCCATTACAGAGCCCCATACGCGTGCGCTGATTGCACAGCCACGCAGGTCGTTGCTAATGGTGGAGAAATGCTCGACCGCATCACCTTCCTTGCCATAGGCAACCACGGTTTCGTAAGAGGTGACCATTTCCTCTACTGTACCGTTCATCGCACCAAGCAGGCGCTGCTGTCTGACAAAATAACGGCGCATAAACTTGCCGAGCTTGCCAGAAACGAAAATTGACAGCGGCACCGTTACAATCGCCACCAAGGTCATCAGAGGGCTTAACAAAAGCATCATGGCAAATGCGCCCACCAGGGTAAGCGCCGCGGAGCAAAGCGAGGTAATCGACTGCGAAATGGCATTGGACACATTTTCTACGTCGTTTGTCATACGCGACATAATATCGCCGTGCTTGTGCGAATCGGTGTAGGAAATGGGCAGACGGGAAATTTTGGCAAACAAGTCGCCGCGCAGCATATAGACGGTGCGCTGTGAAAGCTTTGCCGCAATCAGACCTTGGAAATAATAGAGAATACTGCAAAGAATAAAGATGATACCCATGGCAGCGAGGTAGGCATTTAAGCCTGCTGTGTGTCCCTCTCGACCAATCAGATCGCCGCCCTTGAAATGCACATGGAAGGTCGTTTTTGTGGAAATACCCTCGAAACGGGTGTCGTTTTTGTCGTAATTATAAAGAATTTCCCCTGTTTCCGCGTTGCGGTAAACGGGCTCAATGGCATCAATGGCGTTGCCCTGTAAGAGTGGCCCTGCCAGCTCGGCCGCGGTGATAGCCAACATCAGAACAATCAGTAAAATGAGCAGGTACTTGCTGGCACCGATGTAGCGAAGCAAGCGCCCGATTGCTTTTTTCATATTCTGCGGCTTTTGCATCGTCATACGGCTGTGGGGGTTGCCGCGCCCGCCGGGGCGCATATCGAAGCCGGGGGCAGCGCTGACGCGTTTTTCCTGTGCACTCATTGAACGGCACCTCCTTTCCCCATTTGCGAGGCGTAGATGTCGCGGTATGTTTCGCTGATTTCGAGAAGCTCCTCGTGCGGTGCACAGTGGCGGATTGTGCCGTCCTCAATGACTGCAATGCGGTCAGCGTTTTTCACGCTTGCCACGCGCTGTGCAATCACAATGACGGTGGTGTCCTTCATGCGCGTACGGAGTGCTTTTTGGAGTGCCGCCTCGGTCGAGAGGTCCAGGGCAGAGGTGGCATCGTCCAAAATTAAAATTTCGGGGTTTCTTACCACGGCGCGTGCGATAGAAAGGCGCTGCTTTTGTCCGCCGGAGAGTGAAGCGCCCTTTTCCGCTACGGCGGCTTCGTAGTCGTCAGCAAAGCCCTCAATAAAGCCTGCTGCCTGTGCAACGGCAGCGGCCTCCTTCACCTCGGCGATTGAGGCATTGGCGCGCCCCCAACGCACGTTATCGGCGACAGTACCTGAGAAGAGCTCGCTTTTTTGCAAAACAAAGCCGATTTTGTGGCGGAGCGCTTGCAGGGAATATTCCTGCACGGGACGACCGTCCACCAGAATTTCACCCTCGGTGGGGTCGTAAAAACGTGCAATCATCTGCACCAGGGAAGACTTGCCTGAGCCTGTGGCACCGACAATGGCAAGTGTTTCACCGCGGCGCACATCAAGGGTTACATTATGTAATACAGGGTCGCCTGCGGTATCGGGATAGCGGAAGCCGACACCACGGAAGGATACCGCAATATCCGCACCCGTGCCTGCGGTTTCTGTGCCGCCAACAACGGTGGGCTCGGTATCCAGCACCTCGCGTACACGCTTGGCAGATGCCATGGCACGGGACACCGACTGGAACATCATGGTGACCATCATAATAGAGGTAATGACCTGGGTGGTGTAGGTAACTGCCGCCATAACATTACCTGTGCTCATGCCGCCGACACCCGCGGCAATATTGCTGCCGCCGATGTAAATAATGGCAATTACGGCAAGGTTTTGCACAAGAATGAGGACAGGCGTCATCACCGCCATCAGGCGCAGTACGTGGTAGTTGATGCTGCGCAGTGCGCCGTTTGCCTCGGCAAAGCGGCGGTTTTCATAGTCCTCCTGCACCGATGCCTTGACAATGCGCGCGCCACCTACATTTTCCTGCACTACGCAGTTGACGCGGTCAAGGCGGGTCTGCACGGTGCCGAAAAGCGGCACGGCGCGGGCAAGCACGAGAAAGAGGGTAATGAGCAATACGGGCAAAGAGATTAAGAGCACCACGCCAAACTTGACGTCAAGCGTCAAAAGGAAAATCGTACCACCAACAAAGAACATGGGGGCGCGGACAAACATGCGCAGAATCATTTCGACAAATTCAACAATCATGGCAATATCGTTTGTCATGCGCGTGACGAGCGAGCCTGTGGTGAAGCGGTCGGTCTGCTCAATCGAGAGCGACATCACGCGTGTGTAGGCGCTGCGGCGCAGGTCATTGCCAAAGCTTTGTGAGGCGCGCGCCGCGGTATAGGCACAAAGGGTGCCGAAAAAACCGCCGATAAGCGTGACAACCAGCATCAAAATGCCGAAAAGGATAATAATATTTAGGGGTGTATAGCCGCCACGGGGGTAAAAAATACCAATCAGAAAGGACGCTACGGGGCTCGCTCCAATGTCCTCACCGAGAATGCCGAAGTTGACGATAAAGGACATAAGGTAGGGTAGACAAAGGTCGCAAAGCACCTCGCCAATCATCAGAAAGGGCGAGAGCGCTGCCGAGCGCCAATAGGGCTTCAAATAGGCAAACAGCTTTCTCATATCAGCGCACCTTCAGATTGTCGTACATACGGGCGAGGAGCGACACAAGGGTTGCCTCCTCGTCAGGGGTGAAGCCCGCAGTTGCCAGACGGTCATTTTCCGAAATGCGGTCAAGGTGCTCGCGGTCAAATTCCTTGCCGCGGGCGGTAAGGGAAACCAGCATCACGCGGCGGTCGGTCTTTGAGGGCACGCGGCATACATACCCCTCGGCTTCCATTTTTCGCAATAAAATAGAAACAGTTGGCGTGGAAAAATGTGTTTTTTCTGCCAAAGTCAACTGATTTGCCTCGCCCAATACTGCCAGGTGTGCCATGAGCACACGTGCGGCGTGTTGCCCCATGACGCCCGACAGCTCGCGCTCACCGCGCACACGGTAGCGTAAAAGCCTTGCCACGTCAATCACCATGCGAGGGGCTTGTGGCAGCCCGCGCAGCTCCTCGCGCTCGGGCATCTGCACGTGCGGCGGGGTGAGAAAATCCTTTTTCATGTATTATATGCTCCTTTTAATAGTTTATTAGCAAACTAATTATATCAAAAAAACCGAAAATGTCAAGTATCAGGTAAAAAACGCAAAAGGCAAAGATTGCTGCCAGCCCTTCTTCAAATTGTCATTACTGAAAGTGTACGGACGGGGAAAAGTAAATACGAGCTTGGCTTGAAGCTTTGAGGGGGCAAAAAATGGAACAAAAACAAAAAAGGGCGGGTTTGCGGCTGCTTGCGGTGCTGCTGCTTATGCTTGTATGTGTTACCTCGTTTGTTCTGCCGACCACCGCAACGCGTGCGGTCGGTGGCGAGGAATATGTATATGTAGGTGGAATGCCTTTTGGCGTGCGATACGTGACTGACGGTATTATGGTGGTGGGTTATTGTGATATAACAACGGGGACGGGTGTAAAAAATCCTGCCAAAGAGGCTGGTGTCAGACCAGGTGACTGCATTTTGTCGGTGAATGGAAATGCACCAAAGAGCGCGAAGGAGCTTTCCGAAATGATAAAGGAAAACGGCAGCAAGGCATTGCGCCTGACCTTGCATCGCGACGGTACGGAGAAGGTCATTACCGTCAGTCCGGTAGTCTGTCAGAGCGACGGCATGGCACGCACGGGGCTGTGGGTGCGTGATACGGGTGCAGGGCTTGGCACCGTCACCTTCATCAAATCGGACAGGCGCACCTTTGCGGGCTTGGGACACGGTATCTGTGATGGTGAAACGGCGCTGCTGGTACCGATTTTAAGAGGCAGTGTGCTTGATGTGACAATCGGGAGCATCACGCGCGGAAGTGCGGGTGCACCCGGGGAATTGAAGGGGCATTTTGCGGCAGGGAAAACCGGCGTGCTGCAGGGAAATACACCCTGTGGTGTGTACGGCTCCTTTATCGAGGAGCAGCAATCGCTTGGTGAGCCCTTGCCAATCGGCAAGCCCTGTGATTTGGTTGAGGGTGATGCCGTCCTGCGCACCACGCTTGATGATAATACAGTGGGAGAATATCGGATTAAAATATCGGATATTCATAAGAATGCTACGGGAAACAAGTGCTTTACCGTGACGGTAACCGATAAGGCGCTTTTGCAAAAGACAGGCGGCATTGTGCAGGGTATGTCGGGCAGTCCCATTATTCAAAACGGCAAATTGGTGGGAGCTGTGACGCACGTCCTCATTGGCGACCCCACCACGGGATATGGGATTTTTGTGACAAATATGCTGGCGAACATTCCGCAGGCGGCGGGGTGAAAATGTATTCTTATGTAAAAAAACGCCCCCGTTTGGGGGTGTTTTTGCTCTTTTTGACCCGAAACTTGACTTTAGTTTTCTTTTTGTGTATAATATAGGTATGGTATAAAAGAATTGCTGTCAGAGGTTAAAATGTTTAATTCAATTCATATTTTATATATGGTGATATCTACCGTTATTACCGTGCTTATCCTGGTAGCGCTACGGTTACTCAAGCATGACGGCTTAAATAGGCTGCTGATTTGGTTTTTTGCGTTATCTACGGTTGTGATTCATTTTTCAGGGGCGTGGCACGAGCTCTTTACAACAGGGCAGCTTGTCGGCTATAAGGAGTATCTTCTCCCAATTTTCCCCTGCCATATCTGCATGTGGCTGCTTGTGATTTCCGCAACCACGCTGAACAATCAAAGTCTGCCCGCAAGGCTGGTGCGCGATTTTACCTTCCTTGGCGGTACGGTGTGCGGCAGCATCGGCATTTTATTTAATTTTAATTTTGATGCCAGCCCTACGCTTGCTGATTTTTATGTGTTGAAGGGCTTGCTTTCTCATAGCACAATGGTTGCGGGGTGCTTGCTGCTGTTTGTTGCGGGATATGCCAAAATTGGTGTTGGCCGCAGCGTTGCCGCGACCCTGGCGGGTATCGGCTTATTTACTGTTGACGGTATGATTATCAATGCGTTGTTTGAAAAATACGGCTTTGAGCCTGTCAATGCGATGTTTTTGCAGACGGCACCCTTTGAGGAATATCCGTTCATTAATATCAACCTGATTTATGCCTGCGCTATTTTGCTGACGCTTGTGATTGCGGGCTTGCATTGGGCGGTTACCCATAAAAAAGCCACGTCGGAATCAGAAGAAAATGTTTGTTGTCAGGTTCAGCTGTGAGGAATTTCCTACACGACTTATTCGGGAAATTATTGAATAGCAAAAATATAATAAAAAACGCCCCATTATGGGGCGTTTTTTGTATAACGCAAGATGTGTGCTTATGCCGCGGATTTTGCCTTGGCGAGGGGTGGGGTGGGTGTGTGGCACGCGGCCATTGCATTTTGTGCATTCCCTGCGCGGTGCTCGCGGTGACGGTTGAGGAGCGTGACCGCGAGGTTGGCGACAACCATGGCGATGTTAAAGAGATAGACGTAAAAGACATAGTTAAAGCCTGCGGTCATGACCTTGGCGGTGATGCCTGCAAGATAGCCGAAGAGAATGAGGGACATAAAGGCGAGGCTGGTGGATTTTGCGCTTTTTGCGCGAAGATTTTTCACAAGGGAAACAGGCCAGGAAAGGCCGAAGCAAGCAAGCATTACAATCTCAAGAATACCGGACATCATAAAAATCCTCCGTCTGGAAAAGTTTTTATCTTTATTCACAGTATACTCTTGACAAATGATAATGTCAAATATATAATAATTATAGAAATTATAATCGGGGGTTATTGATATGGAACTGACACAGCTGCAATATTTCGTTGCCGTGGCGGAAAGCTTACATATGACGCGTACAGCAGAAAGGCTGCATGTGGCACAGCCTGCACTCTCCCAGGCAATCAGCCGATTGGAAAGAGAGCTTGCCGTACCGCTTTTCAAGCGTGAGCGCCGACAGCTGACACTGACCTCCTATGGCGAATATCTTCTGGAGCGCCTGAAGGGGCCGCTTTGTGCAATTGCGACAATTCCCGCTGAGCTTGCCGCTATGGCAAAGGGGGAGGAGAGCATTGTGCGCCTCAACGTACACGCGGCGACCTCGCTTGTGACTGATGCCATTATCGCCTACCGTCAGAATCGCACGGACGTGCATTTTAAGCTTTCGCAGAGCGCAGACGATGCCGATTGTGACATTTCGGTTTTCACCGACTATGAAATTCCGCTTGATGCTGATGTTGCGCCTGAGCAGATTTTTGAGGAGCGCATTTTACTGGCTGTTTCCGACACAGGCAAATATGGTGCACGCGAGAGCGTGGCGCTTGCTGAGCTTGCTGACGAGAGCTTTATTGCGCTGGCGGGGACCAGACAATTCCGCGGCATTTGTGACCGTTTCTGCTTGCAGGCGGGCTTTGTGCCCAATGTCGGGTTTGAGAGCGACAATCCCGCCTCGGTCAAAAAGCTGATTGCCGCGCATGCGGGTGTTGGTTTCTGGCCCGAGTTTTCCTGGGGCAAGTGCGAGGGGCAGGGTGTGCGCGTGCTGGCGCTTTCGGGGGTGGATTGCCACCGTCAGGTTGCCATTCGGTTTTGCGCCTCAGGCGAAAAACGCGCCGCTGCGGATTTCTACCGGTTTCTTTGCGATTTTGTCGCCAAGCGTCGCACCGCTGTGAAAAATTAAAAGAAAAGCAGGCAGCACTCGTGCTGCCTGCTTTTGGTTATTTCTGATTATACGCTGAAAAGCAGGTCGCCGTAGCCGGGCATCGGCCAGTAGTCGGTGGCGGTCAGGGTCTCCATTTCGTCTACCGTTTCGCGCAGCTCCTTCATCAAAGGAATCACGCGGTCAAGGAAGTAGGCTGCCATCGGCTCACCCGCGGGCTGCTTTTTGGCGGCTTCGTCTGCCTCTCGGAGCAGGGAAAGCGTGGCGTATGCCTTGCCTGTCAGGTTAGACAGGCGGGTAACGATATCCTTTTCTGCCGAAATGTCAGCGGTGGGAATCACAGCGGTCTTTGCTGCTGCTGCACTTGCAACCTCGGCCACGTAGCTGCCTACGGCGGGGATAATTTCACGCCCTGCCATTTCAATCATGGTTTGCGCCTCGATGTTGATGACCTTGGCGTAATTTTCATACATAATCTCCTCGCGGGAGCGCATTTCCACCTCGCTCATAACGCCGTGGCGTGCAAAGAGTGCAATGTTCTTTTCGGAGGTAAAGGTGCGGAATGCATCTACCGAGGTCGTCAGGTTGGAAAGGCCGCGGCGCGCTGCCTCCTTTTCCCATTCCTCGGAGTAGCCGTTGCCGTTGAAGAGAATGCGGCGGTGTGCGGTAAAGGTGTCCTTGATGAGCTCGGCAAGGGCCTTTTCAAAGTCGGGGGCGGCCTCCAGTATGTCAGCAAACTGACGGAAGCTTTCTGCCACAGCGGTATTCAGCACCACGTTTGGCAGGGAGATATTCTGCGAGGAGCCGAGCATACGGAACTCAAACTTATTGCCTGTGAAGGCAAAGGGAGAGGTGCGGTTGCGGTCGGAGGTGTCCTTGGTAAAGGTGGGGACTGAGGGGATACCGAGGTTCATTTTACCGCGCGCAGCGCCCTTGAAGTCGGTGCCGCTGATAATCGAATCCACCACGGCCTCCAGCTCGTCGCCGATAAACATCGAAACGATAGCGGGCGGCGCCTCGGAGGCGCCCAGACGGTGGTCGTTGCCTGCGTGCGCAACCGAGACGCGCAGCAAATCCTGATAGTCGTCAACTGCCTTGATAACGGCGGCAAGCATCAGCAGGAACTGCTTGTTCTCGGCAGGGGTTTTGCCGGGCTTAAAGAGGTTCTTGCCTGTATCGGTGCCAACCGACCAGTTGTTGTGCTTGCCCGAGCCGCTGACGCTGGCAAAGGGCTTTTCGTGCAGCAGGCAGACAAGACCGTGCTTTTCTGCGATGCGCTTCATGTAAATCATCATCAGGAGGTTCTGGTCTACCGACATATTGGTGGTGGCATAAATGGGGGCAAGCTCGTGCTGCGCGGGGGCAGCCTCATTGTGCTTGGTTTTGGAGAGAATACCCAGCTTCCAGAGCTCCTCGTCAAGCTCGGCCATAAAGGCGGCAATACGGGACTTGAGCGGACCGAAGTAATGGTCCTCCAGCTCCTGTCCCTTGGGCGCGGGGGCGCCAAAGAGAGTACGACCCGTGTAAATCAGGTCACGGCGCTGCTCATACATTTCCTTGTCGATGATAAAGTATTCCTGCTCTGCACCCACGGTGGTGGTCAGGCGCTTGGCAGTGGTGTCACCAAACAGACGCAGAATACGCATACCCTCACGGGAAATGGCGTCAATGGAGCGCAGCAGGGGTGTTTTGGAGTCAAGAGCCTCGCCCGTGTAGGAGCAGAAGGCGGTGGGAATATAGAGTGTGCCGTCCTTGACAAAGGCATAGGAGGCGGGGTCCCACGCGGTGTAACCGCGCGCCTCAAAGGTAGCGCGCAGACCGCCCGAAGGGAAGCTTGAGGCATCGGACTCGCCCTTGATGAGGCACTTGCCCGAGAACTCCATAACGACCTGACCGCCGCCCACGGGGGTAATAAAGGAATCGTGCTTTTCTGCAGTGGCACCTGTCAGGGGCTGGAACCAGTGCGTGTAGTGCGTGGCGCCCTTTTCAATTGCCCAGTCCTTCATCGCGTTTGCAACAACATCAGCAATTGAGGGGTCAATTTCCTTGCCCTCCTCCATGGTTTTCAGGAGCGATTTGCAGACCTCGCGGGGCAGGCGCGCGCGCATGACGTCCTCGTTAAAGACCATGCTGCCAAAGATTTCCGGAATGTTTTTGTTCATAAAGATTCACCTTTCAAGCAGGACTCTTATTTATAATAAGAGCACGGCGGGGGATATATGATGCAATTATACCGCCGTGTGCGGATTTTGTCAAGTACTGTTGACGGGGAAGATAAAAAAGCAGGTGCCACGCACCTGCTTTTTTGGAAAGTTAATTATTCTGCAGCAGCTTCTTCTTTGGCAGACTCCTCTGCGACAGCAGCGGAAACGCGTGCAGCCTCCTTTGCAGCTTTGCCCTCCTTGGTAGCATCGACAACAAGCTTGCCGAGTGCAATCAGTGCGATAACGTTGGGCAGAACCATCAGGTAGTTGAAGAAATCGGTCAGCTCCCAAACGAGGTCGTTGGAGAAGATAGAGCCAAGGAATACGAATACAATGGCGATTGCGGTGTAAACCACGGTGCCCTTCTTCTTGAAAAGGTACTGGAAGTTAATCTTGCCGAAGAAGTTCCAGGAAAGAATGGTGGAGAATGCGAAGAAGAACAGGCAGACTGCAACGAAGATGTTGCCAAAGGTGGGGCCAAATACCTCGCCGAACGCCATCTGTGCAAGATTGGCCTTGTTGTAGTTCGAAAGAATCAGGCTGCCATTTGCGTAGGAGAGGGTGTTGCCAAGTTCACCATTACCTGCGTACAGGGTGGAGATGACAACCAGTGCGGTCATGGTCAGTACGATGAAGGTGTCGATAAACACACCAATCATGGCAGTGGTGCCCTGCTCGTGAGCGTTCTTGACGTTTGCCTGAGCGTGTGCGTGGGGGGTAGAGCCCATACCTGCCTCATTGGAGAACAGGCCACGCTTAGCACCCTGGCTGATAGCGGACTTCAGCGCGTAGCCGATGCCGCCGCCGATAAGGGCGTTGGGGGTGAAGGCGTACTTGAAAATCATGCCAAACGTTTCGGGAATGTACTGTACGCGTGCAAAGATAACAACGAGAGAGCCCAGAATGTAAAGAGCTGCCATAACGGGAACGAGTTTTTCGGTAACCGAAGCCAGACGGTCTACGTTACCAAGGAATACCAGACCTGCAAGAAGTGCGACAACGATACCGATAATCCAGTAAAGGTTTTCGCCCAGACCAACTGCGGTACCCATGGTGCCTGCAATGGAGTTGGACTGTACCATCGTGCCCATGAAGCCGAGGGCAAGCATGGTAGCGATTGCAAAGAATACGGCAAGGAACTTGCCGAAGCCGCCCTTGAACGCAGTCTTGATGTAGTAAACGGGGCCGCCCTCAACGGTGCCGTCCTCATTGACAACGCGGGTTTTCTGTGCAAGAGTTGCCTCTGCGTAAATGGTAGCCATGCCAAGGAATGCGATAACCCACATCCAGAAGATAGCGCCGGGGCCGCCAATCAGGATTGCGCCGCAGGCACCGACGATGTTACCGGTACCGACCTGTGCGGCAATGGCAGTAGCAAGTGCCTGGAAGGAGGAAAGACCGCCACCCTGGCTGCCGCCCTTGAGCGACAATTTGCCGAAGACGTTCTTCATACCCTCGCCAAAGCAACGTACCTGGACGAACCTTGTACGGATTGTGAAGTACAGACCAACACCGATGAGCAGGAAAATCAGCACGTAGTCGGTGAGGTATTTGTTGACTGTTGCAACAACGTTGAGTAATGCTGCTTGCATTTTGTTTTTACCTCCGAGTAAAAAAATAAACTGCCCCCAAAAAAGGCAGTTCACAAAAAATAAAAGATGTCACAAACAAATTGTCTGCTCCGTCCTTTTGCCTGAGAGATTCAGCGGCAAGCCGCCTTGCACCTTCGGCACCCTTGCGGGATTCTCCGGAACTTCCTCCATCAACGGTTGTGTTCACTTCCGCCGATTTCATTGGGAATGAACATACTTTATCACAATAAAGCCTGCTTGTCAACCCCTTTTGTGAAACTTTTTGCAATTTTTTGTCCTTTTATAAATAGATAGGTGAGAAGACGGTGAATACGGGGGCGTTTGATTGCTTGCAATTATAAATCAATTCAGGCACATTATCGGTTGCCCGTGCGTAGGAGCAGAATATAAAAGATTGGCAGAGGAAAACCTCTGCCAATTTGTCGGTTATTCTGTTTTTTCCTCAGCGGCAGGTGTGCGCTCCTCTTTTCTGCGGCTTTTCTTGGGTCTGGGGGGCAAGGGGGCAAAGCCGTCTACGTCGGCGCGCTGAATGGCACCGAAAATGCGGTGCCTGAGCCCCGAGGACTTGCGGTCAAGGTCGTTGATTAGGCGGTTCATCTCAGTGCGCTGGGTTTCGCCGTCGGCAGGGCAGTTTGATTTGACAATCGGTAAATTCTCCTTGGAAACGAAGGTGCGCACCTGCTTTTCGGGCAGGTAGATGAGGGGTCTGATGACGCGCACACCTACGCGTGAGAGGTCGGTGACGGGCTGGAAGCAGCCGATACGCCCTTCATAAAAGAGGTTGAGCATAAAGGTATCCACCACGTCATCGTAGTGGTGACCGAGTGCGACGACCTCGCACCCCAGCTCGCGCGCGGCGTTATGCAGTGCGCCGCGGCGCATTTTGGAGCAGAGGGCGCAGGGGCTTTTTTCCTTGCGGATATTGAAAATAATATCGTAAATATCGGTTTTGATGATATGATAGGGGACCTTCAGCTCCTCACAAAGCGCAGCAACACCCGAAAAATCCGTGTCGGGGAAGCCCATATCAACGGTGATGGCAAGCACCTCGTAGGGATTGGGGTAAAAGTGGCGCATTTCGGCAAGCGCGCAAAGCAGCGTGAGGCTATCCTTGCCGCCCGAAACGCCAACGGCGATGCGGTCGCCTGCTTTTATCATATCGTAGTCCTCGCAGGCGCGTCGGACGTAGCTGAGCACACGGCGGACGTCCATCAGCCCTCACCTCCGAGCAGGAATTTGCGCGCTGCACGGTATTCTGCCATCTTTGTCGCTTTTTCGGGGGTGTCCCTGTCGGCATCGGGGCGGCGCAGGGCGCGCAGCATAATGTTCTTAGGCGTATCGTCGGGGTCAATCAGCTCCAGTGCCGCCACGCGGTAGCCGTTTGCCTCCAAAAGCTTCAGGCGCAGGGCATCGGTTGCCGCATCACAGAGCTTCTGGCGGAGCATGGCGTGCTCTGCCACAAAGGAGAGGGCGGGGCAACGCAGCGTGTGGTTCAACTCGTGGTGGCAGCAGGGGGTGGAGAGAATGACCTTCGCCTTCCACGTCATCGCCTTTTCAAGCACTAAATCGGTGGCGGTATCGCAGGCGTGGAGCGACACGACAAGGTCGGGGTGCTGTTCGGCTTCAAATTCGGCAATATCACCGCAGAGGAAGGAGAGCCCTGTCATGTCGAGCTTTTTTGCGACCTCGTTACAGTAGGCAATCACATCGGGCTTGAGGTCCACGCCTGTCATTTGTACGCGGTAGCCGAGAATATTGGCAAAATAGTGGTAAACGGCAAAGGAAAGATAGCTCTTGCCGCAGCAGAGGTCGGCAATCACGATTTCTTCCTTGGGCAGGTGAGGGAGCGTGTCGCGGATTAGCTCTAAAAAGCGGTTAATCTGGCGGAATTTTGCGCCCTTTTTGTCATAGACGCGACCATTCTCATCGGAT
>JAFQMP010000073.1 GCA_017396225.1 Clostridia bacterium | reverse complement strand
TGAACGGCATCATTTTGCTGCACAAAAGCGACATTCTTTTCCACCGCATAGCTGTTTGCGTAATTTCTGTAGTTTCTGCGGCGGTGGAGGTTCGCCTCCGCGCCATTCCCCGCCTGAGACAGAAAAAAGCGCACCGAAAAGTGCGCTTTTCCCTTGGCTGGGATGGCAGGATTCGAACCTACGAATACCAGAGTCAAAGTCTGGTGCCTTACCGCTTGGCGACATCCCATTATTTGGATACGCCATACATTATAGCATTAAAGCGGGGAACTGTCAAGAGAAAACATTCCTTTTTTGGCGGCTTTTTGGCTGAAAATTCGCCCCTTTCGCGGAATCGTCAGATAAAAATTCCTGACAGCCAATAGATGAGCCCATAGAGTGCGCCTGCCGCAGTTCCGTAGAGCAGCACGGGGCCTGCAACGGTGAAGATTTTTGCGCCGACACCGAGGACAAAGCCCTCTGCACGGGCGTCAATTGCCGAGGAGGCAACGGCATTGGCAAAGCCTGTAATCGGTACAAGAGTGCCCCCGCCCGCAAAGCGTGCGATGCGGTCAAAAAGCCCGATGCCTGTGAGAGCGACGGCAATGAAAATCAGTATGATAGCGGTGACGGTACCCGCCGTATCGGTTGTCATACCTGCTGCGCGGGTGAAAATTTGGTTTAGTCCCTCTCCCAAAAGGCAGATGCCGCCACCGACCAGAAATGCCCACAGGCAGTTTCTTGCAATCGGAGAGCGTGGGGCGCGCGCACGAACAAAGCGCGCATAGCTTTTGTTATCCATGTTCATAAAGGTGCGCTCCTTCCTTTTTTCTTATTTTTTGGTTAAAATAAAATTTTATACCGTAAACATTGCAGAAAAGTTCTTTACAATTTTTTTGAAATGCGCTATACTAATAGTACGGAATAAATTCTGCGAAGGGCAGGTGTTACGATATGTCAAATTGGAGCCGTTTTCTTGCAAAAACGCAAACCGCTGCCGAAAAGGTGGCAAGCAAGGCAAGTGCATTGGCTGCGGAGGCCTCTCACGCGATGAAACTGAAGGCGATGCAATCGCGCATTGATGAGCAGTATGAAAAGCTTGGCGAGCTTGTTTACCGTGACCTTCACGTAGAGGAAAGCCTGGAAGACGAAAAGCTGGCGGTGATTGCCGCTATTGATGCACTGTTTGACGAGCTGCTGATTCTCAAAAAAAAGAACGGCTCAGCCGAGGCGGAGGAGGAAACTGCAGAGGCTGTCAGCGAGGAAACAGACGGCGAGGAATAATACACGAAAAAGCCGCGCCAACGGCGCGGCTTTTTTTGTTAGCGCTTGACGGCAGCAGAAAATTTTTGCTTGGCGGCGGCAATCTTGGTGTCCTCCGCCTTGGGCGTTTGATACCAGTTGCGGCCCTGCATGGTGTGGAAAATCTGCTGCTGCATATCGTGGGTGTCACGCAGCAGTGCAGACAGGCAGTGTACGACCTCAGGTGTGGCAGATTCAAGCAGGAATGCGTTGTAGCTGCTCGCCAGATGCTTTTCGGCAGTCAGCAGGTCGGTAATTTGCTCCTTATCGGTAAAAGCGGTTGGAATACTCATCGGGTGCCTCCTTACTGTAATTTCCCAAACAGCTCGTCAAAATGCTGTTGGTGGCTGGCTGCAAGTGCCGTATATTCGGCTGCAAGCGCCTGGTCGGCGGTGTTTTTGGCGAGAAACTGACATTTCCCACACAGGTTTTGCTCCATGCTCAAAAGGTCGCCGAGAGCAGAAAGCTCCTTTTCGGTGATTTGTGCCATAATCAATCTCCTTTCCTTGCGGTAGCCTTATTCTCGACGCAAGGGGAGACTCTTATACAGTGCTTTCAATAAAAGGACGGTGAAAAGTGTGTATGATTTTTTGATAAACGGTGTGATGCTGTCGGCAGACGGCGAGCTTGATGCGCGTACGCCGATAACTGACGGCGGATATTTTCTGCTGTCGCATGCAGGAAAGGTGTTGCACGCCTATGCGGCAGACGGATTACCCAAGGTAGGCGATGACTTTTTTGCTGCACTCGGTACTGTAAAGGGTGAGCGCGATGTGCTTGAAAAGACCTTGCTGCGCGGGGCGCGCGAGCCATATCTTGCGCAGTGCGGAAGCACGCCTGTGGTAATTTTACGGTTGCCTTATGGTGGAAACCTGACGCTGCTTGCCGTGATTCCGCCCGCAGAAATTGCGGAAATTTTACGTCGCCCCGCCGCTTATCAGGAGGCGCTTGGGGTGCCCATTTCCTTTTCGCCTCTTTCGGTTACGGCGACAGCACTGCCCGACGAGCATGCTTATCTTTCTATCAGAGATTGGCTGCGGACTGTGATATCTGCGACAGGCGGCACTGTCCTGCGTGAGGAACAGGCGCCTCATTTGTCGGAGGTGTTAAAGCAACGCCTTTCAGCGCTTGCGCGCTTTACAGGGTGCCTTGTGCAGTATGATTTAGGCACGCTTTCCTATGGTACGGTGCTGGGTGCTGATGATGCGTTGCTCGCGGCAATGCTGGCTGCGCTTTGCTTTACTGTGGCGCCGATTGCCACATCACGTGCGCTGCACGTGGCAGTTGTGCGGGACAGGTTGGGAGAGCCTCGCCTGCACGTGCGCTTTTACAGCGACAGCCCGATGCCGCAGGCGGCCCTTTCCACGCTGCTGCAATCTCTTGCACCGCGCGGTATGAGCTGGCAATGCTATCAGGACCCCACCGTGTCCGCGCTTTGGCATCTGTCGTTGCCGCTTTGCGCCAAGGAGCTTTCCTTGCAGCAGCTGCGCAACTATTTCGGATATTAAAAAAGCCCTGCATTGCAGGGCTTTTTGCCTTTTAATAATTGCCGGAATAGGTGGTGTAGGGCACATATATGGAGCCGTTGTAAAATACCGCGTTGCTGATTGTCATAATATTGCCCAGCTTATTTTGGAAAACAATTTCGGAAATATTCTCACGCTCGATATAGGTGCCGTCCTTGGCGGTAATGACCAACGCGCCGTTTTGCTTGATATCGGTAATGAGGCCGCGCAGAATACGCCATTCATCGGCACAGGTGGCAACGCCTTGCTCAATGGTGCGCTCGTCAAAGGCATCGAGCAGGTCGGCAGATAAGCCGCGATTGCCGCGGTTTTCGTGGTTGATAATCAGAGTGAGCTTCAGGGCAGAGTACTCCTTCAGCTTGGCGTATTCCTCCGGTGTGTAGGGGGAGAATTTTTCACCGACAGGCGTGATGTAACGGTCTGTCTGCACATCGGACAAATCCTCCATTGCCGCTTTGGCGAGGCCAAGGAGCGAGGCGATGGGTGCCACTGCCGTTTTATAATTGGCGTAAATGCAGGTGGTGTCGCCGTTAGAGTAGGTCAGCTTGACGTAGCCCACTGCGGTGTAGGGCGTCAGGCGCTTGCCTGTTGAAATCTCTGTAAAGAGCGTCTGAAAGCCGCACTTATCCGCATTGATGTCTGCTGCATAGTCCCTTGCTGTTGCAATGGCGGCGGCAGCGATGCTGTCGTGTGTGAAGGCGGAAAGTGCTTCGCGGTCGGATTGCGGTAAAATCAGGGTGCCGCATGTAGGGGCGGCGTTGACGGCAAGGAGCTGCTCCCATTCCCCCGCGTTGATTGTGGTGGTGTATTGTATACCGCCATTTGCAGCAGTCAGGTCAATGGTTGCCTGAGAGAGGGTTGTCAGGTGCAGATAGACGGGGCTGAAATCAATGTCGTCGCCTCTGTTGTAGGAAAACTCCGCTCCCATGGGTAGGAAAATTGCACCCTGGTTGGTTGTTGCCGACCAACCGATACAGTGCGCCGCGTGCGTGCCTGCGGGGGTGGGGAGTATGACGGAGCCGCGCTTGGCGGTGGGAATCTCGGCTGTCAGCACGCCGTTTTCGCTGAAGGTGATGGAGGTTTGCGGCTTTTTCCTGTTGCAGCCGAATGCCGCCAGTAAGCAAAGTGCCAGCAATATAGCTAAAAGTCTTTTGCGCATATCAAGCCCTCCTTTCAAATACCTTCTGATAAGTTATACTTAAATTTATTATAGCAGATATATCACAAAAGGTCAATAGTGTTTGCAAAAAAACAAAGGCGCATTTGCGCCTTTGTTGGGTGTGGTTAGATTTTATCGAGCAGCTTTGATAGCGCCCTTGGTGCCGAAATAAATGATTTTACCGGAGCGTGTGGGAGCAATCCAGTTCTTTTCATCAACTTCTTCGTCGTCCTTAGCTTCATCAGCATATTTCTTGACCTCTTCCAGCGCCTTCTTGGCGTTTTCGGCATCTGCAAAGTAGTAAATGGCAACAGCCTCTTTGTCAGACAGCTTAGTGCCCGAAACAACGGCAGTCAGGTCATAACCGGCAACCTTAAAAAGGGCGGGTTGAATACGGGTGTCCTTGTTGACGAGATATTCTGCCTTTTCCAGGGCCTCAACTGCTTTATCGGGGTCCTTTGCGGGGGCACAAGCGGCCAGCGTTGCCAGCAGCATCAGGAGAGCAAGGGCAAGTGTGAGAATGCGTACAAACTTTTTCATGATAAAATCCTCCGTCAAAGTTTTTGGGGTGAGTTCATTATAGCACAGCAAGGCGGACTTTTTCAAGTCTTTTCTCGCAATTGTTTGCCTTTTTGAAAAAAATATGTTAAAATAATCATGGAGGGGGTGAGATTTTGATCGACCTTCAGAGAATTGAGAAATACCGTGAAAATAATCGCATTGAGGCCAAGCGTGCGCTGGGCGGTCTGCCCTATAGTGTTTGGGAGACCTACTCTTCTTTTGCCAATACAATGGGCGGCGTGATTCTGCTTGGCGTGGAGGAGCTGCGGGATAAATCCTTTCATGCAGTGGATCTGCCCAATCCGCAAGCACTGATAGAAAAGCTCTGGCGCGGACTGAATGACCCGCGCCGTGTCAGCGTGAACATTCTGACGAAGAAAAACATTTATGTGACGCGTGTGCAGGGCAAGCAGATTGTGGTGGTTGAGGTGCCCCGTGCGCATCGTGCCGATAAGCCGGTATACATAGAAAACAATGTGTGGAGCGGTACTTATCGACGTGGTGGTGAGGGGGATTATCGTTGTACCCCCGATGAGATTTCCGCGATGCGTCGCGATTCTGCCACACGTACACAGGATATGCAGCTTTTGCATACGATGCAACTGGACGCCTTGAAAAAGGAAAGTCTGGCTGCTTACCGTGCAATTTTACATGCGCTGCGCCCCGGCCATGCCCTGGAGCGCTGCAGTGACCACGAGCTCCTGATACAGCTGAATGCCGCAGGCACAGGCGAGGACGGCGGGCTGCACCCCAGCGCGGCGGGACTTCTGATGTTTGGACGGTATGAAGAAATTCTGCGTGCCTTTCCTCAATATGCGCTCTCGCTACGACTGGACGAAAGCACCCCTGCGCCCGTTCTTGAGCAGAATCTGTTTGAGTTTTATCACACGGCAGAGGCAGCACTGGCAAACGCCTTTCCGCGTAGCAAAACCGCGCGCGAGGCGGCAACAGAGGCACTTTGCAACTGTATTGTTAATGCCGATTATCGCGGCATTGGTGGCATAACGGTAGAGAAAAATGATGTCGCTTTGCGCTTTTCAAACCCCGGTGGCTTCCGCATCAACCCGCAGCAGGCAAAGCAGGGTGGTGTATCCGATGCGAGAAACCGCGCAGTTTTTCATATGCTGGCACTGATGGGCGTGGGAGAGGGCATTGGGGGCGGTATTCCGCGTATGCTGCGTGCCTGGCGTGACGGTGGACGCCCCACGCCGTATTTTTCCGAATGCTTTGAGCCTGAGTCTACGATTCTGACCTTGCCGCTTCGCGCAGGTTCACTGCGTGAGAAACGGGTGCCCGCACGTCGCTCATTGCCGCCGCTTGCGGCAAAGCAGCTGCTGGTGGAATATCTTACGGCAGTTATTTTTGCGCGTGCGGGGCAGATGTCGGCAGTGCTTGGTATATCACTCTCGCGCGTGCGACAGTATCTTGTCGAGATGCAGCGTGACGGTATTGTGATTGCCGAGGGAACAGGGAAAAGCACGGTCTGGAAATTGCGTGAGCGTGCAGGCCTGTAAATTTGAACAATAAAAAATGCCGATGGTTCGGAAGCCATCGGCATTTTATGTATTTAATTAGTTTTCAACGTACAGATAGAAGAAATCGTCACCGAGGCGAAGAACGGTCTTGCCCTTGACGTCCTCCTCATAGCGATAAGCCATTTCCTCCACAACCTCATTGCCGTTTGTGTCAATGTAGGTGAAGGTAATGGTGCCTACCGTGAGACCCTCGTCCTTGTTGGAGTTTTCCTTATCCTTTTCAAACTTATAGGTGCCCGAGTAGCAGAGTTCATCATCGCGCTCAAACTCGCGGTAAACATCAAAGGAAAATTTCTTGCCCATGAAGGTGTAGCCCTCATAAACACCGTCAAGCATGGAGCCACGGAAATAAAGACCCTTGGGCACGCGGGCGCCACAGGACGCAAACGTCAGGGTAAGCATAAGCAGAATCAGAACGACAGAAAGAACACGGGCAAAGGCTTTCATAAATGATGTCCTCCGTTAAGCAATATATAAGTAATTGTAGTATAGCATGTGTTACCGAAAAAAGCAAGTACTTTTTGCGTTTTTGTGTAAATTTGCCAAAAACAGCAGACGCAATTTTAGCAGTTCTTCGACCAGGTAGTGCCCTCACGGGTATCGGTCAGCACGATGCCCTGTGCAAGCAGCTCCTCGCGAATACGGTCTGCCTCAGCAAAGTTCTTGGCCTTCTTGGCTGCGGCGCGGGCGTCAATCGCCTCCTCAATGGCACGAATGGCAGGGTCGTCGGAGTAGACGCGTACGGCCGCCTTGGCAGCCTCGGCAGCCTTTTCCTTTGCCAGCTTGTCAGCGGTTTCAAGCAGGTTAAGCGCCAGAACGGTATCAAAATCTGCGATGGCTGCACGCTTGGTGGCTGCATTTGTCTTTGCCTTCAGCACATCGTAAAGGGCGGTAATGGCAAGGCTGGTGTTGAGGTCGTTGTCAAGCGCAGCGCGGAATTTTGCCTGCAGCTCGGCGAGGGCGGCCTTGTCTACGGTCTCGTCAGCGGCGGGCTGCAGCTGTGCGATGCGCCCCAGCAGCTTTTCAAAGGATACCACGGCGTTGTCAAGGTTTTCGTAAGAGAAAACAAGGGAACGGCGATAGTGGGAGCCAAGGCAGAAGAAGCGGTAGGCAAGGGGGGAGTAGCCCTTGCTTTCGAGCAGGGAAACGGTCAGGAACTCTCCCTTGGATTTGGACATCTTACCGCTGTCGGTGTTCAGGTGCAGCACGTGCATCCAGTAGTTGCACCATTTGTGGCCGAGGTATGCCTCGCTTTGTGCAATCTCGTTGGTGTGGTGGGGGAATGCATTGTCAATGCCGCCGCAGTGAATGTCAAGGCGCTCGCCAAGGTGCTTCATCGCGATGCAGGAGCACTCAATGTGCCAACCAGGGTAGCCGATGCCCCAGGGGCTGTCCCATTTCAATTCCTGGTCATCAAACTTGGACTTGGTGAACCAGAGCACGAAGTCGGCCTTGTTTTTCTTGTTGCCGTCCTCCTCAACGCCCTCGCGTACGCCAACGGCGAGGTCCTCTGAGGTGAAATCGTTGAAGATGTAGTACTGCGCGAGCTTGGAGGTGTCAAAGTAGATGTTGCCGCCCGCCTCGTACGCGTAGCCCTTTTCAATCAGGGAGAGAATGACCTTGATAAACTCGTCAATGCAGGCGGTCGCGGGGTCAACGATGTCGGGACGGCGGATATTGAGCTTTTTGCAGTCTGCAAAAAAGCAGTCGGTGTAGTATTGCGCGATTTCCATGACGGTCTTTTTCTCGCGCTTCGCACCTTTGAGCATCTTGTCCTCGCCCGTGTCGCCGTCACTCGACAGGTGACCGACGTCGGTGATGTTCATCACGCGGGTGACCTCGTAGCCCTGATAGCGCATATAACGGTCAAGAATATCCTCCATAATATAGGTACGCAGGTTGCCGATGTGTGCGTAGTGATAGACGGTAGGGCCACAGGTGTAAATGCTGACCTTTCCCGGCTCATTGGGGACAAATTCCTCACGCTTGTGCGTGGCAGTGTTGTAAAGAATCATACGAAAACTCCTTTATTCGGTAGCCTTGTCGGCGGTTTTTTTGAGTGCTTCAAGCGCAAGGCGCAGCTCCTTGATTTCCTCACCCAGCGAGGCAAGCTCCTCCTTGACAGGGTCGGGAATGTGAATCTGGTCGAGGTCCTCTGTGACGCGTACACCGTCCACGCTGACAACGCGTGCGGGAATACCCACGGCGGTGCTGCCTGCGGGAATATCGTGCAAGGCAACGGCGCCTGCGGCAATCTTCGCGTTATCGCCAATGGTCAGGGGGCCAAGCACCTTAGCGCCTGCGCCAATCATCACACCGTTGCCGAGCGTGGGGTGGCGTTTGCCGACGTCCTTGCCTGTGCCGCCCAGGGTGACACCCTGATAAATGGTGCAGTTGTCGCCGATTTCGGCGGTTTCGCCGATGACAACGCCTGTGCCGTGGTCAATCACCAGACCGCGCCCGATGGTGGCACCCGGGTGAATTTCAATGCCTGTAATCATCTTTGCGCATTGGCTGACAGCGCGTGCGGCAAAGGTGTAGCCTTTTTTGTGGAGCTTGTGTGAGATGCGGTGCGCGGTGCGTGCGTGCAGACCCGAATAGAGCAGCAGAATTTCCGCATCGCTCTTGGCGGCAGGGTCACGCTGACGGAAGGCGTCCACGTCATATTGCACCTCTTTCAAAAACTTGCGTGTGCCGCGCAAAAAATCCTTGGCGGTCTTGTATGCTGCATCGCCGAGCAGGACGGCGTTTTCTGCCAGATTTTCATAGTCAAGATGCATAGGGGTCTACCTCCCTCTGTAAATTTCGTAAATTGCGATAAAAAAACACCCCTGTACCATAGGTACAGAGGCGGTTTAACCGCGGTTCCACTCTGTTTCGGGGCGCGTTGCCCCCTCACGCCGCCTGAAAGCGGCTGCCCTTAACGCGAGCCACACGACCTCAGCTGAAAATTCACCAAGGCATCTCCCGGGTGCACATCTCTCCTTTACCGTGCGCCGCTTACAGCCGTGGCGGCACTCTCTGTGACGGTTTTCGGAGCCTTTTCCCGTTCATCGATTTTCTTTCTATTATTATACACAAGAAAGCACCGTTTGTAAACCCCTTTTTGAAAAATAAAATCAGGAGGTGCGAAAAGCACCTCCTGACAGATGATCAGAGCAGGGATTTGATGATAGTGCTCAACTGTGGTCGCTTGCCTGCTTGGATTTGTTGGGCGTACGGTTAAATGCCGATAAAGTCCTTCATTGTGGTAATCAATGCGCGTGCCGCATCGGCGGTAGCACCCTCTGCGAAAACGCGCAACAGGGGCTCGGTGCCCGAGAAACGGCAGATAACGAAGGAGTTGTCGGCAAAGGTGACCTTGAAACCGTCCTCATAGGAAAGCTTGGCGATTTCTTTGCCGAAGTCAGGGACCTTCTTTTCAACCATCAACAAGTTGTTGATGCGTGCTTTATCCTCGGGGAGGAAACGAAGATTTGCCTCAACCATTTCAAAGCTGCCGTATTTCTCGGTCAGCTCCTGCCAAAATTCGGAGGGGGATTTGCCGATAGCGGAAATCATTTCCACAAACAGCATGGCCGCGTAAACCGAGTCCTTGCCGTAGATGTGACCGCGCACCGTGAGACCGCCCGAGGATTCACCGCCGAGAACGGCGTCGCTCTCGTCAAGCTTTGCACTGATCCACTTGAAGCCGACGGGCACCTCAAAGCACTCCTCGCCAAAGTCCTTGGCTATCATATCAAGCATATGTGTGGTGGCAAGGTTGCGTACAACGGGGCCCTTCCAGCCGCGGTACTCGTGCAGATAGTAGTAGAGCATCGCGAGAATCTGGTTTGCATCAATGTATGTACCGTCATTGTCAATAATGCCAAGGCGGTCACCGTCACCGTCCACGGCAATGCCGAGGTCGTACTTTTCCTCTACCACGCGACGTGCAAGGTCGGAAAGGGTGTGTGCGGTGGGTGCAGGCAGGCTGCCACCAAAGAAGGCGTCCTTGTTGGCGTTCATCAGGTCGACGGTGCAGCGCGCGGTGTACATCAGCACCATTAAGGGATAAGTGCCCGAGCCGTGCATCGGGTTGAAGAGAATACGGGGACCCTTCTTGCGGATAGCGTTTATATCCAGGCGGGAAATGATAGAATCAATGAAATCGTTGAAGAGAAAATCGGGGAATTCAATCATACCTGCGGTGACTGCCTTATCAAAGGGCATTGCCTTGATTTCATCGTTGCCTGTGGCATTGATGAGCGCCTCTAATCGCGCGGTGGTGGCAACGTCCGCATCACGTCCGTCATGAATGAAGATTTTGATGCCGTTGTACTCGGCGGGGTTATGGGAGGCGGTGATTTCCACACCGTAGTGCAGGTTGTTGTGCTTGCCTGTGAACATCACAAGGGGCGTGGGCGCAGAGCGCTTCATAAACCATACCTTGATGCCGTTTGCGGCAAGCACCTCTGCCACCCATTTTGCTGCCTTGTCGGAAAGGAAGCGGCGGTCGTACCCAATCGGAATCGGCTTGTCGGTCTTTCCTTCTTCCCCCGCAAGCTTGGCAAGACCTGTTGCAACCTTTACAATATTTTCGCGGATAAAGTCATCGCCGATGATGGCGCGCCAGCCGCCTGTGCCGAATTGAATCATTTTAACAGTCCCTTTCTTGTGGAAAATCAGTCAAGCACGTCTGCGGTGCAAACGAGGGTGACATCGGGGTGGAGATTCAGCATAGTGAGAGGGAAATTGGTGTCAAGTGTGCGGGAAAGCAGTGCGGAAACGGCAGCCTTCTTTTCGGCGCCCGAAACCATCAGGATAATCTTCCTTGCCTTGAAGATAGAGCCGATGCCCATGGTCAGTGCGCGGCGCGGCACATCAGCCTCGGAGGCGAAGAAGCGGGAGTTTGCCTCGATGGTGGAGGCAGTGAGGTCGGTGACGTGGGTGTCAAGAATCAGCTTTGCATCGGGTTCGTTGAAGCCGATGTGGCCGTTGCGGCCGATACCGAGAATCTGCACGTCAATACCACCAAGCAGGGAAATCATTTCCTCATAGCGGCGGCATTCAGCCTCAGGGTCTGCAGCGGTGCCGTCGGGCACGCTGGTCTTTGCTTTGTCAATGTCAACGTGGTCAAAGAGCTGCTCGTTCATAAAGTAGCGGTAGCTCTGGTCATTGGTGGGCGCGATGGGATAATATTCGTCAAGGTTGACGGTGGTCACGTCCTTGAAGGAAATTTCGCCCGCCTTGTTCATGCGAATGAGGTTCCGGTAAAGACCAATCGGGGTCGAACCGGTTGCCATGCCAAGCACGCAAGCGGGCTTTCCCTTGATGACCTCAGCCATAATTTCTGCGGAGCGCAGGGACATTTCGTCGTAATTTTTGCAAACAATAATGTTCATAATTAAGTTCTCCTTGTAAAGTGTATTTGGAAAAGCAGGGGGGTTTACGACAATTATTATAGCATATATGTATAAAAAATGCAACCGTACCCTTCAGTAAAAATTGAAAAAATTAATCCGTTTCGTGCTTGCGTGCAAGGCGTGGGGGTCAGCGCGCGGCGCGAATGGCTTTTGGGACGGTTCCCGTATGATTCTTGAATAGCTTATTGAAGTTTGCGGTATTGTTGAAGCCGCATTCGGTGGCGATTTCCAGCACGCTTTTATCGGTGGTTTTTAAGAGCCCCACGGCGCGTTCAATGCGTCTGACGGTGATGTATTTCGCGGGTGTGTGCTCTGTGTTTGCCAGTGCGTTTCTTGCCAGTATAATCAGGGCGCGGTTAAGGTGTGTTTTTGCCATACACATTGCGTCTGCAGAGCCGCCCTGCCATTCCTTTTTGATGGTGCGCATCTTTGGTGGCGGCGAGCTCTGCCTCACCGAGGCAATCGGTAGGCGACGGTTGCTTCGCTGCGCTATTTCGGTGTAGATACCTCTAAAATTGTATGTGGTGGCGACGGCTTCGGTCGTGTGCAAAGATAATTTATTTCAAGCGAATATAAAAAAGCACCCCGAGGGGTGCTTTTTTATTGGTTGCCCGACTGTCGGGTGCATTAGAGAAAACCCACCCAGCCGTGTACCCGAGTATAGAGAACCCTATTTATCAAGGGGGTGCCCTGTCTGCTATTTTACTGCTCCCAACGTCCTCGCACCCTCGGCAAGACAAGTCAATTGGCAAGGGGGAGGGAGGTCTGCAAACCGTAGCAGGACTCTATCCGGGCTCCATATCAAGTGTGTCGGCTCCGCAATTCGGATATCACGAGAAAGGCAGGAGGTTTATTTTGGGAATTCTTACTGCTGGTCGTAGTCGATTTCGGAGGAGAAGAAATCGTCAAAGTAATCGGCAACATCGTCAAATTCGTCATCGTCCTCAATGGTGACAAGGGTTTCCTCGCCGTTTTCGATGACGGTTTTGAGAATGGTGTATTCGCAAACCTCGTCTTCCTTGTCGGCATCTTCCACTGCAATCATTGCGTAGTATTTTACGCCGTTTTTCTCGCAGGTGCCAATCAGCTCAAACTCGTGCTCGTTGCCTTCTTCGTCCTGCAGAATGTAGATGTCAACCTCTTCTGCTTCGGGTCTTTTCAATTCGCTCATATCTTAGTACCTCGTTCCTTTATAGTATGCCCCGTCGGGTGGGGAAATTGCATGGCATCTTGCCAAGTTCAGTATAACATAAATGCAGGGAAAAGTCAATGCGGCGCGCGCCGATTGTAGCAGAGAATTTTCGGTGCGAAAAAAACGGATCAAAATGATGTAAAAACAGCAAAAGCACCACGATTTTGGAAAATGCCGCGATGCTTTTGCTTTGGAATTGGAAAATTTATTTTTGAATTTGGAAATATTATTGGTCGAAGTCCTCAAGCACGAGGGAGGGATTGTTGTCAAGTGCCCACTTGATGCTCCACTGACCGGTGAAAAGCAGGTACTGCTTTTCGCGTACGTCAACCACGCGTCTGGTATCGGAGGCGAGGCTCAGCCTTGCAAGGTCGCCGTCATAGGACTTGATGCGCTTGATAAACTGGAAGGGGAGCTCGCGCTTGATATAATCGACGCCGTATTCCGATTTCATACGGAATTTCAGCACGTCATATTGCAGCACGCCGATGACGCCGACAAAGACGCGCTCGTAGCCTGCATCAGGCTCAAAGAAGATGCGGATTGCACCCTCCTGGGCAATCTGGTTCATGCCCTTGGCAAATTGCTTGCGCTTCATCGAGTCAATCTGCTCCACCATGGCAAAATGCTCGGGGGCAAAGGTGGGGATACCTTCAAAGATAACCTTTTTGTCCTTGGCGCAGACGGTGTCACCGATGGAGAAAATGCCGGGGTCAAACACGCCGATGATATCGCCGGCATAGGCTTCCTCGATGCCCTCTCTCTCCTCTGCCATCATCTGCTGAGGCTGAGAGAGCTTAACGGGGCGACCTGCCTGCATGTGGAAATATTCCTTGCCGCGCTCAAATTTGCCCGAGCAGATACGCATAAAGGCAATGCGGTCGCGGTGTGCCTTGTTCATGTTTGCCTGAATCTTAAAGACGAAGGCAGAGAAGCCGTCGTCAAAGGGATCAACCGTGCCCGTATCGGCTTCGCGGGGCAGGGGCGTGGGGGTTAATTGCAGGAAATAGCGCAAAAAGTCCTCTACACCAAAGTTGTTGAGTGCCGAGCCGAAGAAAACGGGGGAGAGCTTGCCCTTGGCGATTGCCTCAAGGTCAAAGTCAAAGGAGGCACCGTCCAAAAGCTCTACCTGCTCGCAAAGCTCGCAGCGTAAATTTTCGCCAATCAGCGAATCCAGTGTTGCGGTATCGCCGATATCGCAGGCAATCGAGGCAAGGCGATTACGTCCGCCGTGTGCGTTGTCAAAGGTGTGAATGGCGTGCTCGCGGCGGTCATAAACGCCCTTGAAGGTTACGCCGCAGCTAATCGGCCAGTTCATGGGATAGGTACCGATGCCAAATTCACGCTCCAGCTCATCAAGCAGGTCAAAGGGGTCACGTGCCTCGTGGTCGAGCTTGTTGATAAAGGTGAAAATCGGAATGCCGCGCTTGGCACAGACGTGGAAAAGCTTTCTGGTCTGCGGCTCAATGCCCTTGGCAGCATCAATCACCATAACGGCACTGTCCGCTGCCATGAGCGTGCGGTAGGTGTCCTCCGAGAAGTCCTGGTGACCGGGGGTATCGAGAATGTTGATGCAGTAGCCGTTATATTCAAACTGTAAAACCGAAGAGGTGACCGAGATGCCGCGCTGCTTTTCAAGCTCCATCCAGTCAGAAACCGCATGGCGGTCGCTCTGTTTGCCCTTGACCGAGCCGGCTGATTGAATGGCGCCGCCGTATAAAAGCAGCTTTTCGGTCAGGGTGGTTTTACCTGCGTCGGGGTGAGAGATAATGGCGAAGGTTCTTCTTCGCTCAATTTCTTTTTTTGTTCTTTCGTCCATGCTCTTATCCTTAAAAAATAAATATCGCTCTATATTTTACCTTATTTCCTTTCACAATGCAAGGGGGTTCGGAATATTTTTTGCGGGAATCACCAAAGGGGCGGGCTTTTGCGTGCTACCATATATAAATATGCGTGCGCGCTTTGTGCGCGCGCGAAAAGGAGCCTTTTTTAAGACTGTCACGGCGGTAATTTATCTTGTCGCGAAAAGAGAAAAAAAGCACCAAAACAGAGGCCTTATTTTTGTGTATTATTTTATCGAAAAAATGCTTGCCTTTTTGCCTGCTCCGTGGTATACTAATTTTTGCTGCGGCACAAGATATTGTGTTTGCTGTTGAGAGATGTACCTAAATGTTGAGGCGCACGTGGCGCCGGAAGGGAAAGGGAAAATATGAAAATCATTAAGAGAAACGGTGCTGAGGTGACCTTTGACCGCGAGAAAATCGTACGTGCAATCGAGCGCGCAAACGAAAGCGGCGAGGGCAAGCCTGAGCTGACCAAGCGACAGATTGACTATATCTCCTTCGTCATTGAGGATTACTGCAATGATGTTGGCCGCGCCCTCTCGGTTGAGGAGATTCAGGAGCTGGTCGAAACCCTGATTATTCAGCAGAACGCCCCCGAAACCGCAAAGCGCTATATTCGCTACCGCTTTACCCGTAACCTGGCACGCCGCGCCAATACCACCGACGAGCATATCCTTTCCCTCATCGAGTGCAACAACGAAGAGGTGAAGCAGGAAAACTCCAACAAAAATCCTACCGTCAACAGCGTACAGCGTGACTATATGGCAGGCGAGGTTTCCAAGGACTTGACGCGCCGTATTCTCCTGCCCGAGGATATCGTCCGCGCACACGAGGAGGGGATTATCCACTTCCATGATGCCGACTACTTTGCACAGCATATGCACAACTGCGACCTTGTCAACCTTGAGGATATGCTGCAAAACGGCACCGTTATCAGCGGCACGCTGATTGAAAAGCCTCACAGCTTTTCCACCGCCTGCAACATCGCAACGCAGATTATCGCACAGGTTGCCTCCAACCAGTACGGCGGCCAGAGCATTTCACTTTCTCACCTTGCACCCTTCGTGCAGGTTTCGCGCGAGAAAATCAGACGCGAGGTTGCTGCCGAAATGGAAAGCCTTGGTGTTGCGCCCTCTGCGGACAAGCTTGCCGAGATTGTGGAGCAGCGTCTGCTCAAGGAAATCAGCCGCGGTGTACAGACCATTCAGTATCAGGTTGTCACCCTGCTGACCACCAACGGTCAGGCACCCTTCGTCACGGTATTTATGTACCTGGGTGAGGTGCAGGACCCTCAGACCAAGAGAGACCTCGCCCTGATTATCCGCGAGGTGTTGAACCAGCGTATTCGCGGCGTCAAGAATGAGGCGGGCGTTTATGTAACCCCTGCATTCCCCAAGCTCATTTATGTGCTTGAGGAGGATAATATTCACGAGGATTCTCCCTATTGGGAGCTTACGCAGCTTGCTGCAAAGTGCACCGCAAAGCGTATGGTGCCCGACTATATCTCCGAGAAGGTGATGAAGCAGCTGAAGGTCGACGACAACGGCGACGGTCAATGCTACACCTGCATGGGCTGCCGTAGCTTTTTGACCACTTGGGTTGATGAAAACGGCAAGGCGAAGTACTATGGCCGTTTCAACCAGGGCGTTGTAACCATTAACCTTGTTGACGCCGCCTGCACTGCCACCCTGGAGGGTCGCGATGTTGCAAGATTCTGGGAGGTGCTTGATGAGCGTCTTGAGCTCTGCCACCGCGCACTGCAGTGCCGTCACGAGCGCCTGGAGGGCACCCTTTCCGATGCTGCCCCCATTCTCTGGCAGTACGGCGCACTTGCCCGCTTGAAGAAGGGCGAGCCCATTACCAAGCTGCTTCATGGCGGTTACTCCACCATTTCGCTTGGCTACGCAGGTCTTTGGGAGTGTGTTTATGCCGTAACGGGCAAGAAGCTGACCGACCCTGAGGGCGAGAAATTCGGTCTTGAGGTTATGCGGTATCTGAATGATGCCTGCAAGCGCTGGAGAGATGCCGAGAACATTCACTACTCGCTCTACGGCACGCCTCTGGAGTCCACCACCTACAAGTTTGCCAAGTGCCTGCAGAAGCGCTTTGGTAAGATTCCCGGTGTGACTGACCGCAGCTACATCACCAACTCCTATCACATTCACGTTACCGAGGAGATTGATGCATTCGATAAGCTGGCGTTTGAGTCCAAGTTCCAGGAGCTTTCGCCCGGCGGTGCTATCAGCTACGTTGAGGTGCCCAATATGCAGGATAATCTGCCTGCCGTGCTTGAGGTGATGAAGTTCATTTACAATAATATCATGTATGCCGAGCTGAATACCAAGAGCGATTATTGCCAGGTCTGCGGCTACGACGGAGAAATCCAGATTGTAGAGGACGATGGTAAGCTTGTATGGGAGTGCCCGCACTGCCATAATCGTGACCAGAACAAGATGAACGTTGCCCGCCGTACCTGTGGCTATATTGGTACGCAGTACTGGAATCAGGGCAGAACCAAGGAGATTCAGGAGCGCGTTCTCCACCTTTAATTATGAATTACGGTGTCATTAAAAAAAGGGATATTGCCGACGGACCGGGGGTACGGGTGTCGCTTTTTGTGTCGGGCTGTACGCACCATTGTAAGGGCTGCTTTAATCCCGACACTTGGGATTTTGATTACGGCACGCCCTTTACAACCGAAACCGAGCAGGAGATTTTGGAATTGTTGGCCCCCGATTTTATCGCGGGACTGACCCTCCTCGGTGGTGAGCCGATGGAGCCCTGTAACCAGCGTGCATTACTTTCCTTATTGCGGAAAATCCGTACCCGTTACCCCACTAAAACCGTTTGGTGCTATTCGGGCTATACGCTTGATGCGCTTGCGGCGGGCGGCGCCGCGCACTGCGAGGTGACCGATGAGCTGCTGTCTTATATCAACGTGCTGGTGGACGGTGAGTTCGTAGAAGAGCTTTATGATATCCGTCTGCGCTTCCGCGGCTCCTCAAATCAGCGCCTGATTGATTTGGACCGCACGCGCGAAAAGGGCGAAATTGTCCTGTGGGACGACCATACAAGAGATTAATATTTGAAAAAAGAGAGAGGAAAACGGCGTTTTTGCCGCGCTCTCTCTTTTTATTTTGCCTTCTTTTTCGTACCGTTTTGGGGGATATTGCCGTGAAAGACAAAGAATGGCGCGTGCGTGCACGCGTCTCACGCTTTTTTGCCCTATTGTCTTGACAAATGCATTGAAATATATTAAAATAAGAAGGATAGTACCTTCTTGAAAGTTTTTGATTCTATCATAACGACTAACAGTATGACGAGGTGACTGAGATGAAATCGAAAAAAATGCGAAAATTAAAAAAATGCTTGGCGCTTTCCTTGGTCGACCTGTTTTCCTTGTTCTTGGCGTGGCTTTTTGCACATGCTGCGACGGGTGGATCCTTTGCTACACTGCTTGACAAGCCTCTGGGTATCGCGTTTGTCGTTGCTGCTGCTGCGCTCAGCTTTATTTTCTGGGGACTTTACCGCCTGCCCCTGCACAATGCAGGCTTTCACGAAATGCTGCATCTGCTTGCGGCAATCCTTTCGGCGCTGATTCCTTCGATGATTGTCGGTGCCCTGACAGGGCAGATGACGGTTCCGCAGGTGATTGTTATTTTCGGCATATTCTTCAATCTGACCGCGCTTTCCCGCTTTTCCTTCCGCTTCCTTGGTGCCTTGCGTTACCGCTTTTCGGGACGTCAGGGCAAGATTGCCGTCATGGTGATTGGCGGCGGCGATGCGGGCGCGATGATGATTCGCGAGATGCAGCAATCCGATAAGGTAAAATATCTGCCGCTTTGCGTGATTGACGATGACCCGCAGAAGAAGGGTACCACCGTTTGCGGCGTACCGGTTGTCGGTGCGCGCGGCGCCATTGAGGCAATGGTGGAAAAATATGAAATTGAGCAGATTTTTGTGGCAATTCCCACGGCACGCGGCAAGGACATCGGTGAAATTTGCGAGATTTGTGCCCGCACGGGTCGCAAGGTGCGTGTCCTTCCCGGCATCTATGAGGTGCTTGAGGGGCAGGCAACCATTGGTCATATGCGCGACATTGACATCAATGACCTGTTGGGACGTGACCCCATTCGCATCAATAACCGTGATGTGTTCGCCTATATCGAGGGCAAGAGTATTCTGGTAACGGGCGGTGGCGGCTCAATCGGCAGCGAGCTCTGCCGACAGATTGCCGCACACAATCCTGCTTGCCTGACAATTTTTGATATCTACGAGAATAACGCCTACGATATTGAAATGGAACTGCGCCGCAAATATCCGCAGCTTTCGCTCCGTGTGCTTATCGGCAGTGTACGTGATGAGGTGCGCGTGTCGCAGGTCTTTGAGGCAGTGCGCCCCGATATTGTCTTTCACGCTGCGGCACATAAGCATGTGCCTCTTATGGAAACAAGCCCTGCCGAGGCTGTGAAAAACAATGTGTTCGGTACGTATAACGTTGCGCGCGCGGCAGATGCGTTTGGCGTGGAGCGCTTTGTCATGATTTCGACCGACAAGGCGGTCAATCCCACCAACGTCATGGGCGCAACGAAACGCATTTGTGAGATGATTGTGCAGTATTTTGCCACACGCTCCGAGAAAACCGACTATGTGGCGGTGCGCTTTGGTAACGTGCTGGGCAGCAACGGCTCGGTTATTCCGCTTTTCAAAAAGCAGATTGCTGCCGGCGGTCCCGTGACCGTGACCCATAAGGATATTATCCGTTATTTTATGACAATTCCCGAGGCAGTTTCGCTTGTCTTGCAGGCGGGCGCCTATGCAACGGGTGGTGAAATTTTCGTGCTTGATATGGGAGAGCCCGTAAAAATTGTGACCTTGGCAGAAAACCTCATCAGGCTGTCGGGTTACCGCCCTTATCAGGATATTGATATTCAGTTTACCGGTCTTCGTCCCGGTGAAAAGCTGTTTGAGGAGCTTTTGATGAACGAGGAGGGCATGCGAACCACGCCCAACAAGATGATTTACATCGGCAAGCCGATTCATTTTGATGAGGCTGTGCTGCTCGACACGCTTGACGAAATGCGCGAGGCGGCTCGCGAGGATAATCCCGCGCTGCTTTCGATGATTAAAACGCTTGTCCCGACTTATCATATTGATGATTGTCACAGCGTTAAAATTTCCAAAAGTGAAGGAGATAAGCAGTAATGAAGAGCGAACAGGTCAAAAATAATGAGATTACGATTGGCTTTTTGTGGGCGGTTGTGAAGCGCCGCCTTCTGTGGCTGATTCTGGCTCTCGTCGTCGGTGCAGGCGCGGTTTTTGCTTACACCAAGGTCATGGTTGACCCTATCTATTCCTCCCGTGCAGAGTTCCGCGTGGACAATATCTATGAATCCCCCAGCATGGGTGGTAATACCTACCAAAGCGGTGCTGCGCTGCTTGCGGAAAGCTATGCAACCGAAATTACCGGTAACGTCTTCCTTGGCGAAGTGCTCCGTGAGTACAACCTCCGTCACGGCGAGGAGATGAAGCTGGGCACCCTCTCCGGAATGGTATCGGTATCCACCGAGGAGGAGCTGCCCTTCTTCCATGTTACGGTTTCCTCTGCCGACCGTCAGGCGGCTTTTGATGTGTTGCAGATTATCGAGGAGAAGGCACCTGTTCTTCTGCTCAATGAAAGCACCAAGCTCTACATCAGCATCAAGCTTGTTGACTTCGGTCATCTCGCCACCTCGCCCGATTCGCCCAACGCGGTGCTGAATGCGGTTGTCGGCGGTGCGATTGCCGTGGTGGTTGCATACGTTTCCTTCTTCCTTGTTGCTTTCCTTGATAAGACCATTTATAACGAGGAGGGATTGAAGGCAATTACCTCGCTTCCCATTGTGGGTCAGATTCCGCAGTGGCTGAAGAGAGGGGAATTGAGCAAAAAACGTGTGCGTGATGCCAACATTGATTCTCCCGAAAAACGTACGGGCTCGATTCAGCGCGACTACGAGGAGCGCTTGCTGAGCGATAAGACGCCTTTCTCGGTTGTGGAGTCCTTCAAGGCACTGCGTACCAATCTGACCTATGTACCGCACGAGGACGGCGCACCTGTGTTCGGTGTCACCTCCGGCTATGCGGGTGCCGGCAAGAGCGTTGTGATTGCCAATGCAGCCATCAGCTTTGCACAGCTTGGTAAGCGCGTGCTGCTGATTGACGGCGATATGCGCTGCCCCGCACAGCATAAGATTTTCGGCGTTGATTCTGCAAACGGTCTTTCCGAGGTGCTTGCGGGAATCGTGGAAAATCCCCTGAACAATGCAGTATGCAATACCGTATATGATGGACTTGATTTGATGACCTGCGGTCATATCCCGCCGAACCCCTCCGAGCTGTTGGCATCTGAGCGCATGAAATCGCTCCTTGACCTCTGCCGCGAGCAGTATGACTATATCTTTATCGACCTGCCGCCCATTCTGGAAACCGCAGATGCAGGCGTACTGACGCAGCATGTTACCGCCTATGTTCTCGTTGCACGTGCAGGCTACTCCAAGATTGACACGGTTTATGAGGTTATTGACGTGATGCAGAGCATGCATGCAAATCTCGCAGGCTTTGTTCTTAACGATGTCAGTGTACGCGGTGGCAACTACGGCTATTATTCGCATTACAGCAAGTATCAGCGTTACAGCAGATATGCACGCATTGAGGGCCCCAGACCCGTCGAGGCGCAGGCTGAGCTGCCCGCTGAGGAAGGATAATCGTTAATATGAAAACTGTAATCAGAAAATACGGTATAGAAATCGCGCGCGATTTTCTTTGTGTTGCCGTATTTTTGATTGCGGTGCTCACGGGGGGCAAAACCGCAGGGATTGCCCCCTTTGCTATTGCTATGTTGCTCCTGATTTCGGCAGGGCTTGTTTTGCTGCGTGACACAAAATATCTTACGTTGCCCTTTTTACTCCTCTGCCTGCTCTTTATTTTTTGTTATGATTCCTTTTCGGTATTTATCCGCTATGTTTGGCTGATGCCGATACCGATTGCCGCCCTCATCTGGCATGTGATACGCTTGAAGCCGCGTCTGTTCACGGGTCCTACGCTGTTCCCTCTGATTGCGGTGGCGCTCGCCACAGTGCTTGGTGGCATCGGTATGATTTCTGCGACGGATTATTTCCGTCCCGCCGCACTTGGCTTTATGGCGGGACTTGGGCCCGTGCTGGTGATTTGCTACTTGTTACTCAAAAATACCGTGCGCGACGCGAGCGCACGCGATATGCTTGCGGAGGATTTGCTCCGCTGGGGGCTGACCGCATCAGCGATTGTTTTCTTTTACAATTTGCCGCTTTTGCTGAAAAACGGTATTTCTATGTTTCAAGGTGCGCAGTGGGGGAATAACATCGGCACGATGCTGATGATGGCGTTGCCCGCCGCATTGGCAGTGAAAAATCGCAGACTCTACCATTACGGCTTGGCGTTTATTATGCTGGTGGCGGCGGTGCTTTCGGGCTCGCGCGGTGCACAGCTTTTTACGCCTATCGAATTTTTGCTCTGTTGTTTTTGGGGCTGGCGCACCGAGAAGGATTATCTCAGACGCCTTTGGAGTCGAACCTTCTTTTTGCTTTCTCTGATGACGATGGGGTATCTTATCTTTTTTGTGTCGAGAAATTTGTATGCGTTGGGCTTTCTCGATCCTACTGAGGCGCGCTGGTCGCTGCTTGAGCGCGGCTTTGCGGATTTTCGTCAAAATCCTGTTTTTGGCTCGGGCCTGGGCTATCGTGGCAATGCCGATTTGTACAGCGGTAAGGAGGGGACGATTAACTGGTATCATTCCTCGGTGGCGCAGATTGTCGGCGGCCTCGGTGCGGTGGGTATTCTCGCCTGGTGCTGGCAATCCTGTATGCGTATGCGCGTGTCGCTGCTTGCGTGGCGTGACCGCAGCTTCGGTTTTGCACTCTGTTATCTTGGACTGTTTCTCATGTCCCTGGTAAATCCCGGAGAATTTTGCCCGGTTCCCTATGCTTTTCTTGCCGTATATTTTTTTGTCGCGATAGAAAGCGCGTTGACGGAAATGGGAAATCTGCCTTCGAAATCGCGATTGCCGTTGAGATTTGCAGCGTGGCTGAAGTCCCGCAAAAACACAAAAAAGCCGATTGAGTCGCAGTACGACCAATCGGCTTTTCTTTAAGATTCGAGATTTTTTCCAAGGAATGCCGCTGCGGTCTGAATCAGCTTGCTTTCGGTATCACCCGAAAGCGGCCTGTCGGCCTTTTCACCTGTCAGCGATACCACGGCACCCACAATATCGCCTTCGGCAAGAATCGGCATTGCACAGCTGACGTGTGCGGTTGTGCCCTGCACGGCAATCACTTTTTCGCTACCGTCACGCAGGATATAGAGGCTGCGCTTTTCCATTAGCGTCTCAAGCTCCTCGGTAAGAGAGCGGTCAAGATATTCCTTGCGCGGGGAAACGCCTGCCGCCGCAATCACGCCGTCGCGGTCGCAGATGAGGACAGAAAGACCGCAGGTTTTATAGAGTGTTTCGGCATATTCCTCGGCAAAGCTGGTGAGCTCGCCGATCGGGGAGTATTTTTTGAAAATAATCTCACCGTCATGCCCGGTAAATATTTCGAGTGCATCGCCATCGCGAATGCGCAGGCTTCGTCTGATAGATTTCGGTACCGTAACGCGCCCCAGCTCATCAAGTCTTCTGGTGATGCCGGAGGAGCGTCTGACCGTTCCGGTTGGTTTCATAGTATTCTCCTTATGACTGTTTTCGGTTGTCGCATTAGTATTGTTTGTAAGTGCTTGCCAAAATATCCACCATACGGATTGGAATTTCCTGCTATTCTGCAGCTTTTCCGAATGCATCTTGACATTTTATTATATAAATGTTATAATAAATGTTAAACACGCCAAAATTTCAAATCAAAAGGAGTTGGTTTTTCTCTCATGGACAGTATACCTTTATGGATTGTGTTTGCACTTTGTATTGTGGGTGGCGCTTATTTTGCGGCAACCGAAAGCTCGTTTTCGGCGGTCAACAAAATCAAGATTAAAACCCTTGCTGATGACGGCAATCGCCGTGCGCGCGGCGTACTGCGTGTGTTGAATCGCTTTGATAAGGCGTTGACAACACTGCTGGTCGGCAACAACATCACCAAAATTGCAGCGGCATCGGTGGCAACACTGATTGCAACCAACATTGCGACTGAGATGGGTAAGGACAGCGCATTTATTAACTCGTTTGGCTTTTCCATCTTTGTTTCGGCGGTATCGACCGCGGTGGTCTTTTTATTCAGCGAAATGATTCCGAAGTCCTTCGCCAATGACCGCAGTGAAAGTGTTTCGCTCTTTTTCCAATCCTCGCTGCGCTTCCTGATGCGCTTGCTTTCCCCCATTGCGGGCTTCTTCGGGCTGATTTCTACTGCAGCCTCCAAGATGTTTGCCCCGAAGGAGGCAGAGCCCTCTATTACGGAAGATGAGCTGCTTGAGATTCTCGATACGGTCGAGGAGGAGGGCGTTGTGGACGAGGAGCAGGGTGATATGCTCAAATCCGCGCTTGAATTTGGTGATACGGTTGTATCCGATATTATGACAATGGCCCGTGATATGGAGGCACTGAATGCAGCTGCCACCACCGAGGAGGTTCTTGCCGTTATCCGTGAGACCAATCACTCACGCATTCCCGTATACGCGGGCACGCCGAGCCGCATTATCGGCACGCTTCGTATACGCACATTCCTGACGGAATACCGTAAAAATTCAAAGGTCAAGGTGCGCAGCCTGATTTCTGCCCCCTACTTTGTGACCGAGGACGCCAAAATTGACGACCTGCTGACCGATATGCGTCAGCACAAGCATCATATGGCCCTTGTACGTGATGAGAAAAAACAGGTTGTAGGCCTGGTTACCATTGAAGATATTCTGGAGGAGCTGGTCGGCGAAATCTTCGACGAGGAGGACGTTGTTGACGCGGATTTCCAGACGCTTGGCGGCAACCGCTATCTTGTCAGCACGCATATGACAGTTGGCAATCTGTATGCGCGTGCCGGCCTTTCTGAGGCGCCTGCACAGATTGCAGGCAAGCCCCTGCTTTCCTGGATTCTGGAAGCCCTCGGCAGATTGCCTGAGGTTGAGGAGACTTTTCTTATTGACGAGCTTGAATTTACCGTGGAAACGGTCGAAAATTCCCGCCCCGTCCGTACATTTGTGCACTTCCTTGATGAGGAGGAGCTGGCCGCCCGTGCGGCAGCAGCTGCAGAGGAGGTGACTGAGTAATGTTTGCTGAAAATTTCAGATTTGCCGAGCATTTCCGCGGTATGTGGTGGGCGTATCTTGTCATCGTTGTGATGGTCTGCCTGTCGGCATATTTCTCGGCATCGGAGATTGCCTTTAACTCTGCCAATCGTATGCGCTTGCGCCGTGCCGCTGACGAGGGCTCCCGCACTGCCAGAATGGCATATAACATTGCCGAAAACTTTACCATGTCCCTCTCAACCATTCTCGTGGGCAATAACCTTGCAAATATTGCGGTTTCTACCTGCTCAACCCTGATTATTATGGACATTTTCGCCCCCGAAATGGCAGGCGTGGCGTCCTTTATCGCAACTGTTCTGGTGACGGTCGTCATTCTGATTTTTGGCGAAATTGTCCCCAAGGTGCTTTCCAAGCAGCACGCCGATGCGGTGTCGCGCTTTGTCGCGCTCCCTACTCGTATTCTTACCGTGCTCGTCAGCCCCATTGTGCTTGTTGTCATGGGCTTGCTCTTTGTGCTCCGTAAAATTTGGGGTAAGGACCGTGACGAAGATGCCCCCACGCTTACCGAGGAGGAGCTTTCCTCCGTGATTGAAACAATTGAGGAGGAGGGCGTGATTGACGAGGAGCAGGGTGAGCTTCTGCAATCCGCATTGGAATTCCACGACATTACCGTCGAGGAAATTATGACGCCCCGTATCAATATGACGGCGCTTGATATTGATGACGATGAGGAAACCGTCCGTGCGCTTCTTTCCGATGCCGCACAGTTCTCCCGTATCCCTGTATACGAGGATAGCATTGATAACATCATCGGCGTGCTTTCCCTGAACCGCTATTATAAGGCGGCAATTGACGAGGAAAGCCCCGATATCCGCGCGCTTCTGATGAAACCCTGTAAGCTTCATAAGACGATGAAGCTGCCCGCAGCGCTTGCCCGTATCCGCGATGCGCAGGTGCACCTGGCGATTGTGATTGACGAGTTTGGCGGCACGCTGGGTCTTGTCACGATGGAGGATATCCTTGAGGAGCTGGTTGGCGATATCTGGGACGATACCGACGTGATTGTGTTGGAATGTGCGCCTACGGGTGAGAATACCTGGGACGTTTCGGGTGAGATGAACATCGAGGACTGCTTTGAGGAAATCGGGTTCCATCAGCCGAAGGACTTTGCCTGTGAATATACCACGATGGGTGGCTGGGCAGTTGAAATGCTGGAGGCGAATCCCCACGTGGGTGATAGCTTTACCTATGAAAACCTTTTCGTTATCGTATCGGAGATGGACGAGGAATGTGTGACGAAGCTGACTGTGTTCCAAAAGCCTGCTCCTGCGGACGAGGAGGAAGAATAACCTGAAAGGGGGCGAGAAAAGTGGCAATTCATGAATCGGGCGAAAACTATCTTGAGCAGATTCTGATGCTGTCCAAAACCAAGGACAAGGTGCGTGCAGTGGACCTTTCTCAGGCACTGGGCTTTTCTCGCCCTACTGTCAGCGTCATGCTGCGCGAGCTTGCCGAGAACGGCTTTGTTGCCATTTCTCCGGTGGGAGGCATTGCCCTCACGGCGGCGGGACTTGCCGTGGCAAACCGTATGTACGAAAGGCACTGCCTGGTTTCCGAGGTGCTGATGGCACTTGGTGTTTCCCGCGAGGTGGCGCTCGAAGATGCTTGCAAAATCGAGCACGATTTGAGCGAGGAAACGGTTGCCTGCTTGCAGGCGTTTCTCACGAAGATGAGGGAGGACGTATGAAGCACGTAGAGGTGTATACCGACGGTGCCTGTCGCGGCAATCCCGGTCGCGGCGGTTGGGGCGCCATTCTCGTGTATGGCGGGCATGAAAAGGAGCTGTCGGGCGGAGAGCCGCACACCACCAATAACCGTATGGAGCTGTCGGGTGTGATTGCCGCGCTTGCCGCACTCCGTGAGCCCTGTGAGGTTACCCTGACCTCGGACTCCCGCTACGTGGTGGAGGCCGTGAACAACGGTTGGGCTGAGAACTGGCGCGCACGTGGCTGGCGTAAGGCAGATAAAAGCCCTGCGCTGAACGTCGACCTCTGGGAGCAGCTACTGGGGCTTCTCAAAAAGCATAAGGTTACCTTTAAGTGGGTGCGCGGGCACGCGGGACACCCCTATAATGAACGCTGTGACAAGCTTGCTACTGCGTTTGCAGACAGCTTTCCCATGCTTGACCCTGTGGCGGAGGATACACCGCCGTGGGACAATGACGACGGTCAGATAACTCTTTGAAAAGAACCGCTTTCGGCGGTTCTTTTTTTGCTTTTGGCAGGCTTTGCAGGAAAGACTTTTTCAATCTCAAAAAGCCACGGCAAACTGTACGATTTAGGGGCCTTTTTTTTGGTGAAAATCGCGAAAATAGACAAAAGCCATTGACTGAAATTTGCAAATCATATATAATATGATTGTATATTTGTCGCGACCGCGCGGTCGCGTACACACGCGACATTGTCGCAATACAAGAAAAGGAGAGTGTTCCTATGAAGAAACAACTGCGTTTGGTACTCTTTGCAGCGCTGGTCCTCGTCATGCTGATGACGATGGTCTTCCTGGCATCTGCAAGTGACGTGCCCGTACCGACGGACGCTGATAACTATCAGGTCGTTGATGTCACGGGTGCGCACGTAGGGTATTATGCCACACTGACCGAGGCCCTGGCGGGCGTCACAGCCGACAATTATAAAATTGTCGTGCTCAAGGACGTGACCGAGGCAAAGGGCGTGACGCTGGATAAAGACTTTGCCTACACCATTACCGGTGGTGATACGGGCAAGACCATTACCTTTGCCGGTGTCCTAAGCTATAAAATCTCCCTGTCGACAAAGCACAACGTGTACGTGGGTGTCAAAAACGGTCAGGTTACTTTTGAAAACCTGACGCTGAAGACCACCTCTGCCACGACGGCAAAGTATTTTATTCTGCTTCACAACTCGGGAATTGACCTGACGCTGAAGGATACCAAGCTGGAGGGTGCAACGACGAACTCTGCGGTCTATGCCTATAAGCAGGCCGACGTGACTGTGAGTGGCAACTCCGAACTCGGCGCAGGCTCCAAATACGCGTTTGAGTTCAGTGCAACCGGTTCGGTTGACTGTACGCTGGACCTGCGCGGCGGTACGATTTCTGCCGATGCCAACGTGGTGTATATGACCAAGGGTAACCTTGATGTTACCGTGGGCGCGGCAACCGTGAACGGCGGCAGCGCCGGTGTCTTCTACTTTACCTTAGGTAAGTCGGGCACCACCTCGTCGATTACACTGAATGAGGGCGCAGACATCAGGGCAACTGCAGGTGCGGTGTTTGATATCAGATCTGCAACCAACATTACCATGAATGAGGGGGCCTCTGTGACTGCACAGGACGCAGCTGTTTTTGCAACTGCCAATGCAAACCCTGCAGCCGTCACCTGGAACGGCGGTGATGTTCACCTGGTGGGCGGCACTGCAAAACTGGCGGGTGACGCTGCCAAACTGATAGGCACCGTTACCTCAACCAAAGGCGCCGTATATCTTGAAAACGGTGCAAGCACGCCCGACGAGTCGCTTGACAGTGTTTTTGACTGGACGAACATCGGCATGATTATCGCGGGCTTTGAGGGTGCTTACGAGATTACCGCGGGCGGCGTTTACGATATGTCCAGCATTGAGAAGAACCACGCCATTGCGAAGGCTGCTATCGAGGCGATGCTGAACATTGATAAAGTCCGTTTCCCGCTCGGTCAGGTAGACATCTCCGGCTGGATTCCGATTGTTGTCAATCACGCAGAGGCTGTTGTTACCGTTGGCTGTGATTACAACTTTACGGGCAATAATTACCTTGTCAAGGTGATGGCAGGTACCGTCACCGTAGTCGGCGGCACTTATCGAAGCGAGAACGCGCTCCTTCTTATGGAGGGTGGTACATTGAATATCATGGGCGGCAGCTACACGATGCAGACTGTGGTTGATGTCAACGGTGGTATTGTCAACGTCCTTGACGGCACTTACGCGATTACCACCTTTGCAACGCTTGATGGCGCTGCAACCCTGAATATTGCGAACGGTACCTTTACCCGCTTCTCCGAAAGTGGTACTGCAACCTATTTCGTGGTCAATCACGCAGATGCTGCTCTGAACATCTCGGGCGGCACCTACAAGGGTGCGAATGTTGCCGTGCGTGTGCAGGCAGGTGCCTTCACGATGTCGGGTGGTTACATTCTGGTTCCTGTGGACCAGAGAGGTATCATCATTGACGGTGCTGCCACTGTCGTGGTGCAGGAAAATGCAGCAGGTGCTGCGTATAACCCCAAGATTGAGATTGAGGCCCTTTCAAGTAACGGCGCTGTTGTCTTTGAGTTGACCGCAAATGCTGCCAATGTGGGTGAGAGCGCGGCGCTGACTGTTTCTGCGGGCTCCTTTGGCAACACGAGATTTGATACCAGTGATCTCTACTGCTATGTCCTTTATCAGAAGGGCACTGCGACTGTTGACATCACCGGCGGTCTGTTCATCGGCTGCCGCAGCGTGTCTGTTGTTGATATTTACAGCGGTACATTGAATGTTTCGGGCGGTGAATTCCGCGGTTACCGTAATATCCGTACATACGGTACGGTTACGGTTAATATTTCCGGTGGTAGCTTTAATAGATTCTTTGATGAAGCAAGCGGATACGTGCAGACAAACAATATTCTGATTGACTTGGAGTCGGTTGGTGCAACCCTGAATATTTCGGGCGGTAACTTCAACAACTTCAGCCGTGCTATTTTTGTCAATAACAAGGGTACGATTACTATTACCGGCGGCACCTTCACACAGGGTGCTCAAGGTAAGGGAGACAGCTATAATCTGTTTGTGCACCTTAACGCCACTGCTGTTGAACTGAACATCGGTAAGATTGAGGAAGATGTAGCCTACGGTCCCACTATTAACCTCAAGCAGTACGGTCGTTTCATGCGAATTGAGAGCAGCAAGGGTGCAATTGTCACCATCAACGGCGGTACCTTCAATGCTACGCACAAGGATAACGTACTCTTTGAGCTTGGCAACGCCACATCGGTTAACACGCTTGCCATTAACGGCGGTGATTTCCACGTGATTGGCGAGGGCGCAGGTCTGCTGCCCGCAGTGCTTGACAAGACGGGTGTTACCGTCACCGGCGGTCACGTTACCTTGGAGGCATACACGCTGTTGCCGATGTACCTGAACTTTGATACCTCGGCGATGAGCCTGACCGTCAACGGTCCCGTACAGAACTTTGTCATTGCACGTCCCAATATAGTGCAAAAATTTGACCCCGAAGGCAATCCTGTGCTTGACGATTCCCAAAATCCCATTTATGAAAATATCCCTTATCTCATCACCTCTCTTGCAGACCAGCGCGCGCTGCTTGAAACCTTCTTTACATCAATTACGATTGCAGAGGGTGTAGAGCTGCCCTGGCTGCAGATGACCCTGAATCACGCAGATGCTATTCTGCATCTGGAGAACCTCTCCCTTGCACTTAGTGAGGGCTACGGCGTACGTGTTGTTGCAGGTACGGTGCTCCTTAAGGGCGGTAATTACAGCATCACCGTAGATGGCAAGCTGATTGACATGCAGAGTACTGCAGCTGTCACGCTGCAGGACGGCACCTATTATCTTGCAGGTGCGGGCGCAGACCTTATCGCAGTTGCCGGCGGTGTGGATACCACCAATGTTGCCATTGACGGCATCACCCTGACGGTTGGCGCACTTGGTAAGCTGCCGATTGACACCGGTTATGCGGTATCTCTCAAGAAACTGACTGTCTACGGCCTTTCCGAGATGACCTTTGACCAGGCAGGCACGTATGACGTTTCTGCTGATACCATTCAGTCCTACATCGAGGGTCTGATTGGTGCTATTGCTGCGATTGCAGAGGAGTATGAGCTTGGCGTTACCTCCTGGGTACCGATTCACGTGAATCACCCCGATGCAATTGTCAATATCACGGGTGGCAAGTTCACCAGTGAGGGCTCCTTCCTCTTCAAGGTTACCCAGGGTACGCTGAATATCACAGGCGGTACCTTCAATGCACTGGGCGGCGACCTTATCCACCTGCTTGGCGCAGGCAAGGTTTACTTTGCACCTGCTGAGGGCAGCGAGATTACCGTTAATGTTCTTGGCGCTGTGATTTATGCTTACGGCGCTGCTAACTCCGAGGTTGTTATCTCGGGCGGTCGCTTTGTAGAGCTGACCCCCGATATTTCGGGCAATCAGAAGGACGCACTCTTCGTTTATGATACCAGCAGCAGAACAGAGCTTGACCTGAGCACGGGTGCTACGCTGACGATTAACGGCGGTTACTTTGAGGCAACCAGACTGCTTCTTCTGTACTATTCCGAGTCTGCAGCCATTATCAACGACGGTACCTTTGTCAGCAACTTTGTTGTCAAGCCGCAGGGCCCTGTTACTGTACGCAGCTCTGCCAACAATAACGAGCACTTTATGTCCCCCCGCGGCCCGAGCACCACGCTCACCATTAATGGCGGTAGCTTTGATAATAAGCAGGGACGCTATATGATTGCTGCCAACGGCGGCGAGGCAGGTGCTGTCACGACCATTAACGGCGGTACCTTCAACGGTGGCTCCGCCTGGTATATGACCAACGGTGCAACTACCCTGAATATTACAGGCGGCACCTTTACCGATACGGACGGCTATGTGCTTGAAAGCGGTTTCTTCTACCTGAACCACGTTGATGCTGTGATGACCGTATCGGGCGGCGAATTTACCGCCAGCATACCCAGTAAGTATATCTTCTATACCGCGAAAGGTCAATTGACCGTTTCTGACTGCAACCTGATCGGCAGTGCCTTCTATGTGACGACCGATTCCCGTGTGAGTGTTTCGGGCGGCACCTACCTTGTAACAGGTGATAAGGCAACGCTTCTGTACCTTGGCAACGGTACCAACACCACGCACTTCAAGCTGACTGATACCGTTAAGTTTGTTGTGGAAGACTATGCGTTTATCCTCAAGACTTATGCTGCCGATAATATGGTAACAAAAATACTTGAAAACGCACGTATTACCGTGAAGGGCAATGCACGCTTTGATGCGTATCAGGCGCTCGACATAATCAACATCAATTCGATGACTGATGTCAAGAATTTGATGAAGCGTTATATTCCTTACATTACCTTTGTAGACCTGCCGTTGATGCTTGACGGCGAGCCTGTTCTGGATTTGGATGACAATCCTATCTGTATTCCCAGCACCTATGGTCTGTCCTTCTATGGCGCAACCGATGCCAGAATTCATGGCGGTGATTGGAACTTTGCAGCCGATACGCTCTTCTATGTATACGGTGGCGCAGACCTGACCATTACCGGTGGTACCTTCAACGTAACGGGCGGTGATATGATTTATGTCAGCAGCGCAAGCGGCTCCTCGATTACCTTTGGTAAGGAGGGTGATGCCTGCACACCCGACGAGCACGGTGTATGTGATTGTCTTAAGGTTACCGTAGGCAAGGGCGGCAACGCGCTGCAGGTCGCAGGCGTTGCTACCACTACCGTGATTTACAGCGGTCACTTCGTTAAGGAAAAGGTTGACCGTGAAAATTACCATGGCCCTCTCTTCTACTATGCAAGTGTTGGCTCAGACACTAAAAAAGCATCTACCTTGACCATCTACGGCGGCTACTTTGAGGCAGCACGTATCCTGATGGATTATTACGGCAAGGTTACCACCACCATTTATGGCGGCACCTTCCTCAGTAACATGGTTGAGGAGAAGATGACCGAGGCTGAGTTTACCAATTCCTACTACGCGGCAAAGGACGCTGCAAGTGAGGAGAACCCCTTCGTATTTGACCCTGTTAACCATGCCGTCCGCGATAACGCATACCTGCTGAACGTCCGTGGCTATGACTCCAAGTTAATTATCTACGGCGGTCACTTTGACGGCAAGTACGGTCACTCGGTTTTCACCTCCAACGGCGGTGACGGCGCAGTGTTTGAATTCTATGGCGGCTACGTTACCGGTGGCTATTACTGGTTCTGGAGTAACCGTGTCATTGAGGTGATTTTCGGTAGCCATGAGACTATGGTGCAGGAAATTAACCCCGATACCGGTTTGCCCGTCTTCAATCCCGATGGCACGCCTAAAATGGTTAAGGCGACCGTTTCACCCACGTTTGAGGGGCTTGATTCCTTCACCGACCACGGCTTCAACCTTTCTCGCTCCGGTGACGTTGCTAAGGAAAATCCCGGTGCAGGTCCCACGCAGGTTATTGTTCGCGCAGGCACCTTTACGATGAAGGATTTGTACGGCCGTAATATGTGGAACTTCCAGGGTCCCACCGATATGAAGATTTACGGCGGCGAGTTTTCCATTACACTGGATACCGAAATCGCCAATGCAAACCGCGTGCCGTACGGCGTTATCTTCCGTACCGATAACAGCGGCAGTATTCTGGGTACGACCGATATGGATATCCACGGCGGCACCTTTATTGCAGCACGTATTATCTTCTACCGTTATGCAGGCGGCACGCTTAACATTTACGGCGGTGAGTTTATTTCTAACCTGATAGCCACGAAGGTGCCGGGCGATGCGAAGATGATTAACATCGCTTATGATGATGCAATCTTCAATATCTACGGCGGTACCTTTGTTGGTAACGAGTACACCTACTCGATTCTTTGCATGAACACCGCAACGGGCGGTAAGATGCAGTTGAATATTCTGGGTGGCTACTTTATGGGTGGCAATAAGTGGCTCTACGTCAACCAGCCCGGTGCCATTAAGATTGGCAAGAACCCGCTGATTGGCAATCCCGAATTTGCGGGTTACGACCTGCAGGACCCGACCTTCCGTGACCTGTCCGCCAAGACCTCCGATACCGTTTACGGCTTCTATATCCACAATAACTTCACCGGCGGTACGTTGGATATCTCGTATCTTGATATGGTGCTTGATGCGAGCAGCGCAGCAACCGGTGCAATGGTTCTCGAGGGTGGTACTATCACCTTTGCACCTGCAGATGCAGGGGATATTCGTGTCGATGTATATTGCCGTATGTTCCAGATTACCAATGCCTTCCGTGCGCAGCTTCTGATTAAGGACGGCATTTACACCTCCCACGATGTTGCGAATATGTTCTACTACGTCACGTCGCATAGCGGTGCAATCTCCGGTGGCCTTGAGATTTACCACAGTAATGTCATCATTGAGGGTGGTAACTTTGAGGCGCTTGACAGATCCACGATGTTTAACATCATGTGTGAGGTTGAGGAATACAGCTTCATCATCAAGGGCGGCAACTTCCGTTCTGAGGGCGCACGTACCTTCTACTTCACAGTTCACGGTAGCGGTACCAGAGGTACACGTACCAATGTGGTGATTGAGGGCGGTGTCTTTACCTCCACTGCTCCCAATATGTTCGACCTGGGCCAGAACTCCAAGCCTATGGTTATCAAGGGTGGTATCTTTACCTTTGAGGACAGAACCGGTCGAACCACTGATGACGCTATCATTTACTCTGCGGGCAAGGGCGTTTCCTCTCTGCTTGTGAGTGGTGGTGAGTTCTTTGATTACCGTACCGGCAGTAACCAGTCCTTCATGAAGATGAATGCGAATGCGGACTTCCGCTTCGAGGGTGACTTTAAGCTTTACACGCAGGAGAAGAAGCCTTACTTCCTGAGAGATACTGTAACGCCTTCCAATTCTGTCCCGATGGATAAGTCCTCGCTCGGTGACTACAACGGCGAGCCCTTCTACATCTGCTTTGGCTTCTATGACCCGTCCGGCTGTGCACCTGTCATGGTTGGCACGCCTGTTATTCGTCCCGTGCTGGGCGCTGAGGGTATCACCTTCACTGCCAGCATGACGGCAGAGGCTATCGCTGCATTGAAAGAATACGGCACCGTATCCTACGGTACGCTTATCTTCAAGACCGATTCGCTCGGCACTTGGCAGAATGGCATTGATTTCAAGGAAGAGCTTGATAATGTAGGTGCGAAGTATGTGATGGTTGAGGCAAAGAACGGCTTGATTACCAATGCCGACGGCTCTATCGTCTTCCGTGCTTCGATTACCAATATCAAGGCTGCAAACCATACCAAGAGCTACACCGGTATTGCATATGCAAAGGTGACCGATGCTGATGGTACGGAAACCTACTACTGGGCAACGCATACCTCTGCAGCTGTCAGCACTACGATGCGCAGTGTTGCGGAATACGCCATCAATGATGTCAACGATGTACCGATTGTCAAGAATGGCCGTAACTACTGCTATGTATCTATTATGAAGAATAATAGCTACAGCAGATACGCTTCCGTGCTGCAGGATTCGCTGCGTCAGTACCTGGACCCCGGCAAGAAGCCGATTTCCTGATAATTTGCTTGCAATACGCAAGCAAAACCCCCTGCCGCAGCGCGCTGCGGCAGGGGGGATAACAAAAAGAACACCGCCCCACGGGGCGGTGTTCTTTTTGTTTTTCTTAAAGCTCGGCAATTTCAGCGAGCCAGTCTGCCGCAGCTGCATCAGAGGGCATGGTGTAGTCGCCGCGGGGCGAGAGTGCCACCGCGCCAACCTTGATGCCGTCGGGCACGCAGTTGCGCTTGAATTGCTGTGTAAAGAAACGTTTGGTAAAGACTGTCAGCCATTTCTTGATGGTGTTACCGTCAAAAATGCCTGTAAAGGCAATTGATGCCAGCGCATAGAGCTTGGCGGGGCGATAACCGTAGCGAACGGTATAATAAAGGAAGAAATCGTGCAGGGCGTAAGGACCGACAATATCCTCGGTTTTTTGCGCAATTTTGCCGACCGCATCGGGGGGCAAAAGCTCGGGGCTGATAGGCGTATCAATAATGCGGTAGAGAACGTCTGCCGCATCGGGGAGCAGTGCTTTGTCAATGACAGCCTCGATGATAAAGCGAATGAGGGTTTTTGGTACGTCGCAGTTTACGCCGTACATGCTCATGTGGTCGCCGTTATAGGTGCACCAGCCGAGCGCCATTTCGGAAAGGTCGCCCGTGCCCAGTACAATGCCGCCCTGCTTGTTGGTGAGGTCCATGAGCACCTGGGTGCGCTCGCGTGCCTGGCTGTTTTCGTAGGTGACCGAGTAGTCGTCCTTGTCGTGACCGATATCCTTGAAATGCTGCAGCACTGCATCACCAATCGGAATGGTCATAGCGGTGACACCGAGGCGCTCCATTAATTCAAGGGCATTTTTCAGCGTGTCGTCCGAGGTGCCAAAGCAGGGCATTGTGACGGCTGTGATGTTGGTGTGGGGCAAGTTCAGCTTGTCCATCGCCGCAACGGCGACAAGGAGGGCAAGGGTTGAGTCAAGACCGCCCGAAATACCGATTGTCAGCTTGCCGCCAACCACCGAGAGGCGTCTGGCAAGCGCGGTTGCCTGAATTTCAAAAATTTCAAGGCAATGGGCATCGCGCGTGGGCTTGTTGTCGGGAACGAAGGGCAGTCTGGATATCGAAAGCTTTGCGCCGTCTGAGGTGGCAAGTGCACAGGGAAGGCAGGCTTCCTCAAGGTCGCCTGTACCATAGCAGCTTGCGGTATTTGCAAAGCGACGGTCGTGACGGCGGTCGTAGCGGATTTTGCCAAGGTCAAGGTCGGCAGTCAGGAGATAATCACCGTCGGCAATTTTGCCGTTTTCGAGAATAGCCTTGCCACCAAGTGCAATCAGGCCTTGACCGCAGTAGAGTTGGTCTGCTACCGATTCTCCCACGCCTGCAGCGGCGTAAAGATAGGCAGTGTGAGTGGCACTTGCCTGTGCAAGCAGTGAGCGGCGGCGTTTTTCGTAGCCACCCACCAAAGCGGGGGCAGCCGAAAGGTTCAGAATAATCTCTGCACCGCCAAGTGTGAGCAGAGAGGCGGCGGGCAGGGGGAAGGTGGCGTCCTCGCCGAGTACCACGCCAAGCGTTACGCCATCAGCGGCGCGCAGCAATAGAGAGGTGGATACGGGAAAGGTGAAGCAGCCGAGGGTGTGGAGTACAGTGTCGTCCAACGCGGTACCGGGGTTGAAATAGCGGTGCTCATCGCGCATACCGCCATAGGGGAGCAGCTTGGGCACAGCACCGACAATTTTGCCACCCGAAAGCAGCACTGCCGTGTTGTAAATCTGCCCACCGATGGAAAGCGGTGCACCGACAGCCACCAGCATACCGTCAGGTGTGGCACCTGCCAGCAGGCAGAGTGCGTCCTCTATGCGGGAAAGGAGCAGGTCACTGTGGAAAAGCTCGCCGCAGGTGTAGCCGGAGAGAGAGAGCTCGGGGAAAAGGAGCACGGTCGCACCCTCTCCTGCGGCAGATTTGATGCTTGCCGCAATTTTCTCGGCGTTGCTCGTGACGTCAGCGGGAGTAAGGGCAGGTACTGCAAGACCTGCACGCAAAATATCCTTCATGATAAACCTCCGCAGTTTACATAATTCTTCATTTTCCATTATAACACCAAATTGAAGAAAATGCAATCCCGATATGAAATAAATATGTAAGGCACAGCCTGTTTCCTGAAAGAAGCCAAGCTGTGCCGTGTTTTCTCGCTCATCTGCGAACCAAATATTTGCGCATATCAATGGCGCAAGCGATGAGAATAATCAGACCCTTGATGATATATTGCATATTGGCATCAATGCCAAGGAAGGTCAGACCGACAAAAATCAGGCGCAAGAGCACTACGCCGAGTATCACGCCGCCGATACGGCCCGTACCGCCAACGAAGGAAACACCGCCAATGACGCAGGCGGCAATCGCATCAAGCTCATAGTTCAGACCGGTTGCGGCGCTGTTGGAGCCGATACGTGCGGCCTCAATAAAGCCCGTGACACCGTAAAGCACGCCCGCAAGCATAAAGACCAGAATAATCACACGCTTGACGTTTACGCCCGATACGTTTGCGGCCTCGGGATTTGAGCCGACAGCAAACATGTTTTTGCCAAAGGTGGTTTTGTTCCATACAAACCACATCAGGGCGGTAATCAGCAGCACATACCACACGTAATTGGGAATTGGCGTGCCGCCAAAGGAGATAATGCTGCCCTTGATAAAGTTTGTATAGGCGGGTGCCAGCCCTGAGATGGATTGACCGTTATTGTTGCCAATCATCAAAAACAAAAGCAGGGCGCCGTACACAATCATCTGGGTGGAAAGCGTGACGATGAAGGGGTGAAGGTGGAAGGTAGCCGTGCAGTAGCCGTTGATAAAGCCAACCAGTGCGCCAATGGCAATAATAATCAGAAATACTACGGGAATGGGTAGCGTTTCAAGGGCAGGGAAGACCTTGCCCGCATAGCCTGTTGTCTGCAAGAGCGCAGCCGATACACAGGCAACCAGACCGACAATACGGCCGGCCGAGAGGTCGGTGCCTGTCAGAATAATGGCGCCAGCAATGCCGAGCGCCAACGGCAGGTTGGCGGCGGAAAGCGAAATGATATTTACCACCGAGGACCAGGAAAGAAAGCGCGGATTCAGGCACGCGATGAGAATGATAGCAGCCAACAGAAAAATATAGAGCGAATTGTTGATGAGCAATTCTCCGAAATAGGCGCGCCGCTCACCCTTGCTCATAGATTTGATTTTTTCAATACAGTTTATCTTCATACCGTTGCCTTTCCTCACACATTTTTGGCAGCAAGCGCCATAATTTCCTCTTGCGTTGCCGTTTTTGCCTCCACCTCGCCCGTGACCTCGCCGCCCGACATAACATAGATGCGGTGGCAGACGCCAAGCAGCTCAGGCAGCTCACTTGAGATAACCAGAATGGATTTTCCGCGCGCGGCAAGGTCCTCCATAAGCTGATAAATTTCATATTTTGCGCCAACGTCAATACCGCGTGTCGGTTCGTCAAGCAGCAAGATTTCGGGGTCTGTCAGGAGCCACCGCCCAAAGATAACCTTTTGCTGATTGCCGCCCGACAGGGTGCGTATTTGCGCTTTTTGCGAGGCGGTCTTGACAGAAAGCTTTTTAATGATTTCCTTCGTTTTCTCAGCACGTTTGCGGTCATTTATCAATATTTTTCCTCGCAAAAAGCGCGGAAGCGCGGATATGGTGGCGTTTTCGGTAATATTCAGAATACCAAAAATTCCGGTTGAACGGCGCTCCTCTGTGACAAACGCAAAGCCGTTTTGCTTGGCTTCACGCGCGGTGCGGTTGCCAATCTCTTTTCCATTCAGATAAAGCTTGCCCTCGGAACGTGTTGAAATGCCGAAAATGTTTTCAAAAAACTCGCTACGTCCCGCCCCTGCGAGCCCTGCAAGCCCGACAATTTCACCGCGCCTGACCGACAGGGTGACACCACGCACGCGCTGGTAGCGCGACGAGATGCCCTCTGCGCGGAAAACGACCTCGCCGGGGGTTGATGATTTTGGCGGAAAGCGGCTGGATAATTCACGCCCCACCATCAGGCGTATAATTTTCTCCATAGACATTTCCGCAGCGGGTGCGCTTGCCACATTTTTGCCGTCACGCATGACGGTAATATCGTCGCTGATGCGTAGGATTTCCTCCATTTTGTGCGAGATATAAATGATGCCGCAGCCCCGCTTTTTGAGCATATCAATAATGGAAAAAAGGCGCTCTACCTCACTTTCCGTAAGAGAGGAGGTTGGCTCATCAAGCACAATCACGCGCGCATCATAGGACACCGCTTTTGCAATTTCCACCATTTGTCGCTCTGCCACAGGCATGGTGGACATGATGCGTGCGGGGTCAATGGAGAGCCCCAGATTTTCAAGCACGTCCTGCGTCTTTTTGTACATTTCGCGTGCTGATACATAGAAGCCGAGCCTGGTGGGATACCGCCCCAGCCAGATGTTATCCATCACGCTGCGGCCAAGCGCTTGGTTCAACTCCTGGTGTACCATTGCAACGCCGTTTTCCAGTGCCTCGCGCGGGTTCGCGAATTGCACGCTGCTGCCGTCCAGCAGCAGCGTGCCCTCATCGGCGCTGTAGATGCCGAACAGGCATTTCATCAGCGTGGATTTTCCTGCCCCGTTTTCCCCCATCAGCGCGTGCACTGTTCCCGGTCTTACGGCAAGCGAAACATTTTGCAGTGCCTTGACACCGGGAAAGCTTTTTGAAAAGTTCTGCATTTCCAGCAGAAACGGGGCGTTTTTCTCCCCGTTAGCCGACATATTTCTCGTAATGAATGCGGATTTTCTGTACCGCATCGTCTACCGTAAAGTCGGTGGTGTCTGCCATCAGCTCACGCCCGTCTGTGGTGGCGTTCTTTGCCAGGTGCAGCAGCGCCTTAGCCATACCTGCCGCGTCCTGTCTGACAGTGCCCGCCATCTGGCCGTTTTTAATCAGGGTTTTGGCGGCGTCCGTTGCATCTACGCCGAAGACGGGAATGGCCTTGCTTTCACCGCCCTTGTTGTAGCCTGCTGCATTGAGCGCAGAAATGGCACCCTCTGCCATGCCGTCATTGTTGCAGATGACAAGCTCAATCATATTGCCCGCTGCGGTGTTGTAGGCAGTCAGCGCGGTGGTCATATATTCGTTTGCGGCGGTAGCCGACCATTGGCCGTTTTTATCTACCAGATAGCCGTCCTTGTTTGAGGCATCGTAGAAGCGCAGGGCGGGCTTGCCCGCATCGGTTAATTTCTTGTTCGCCTCCTCCACACTGTACTTGGTGCGGAAAATTGCCTCATTGTTGCCCTCCTCACCCTTGAAGAGAATATACGAAATCACACCGTCGCCGTTCAAATCGCACTTTTCATAGTTTTTAAGCAGGTATTCACCGATCATCTCGCCCTGCAGTATGCCAGCCTCCTCGGCACGTGTGCCGACAAAGGCGCAGTTGTTGTAGCTCTTGACAACGGTGTCACTTACCTCGCGGTTAAAGAAAATCAGCGGAATACCCGCGTTCTTTGCAAGCTCGGTAATTTCGCGTGCAGCATCGTCAGAGCCTGTGTTGACGATGTTGACAAGCAGAGCCTTGGCACCCTTTGTTACCGCCGTGCGGATTTGCTCGGTCTGGGTGGTCTGGTTGCCGTTGCCGTCATAATCCTGGTAGGAGAGCCCGGCACCGCTCAGCTCGCGGTCAAGCGCTGCGCGCACCGAGGAAATATAAGGGTCGCTGTAGGTGTAGTAAAAAACGTGAACATCTGTGCCGCCCTTGTCCCGACGACAGCCGCCAAGGGGCAGGGCAATCAGCAGGAGAGCAAGTAACAATAAAGTGAAACGTTTCATCATAAAAACCGCCTTATCGCATAATTTTGCGCAGCGAAACTGCGCTTGCTTGGTGTTAGTGTTTCCCGAATTTCGGTGCTTATGTTTGGCGGCGGCAAAAAAACGCAAAAGCGGAAAGCCACGCATTTATGTGCGCGCAAGCGCCTGAGCACGTAAAAAGGAGATGCAAATGTGAATTTTTTGTAAAAAGGCGGAAAAGTGCCGCTTTGTGCGCGCGGTACGCGGCGTAGAAAATGGGCTTTCCTTTTTGTCTAACCTGCACAAAAAACGGCTCCCCTGAAAAAAGGCGGCGAGGGAGGCTCTCAAAAATCCTTTTGCGGTTACACGTTAAATTAAATTTACTTTTGTGGGCTACAAAAAAGTTGTTTTGGGAAAAGATGACGAAAAAAGACCAGTTGGGGACGGCTGCATCTCCTCTCACTGCGGGTTTAGGTAAATTTTATTTAACAATTAAAATCGCTTTTGCGAAAAATTGACGAAATTTTGCATAAAAGGGGCTTTTCACAGGGGTGCTTGCGCGGGTGCCCTGACCTGCTTGCCTCGCGCATATACGCATAATGCGCGAGAAATTTTCACTTGACTTTTGTCGGCTTTCTGTGCTAAAATATTGCCATACATCAAAGCCCCCAGTGGGCTTGCAGGCTCTGCCTCGCTTGACGGCAAACGAGAACGGCTCGCCGTTCTTTATTTGTTCTCACGCGTGCGCAGGGCATGCGCCGCGCGTCAAACCGCGCAAACATACCAAACTGCAAGTGCAGTAAAGAGGAGGAAAATATGAAAAAGAAGATGCTCCAAAGACTCTTGGCTTTCGTCTTGGCTGTATGCTTCCTGTTCGGCGGTGCGATGACTGTCAGCGCATCGAACGAACCGGGCGGCGGCGACGACGATGACCTGCAACAGTTCAAGGAACAGCTGAATGCCCAGACCTATGAGGAATACAAGGCTGAGCACGCAGGGGTTCCCGGAGCCACTGTGGATCTTCCCCCTATCAAGGGTGTTGATTACGTGGAGCTTGGCAAAGGCCTGACGGCGGAAGACGTCAGAAAGGTGCTGCTTGAGGACGGCACGGTTGGCCTGTTTACACCGAACAACGGTGTTGTTACTTGGGAGGTTAACATTCCCAGTGACGCAAAGTACAGTATCGTCATTGAGTACTGGCCCGACGACGCGAAATCCGCGTCGATTGAGCGAGTCCTGATGATTGACGGCAAGATTCCCTTTGCCGAGGCGCGCTTCCTGTCCTTGCCCAAGGTCTGGAAGAACACCTATGTCATCGCAGAGGTCTATGCCACCAAGGACGCTTCGGTTACCGAGATTTATGAGGCGGCTGTCAAGGCAGGCTTTGCCGACGCAGATGTGCGCGCCAAGAACGGCGAGGCTTATGTTGCATTGACCTTCCCTGAGGTGTGGACGCAATCGCAGGCAGCGTTTGTCAACGAGTATACGGTGCGTTTCTTCACCAGTGATATTGATAACAACGAGCTGCGTCCTTCGATGGACCAGGCGCCCGAGCTCCGCAGCTACGAGCTGCGCGATGCCGATGGCTTCTATGCAGAGAGCTTTGAGTTTGCTTTCACGGCGGGCACGCATAAGATTTCTCTTGAGGCTGTCAACGAGCCCATTACCATTAAGGAAATCCGCCTCGTTAAGCATATTTCGCTGCCGACCTATGAGCAGTACCTCGCACAGTACAAGGGTATGCCCTCCGGTCAGGACAAGATTGTCATTCAGGCTGAGTACCCTGGTGCAACCTCCTCGCAGACCATTTACCCTGTAGAGGACCGTACCGATGCGGCAACGATGCCCGCAGACACCGGCTGCACGATGCTCAACACCCTGGGTGGTGAGAAGTGGCAGACCGCAGGTCAGTGGGTGCGTTACAGCTTTGCGGTATCCACCAGCGGTATGTACAATATTGCAGCGCGCTACCGCCAGAACGTGCTGGACGGTATGTATACCTGCCGTACCCTGCGCATTGAGAGCAGTGACGGTAAGTATGACGGCTCGGTGCCCTTTGTTGAGGCAACCCGCCTGCGCTTCAATTACAACTCTGCTTGGCAGTCCACGCTCTTTAACAGCGGCAACGGCGTAGATTATCAGTTCTACTTTGAGAAGGACGTTGTCTACACCATTACCATGGAGGTTGCGCTCGGCTCGACCGGCGACATTGTCCGTCGTGTAGATGCAGCCCTGACCGCTATCAACGCTGACTATCTTGCCATCATGAAGCTGACGGGTGCTGACCCTGATGAGCTGCGTGACTACGGCTTTGCACGTGTTATGCCCGATGTCATGATTGATATGAAGATTCAGTCTCAGGAGCTTTACGATATTGCAAAGCTGCTTGCTGACATCACGGGTGAGAAGAGCTCGAACGTTGCAACGCTTGAGAAGGTTGCCTGGCTGCTTGACCGTATGGGCAGTAACGAGGACGAGATTGCAAAATATCTTGACCAGCTCAAGTCTTATATCGGCTCTCTCGGTACCTGGCTCTCCGACGCCAAGACCCAGCCCCTCCAGCTTGACTACATCATCATTCAGCCTACGGGCGGTGATGCACCTCAGGCAAAGGCAGGCTTCTTCAAGGCGCTGATTCACGAGCTTTCAAGCTTTATCATGTCCTTCTTCCGTAACTATGACCGTATGGGTGCAACCGCAGAGGAAACCTCCGGCGAAAACACCATTGACGTATGGCTTGCTTACGGTCGTGACCAGGCACAGGTTATCCGTAACCTGATTAACAACGACTTTACTCCCAAATATGATGTTCCCGTCAACCTCAAGCTGGTTGCAGGCGGCACGCTGCTGCCCTCGGTACTGGCAGGTATGGGTCCCGACGTTTACATCGGTATCGGTGAGGACGATGTTATCAACTATGCAATCCGCGGCGCACTGCTGCCGATTGAAAATATGCCCAACTTTGAGCAGACAGTGAAGGAGAACTTCAATGATGCTGCAATGGCGGTTCTTCAGATTGAGGACGCCGAGGGCGTTAAGCACTGCTACGGCTTGCCCGAGACGCAGAACTTTACCATGATGTTTGTCCGCAAGGACATTCTCGCAGACCTGGACATCAAGATTCCCAAGACCTGGGACGATGTGCTGGCTGCAATTCCCACGCTGCAGGCGAATAACATGCAGATTGGCATGCACACCGACTATAAGGTCTTCCTCTACCAGATGGGCGGTACGCTCTTTGCAGATGGCGGTATGCGCATCAACCTTGACTCTAACGTGGGTCTTGAGTCCTTTGATAAGATGTGCAGCTTCTTCACCATGTACTCCTTCCCTTATAAATATGACTTTGCGAACCGCTTCCGTACCGGTGAGATGCCGATTGGCTTTGCTTCCTACAACGGCACCTACAACCAGCTGACGGTATTTGCAACCGAAATCAAGGGTCTGTGGGCATTCTATCCCATGCCCGGCATTGATACCGGTGAGGTTGATGAGAATGGTGACCCCATCATCAACAACTGCAGCGTTGCGACGACCTCGGCTATCGTTATGCTGAACGGCTGTGGCGCCGCAGGCGGTGAAGAGGGAATGATGGAGAAATCCCGTGCATGGCAGTTCATGGTTTGGCACTCCGGTAAGGATTGCCAGGTCGTTTACTCGAATGAGATGGTTGCTATCATCGGCCCCTCCGCAAAGCACGCGACCGCGAATATTCAGGCGCTTTCCGAGATGCCCTGGACCTCTGAGGAACTGAAGCAGCTGAACGCTCAGTTCGAAAAACTCGCGTCTATCCCCAACTATCCTGGCAGCTATATTATTGGCCGTTACACCAGCTTCGCATTCCTTGCTGCGTACAACGATAACGCAGATCCTACTGAGGAGCTGCAGAGCTACATTACAATTATTAACAAGGAAATTACCCGTAAGCGTGAGGAGTTCGGTCTTGAAACCCTCGAGATTGGCCAGACGCTGAAGAGTAAGCGCCTTGACCAGCTGCTTGCAGCCTGGAACGCCGATGTTGAAAAGGTCGGCTCGGGCGGCAACGTTGACAAGCAGGCAGAGTACATTATGTCTGATATCATTGCTGATATCAAGCGCGGTGACTATGACCTGGTTGAAGAGCACACCCTGACCAACGTGCGCGACAGATTGCTTGCTCTGGATACCGATGCTTACAAGGGCACGGTTCAGGCGATTAACAATGCAATTGCTGCGCTTAATGTGAAGTCGTAATTCGGTTACATTATAATTTAGCGCTGTAAGGAGAAACAACATGTCAAAGAAAAAAGCGGTGATCCGATCGGATATGTCACGCGCACAATGGACATGGAATGAGATGAAAAAGCACAAGGTTGCCTATGCAATGGTAGCACCCTATATGCTGATTTTCACTCTGTTCACGGTTGTGCCCGTGCTGCTTTCGATGGTGATCAGTTTAACAAACTTTAACCTGCTCGAGGTGCCGGATTTTGTTTTCCTTGATAACTATATCCGTCTCTTCCTCGATGACGATATTTTCATTATCGCCTGTAAAAACACCTTGATCTTTGCTATCATCGTAGGTCCCGTTTCCTACCTGATGTCCCTGATGGTAGCATGGTTCATTAACGAGCTGCCCCCCAAGATTCGTGCGGTGGTTACGCTCATCTTCTATGCACCCTCTATTTCCGGTCAGGTGTACCTCATCTGGGGTACCCTGTTCTCGGGCGACTCTTACGGCTGGGTCAACGGTATCCTCCTTGACCTCGGCATCATCACCTCGGAGATTCAGTTCTTCCAGGACGCAAAGTACGTTATGCCTCTTTGTATCGTGGTTGCACTCTGGACCTCGCTTGGTACCTCCTTTCTGTCCTTTATCGCAGGCTTGCAGGGCATTGACCGCTCGATGTACGAGGCGGGCGCCGTGGACGGCGTACGCAACCGTTGGCAGGAGCTTTGGTTTATTACATTGCCCTCGATGAAGCCCCAGCTGATGTTCGGTGCCGTTATGGCAATCACCTCTGCCTTTGGCTTTGGTGGCGTTGTTACGGCTCTGTGTGGCTTCCCCTCCGTCGATTATGCGGCACATACCATCATGCACCATCTTGATGACTACGGCGGTATGCGCTTTGAGGTTGGCTATTCCTCGTCTATCGCGGTTGTGCTCTTTGCGATTATGATCGGTGCGAACATGCTGGTCAAGAAAGTCTTGTCAAAGGTGGGTCAGTAATATGGCAAAGAAACTTCGTACCAGAAAGCATAAGGTGGTCCTCAACCGTTCGGCCGGCGGTGATGCAGGTATCACGATTGTTCTTGCTCTCCTGGGTGCCTTCATGTTCCTGCCCATGATCTATGTTGTCATGCAGTCCCTGAAGCCCCTTGACGAGCTGTGGATGTTCCCCCCGCGCTTCTTCGTGCGCAACCCAACATTCAAAAACTACCGCGATTTGTTCATGCTGATGAACACCTCGTGGGTGCCGTTCTCCCGTTACATCTTCAACACCGTTTTTACCTCGGTTGTCGGTACGGTCGGTAACCTGTTCTTCTCCTCTCTTGCGGCTTACGCAATGGCAAAGATCAAGTTCCCCGGCGGTCAGCTGATGTTCCGTACGGTCAGAACCTCGCTGATGTTCCACTCCACGGTTACGGCAGTTACTTCCTTTATTATAATGAGCGCCTTGAACTGGATTGATACCTATTGGGCAATCATCGTGCCTGCATGGGCAACCTCGCTGGGCCTTTACCTGATGAAGCAGTTCATGGAGACCAACGTTTCGGACGCCGTTCTTGAATCGGCACGTCTGGACGGTGCATCGGAGCTCAGAACCTTCTGGGTCATTGCGATGCCGATGGTTAAGCCCGCATGGCTGACGCTTATTATCTATTCCTTCCAGGACCTCTGGAACAAGGGCAGCTCGATTTACATTCACTCCGAGCAGCTCAAATCCTTCAACTACGCTATCGGTCAGATTATGGCGGGCGGTATCAAGCGTGCGGGTGCACACGCAGCATCGATGGTTATTATGATGCTGGTGCCCATTCTCGTCTTCGTTATCTCCCAGTCCAATATCATTGAGACAATGGGCTCGTCCGGTATGAAAGACTAATCAAAGGAGGACAACATGAAAAAAATCATATCTATCGTGTGTGTGCTGTTTGCCCTCCTGATGGTCTTTGCCATTCCGGCGACAGCTGCACAAGCATATCAGACCTACACCTATTCCATTGACGGTAAGCCGCTGCTTTCTCCTGATGCATATACGCCTGAGAAGGTTCTTAACGCAAGCTCAATGGGATTGGATACGGCGCTGAAGAATGCAAGCGATATGGTCGTTGATGCGGCAGGTAATGTTTACATTGCCGATACCGATAATAATCGCATTCTTATCCTTGATAAGTATTATCATGTGAAAAAGGTTATTTCGACATTCGAAAACGACCAGGGCTTGCTTGACAGCTTTAAGCAGCCGAAAGGTGTATTCGTCACCGAGGACCGTACGGTCGGCGGTGAGGATAAGAAGGGTCGCATCTTTGTATGCGATACCGCAAACGCTCGTATTGTTACCTTTAACCACGACGGCAGCTTTGATTCCGTGATTGAAGAGCCTGAATCTGAGCTTTTCTCCGAGAATGCAATTTATGAGCCTATTGCACTTGCTGTTGACGCGTACGAGAGACTTTATGTCGTATCGAAGCAGACCAGTGAGGGTATCATTGTTATGACCGATAAGGGTGAGTTTACCACCTTCATCGGTGCACAGCAGGCCGTTATGTCGGTCTGGGATCAGATTTGGCGTCGCTTCCAGACTGCGGAGCAGCGCAGAAAGTCCGAAAAGATTGTTTCCTATCCTTATAATAATATTGATATCAACGAAAACGGTTTTATCTATGCAACCATTTACGCGCCCGAGCTTGAGGCGCAGATGGAAAGCGCTATCAAGACCAAGGTCAAGACCGGCGTCTACGCCCCTTGTAAGCTTCTGAACCCCGCAGGTGACGAAATCATGCGCCGCAACGGCTTCTGGCCGCCTGCAGGCGAAATTGATTACACGGGTGGTAAAGCAGCCGATACGGCAAGTGACATTTCCCGTGTAGAGGACGTTGCGTGCGGCCCTGAGGGAACCTGGACGATTTTCGACGTTGAACGCAGCAAAATCTTTACCTATGATTACGACGGCAACCTGCTTTTCGCCTTTTGCGACAAGGGTCAGCAGCTTGGTAACATTGACCTCAATACGATGAAGGCGATTTGCTACCAGGGGGACGTGTTCCTGGTGCTTGATACCAACGGTAACGTCACAGTATTCAAGCGCACCGAGTACGGCGATACGCTGATTCGTGCGCTGCAACACCAGAATGACCGCCAGTACGACCTTGCAATCGATGACTGGAAGGAAATCCTGATGCGCAACTCGAACTACGATGCCGCTTACATCGGTATCGGTCAGTCGCTCTCCCGCAGCGGTAAATACGAGGAGGCTCTTGAATACTACAAGGCTGCTTACGATACCGAGAACTACTCGGTCGCTTATAAGGAGATGCGTAAGGAGTGGATGTCCCGCTTCTTCCTGCTCATTCCTGTTGTTATTGTTATTGTTTGCGTGGTGATTGTGAAATTCCTGCAGCACGCCGGCAAGATCAACAAGCGCGTGGCGGTCTCCAAGACAAAACGCACCTTCAAGGAAGAGCTTTACTATGTATTCCACGTTATCTTCCACCCTGTGGACGGTTTCTGGGATTTGAAGCACGAGAAACGCGGCTCTGTACGCGCAGCCCTCGTCTTTATGGGCATTACGATACTGTCGCTCTTCTACCGTGCGGTCGGTACCGGTTATGTTATGGACCCGCAGAGCAAGGGTCAGGCAAATATCCTGATGCAGGTTCTCGTGGTCTTCGTTCCCGTTCTGCTCTTCGTTATTGCAAACTGGTGTCTTACCACCCTGTTTGACGGCGAAGGTAAATTCAGGGATATTTTCGTGGCGGTTGGTTACTCGGTTCTGCCGATTACCCTGACCACCGTTCCCGCAACGCTGTTCTCGAACTTCGTTGTGGTTGAGGAGCTTGATATTCTGAAGCTGGTGATTGCACTTGGCTTTATCTGGGCGGGCTTCCTTCTCTTCTTCGGTACCATGGTTACGCACGACTATACCATGGGTAAGAACCTTGTGATTATTCTCTGTACGATTGTCGGTATGGCATTTATCATGTTCCTGGGTATTCTCTTTACCTCTCTGGTTATGGACATGGTTGGCTTTATTTCCAACATCGTATCTGAAATCAACTATCGACTGTAAGTGCGGAAAGGAGAAAACTGAATATGAAAAAGTTTTTAGTAAGATTTCTGTCCGCGCTTTTGTCGGTGGTTATGCTCGCCTGTATGCTCCCCGTGTTGGTTGTTTCCGCAGCCGACGAGGAGCTTCAGCCCCCGAAGAAATCCGACTCGCTTGAGACGTGGACAAAATACTACTGCCAGCAGATGACCTATGAAACCGCCAAGGACCGCCTTGACGCAATGGAGCTCTTCTACGAGACTGCAGAGTATGCCCTGTATTGCGACCCTGTTACCGCAGTAGTTGCATATCAGAAGAAGGCGACTGACGAGATTCTCTTTACGAACCCCTGGGACCTTTCTCAGAAGGAAACGGCACTGCCTGCGCAGTACGATGAGATGATGTCGCAAATCATCGTTTCCTACAAGAGCGCTGCTGAGCCGAGTGGCAATACGCTGAACAGCTTTTCCAGCGCCGTGATGAAGAATCAGATTAATGTGCTGCCGATTCGAAACGGCGTGCGCGTGGAATACTCTATCGGTGAACTTTCCTCTCGCTACCTGCTGCCTATGAGAATTGAGGAGCAGAGCTTCATTACCTACATCAAGACGCCGCTTGAGCAGGCCGTCAAGGATAAGAAGATTACCTCTGATGAGCTTTCTCGTTTTATGGTGTATTTCGCCAAGAAGGAGCAGGGTGGCCCCGGTGTTGCTGAGGGTTATCCGGTAACTGAAAAGAAGAACATCAATCTTTACGTTTATAACGACTCCAACAAGTCTCCCGCTCTGTTGAGAAGGCTGGAGTCCTACATTCTGCAGTACTGCCCTGAGTACTCCTTCGCACAGATGGAGGCGGACTACGAGCTGGTTGAATATGAAGAGGATTCTATTTCGCCGCCTGTATTCCGTATGGCGCTTGAGTACACGATCAGTGATGCAGGTCTTTCCGTAAGCCTGCCCGCAAACGGCCTGCGCTACGATGAGACTCTTTACCGCATTACCAATCTGCAGATTCTGCCCTATATGGGTGCTTCCTACAAGGGTAGCGAGAACAAGGACGCAGAGGGTAACCCCGTTGACGGCGGTTTGACCTATGACGGCTATTCCTTCCTCCCTGACGGCTCCGGCGCACTGTATAGCCTGAGCACGCTGAACCCGACCACGATGACCCTGTACGGTGCGGACTATGCGGCGATTTCCGGTCTTTCCGGAAAGGCTACCACGCCGATGCGTATGCCTGTCTTTGGCCAGGCAACCACCGTCAAGGACGCCAAGGGTGAAACCGTAGAGCAGTATGGCTATTTCGCAATCATTGAGCAGGGCGATGCAATGGCATCTCTCACACTCAATCACACCGAAAAGTACTACACCTCGGTTATCCCCTCCTTCATCACGCGTCCGATGGACCATTCCAAGTCTGGCTGGGACGTATATGCAAGCCGTCGTTACACCGACGACTACAGAATCCGCTACATTATTCTTTCCGATGAGAACAAGGCTGAGCAAGCGGATCTCTCTCGCTACTACGAGTGCTCCTGGTTGGGTATGGCCTGCGCTTACCGTGATTATCTGAGCGCAACGCAGGAGGGCTTCGAGCGTCTCACAAAAGATGATGTACAGGAGTCTATCCCGCTTTACATTGAGACCTTTGGTTGTACCGATACCGTCAAGAAGATTATGTCGGTTCCCGTAACCGTTTCCGTGGCACTCACCTCCTTCGAGGATATTGAGACCATGTATGAGTATCTGCTTGGCGAGAAAATCAGCAACGTTCAGTTTAAGATGACCGGTTATGCAAACGGCGGTCTTTACTCAGAGGTTCCCTATAAGCTCAAGTGGGAAAAGGCTGCAGGCGGCAAGGCCGGCTTTGAGGCACTTGTTGAATATGCAGTCGAGCACCCTGAAATGGGTCTTTTCCCTGATTTTGACTTCCTTTATACCAAGAATTCCGAATCTTCTGTCAATATGAAGAAGTATGGTGCGCGTACGGTGGATAACCGCTATACCACTAAGCGTACCTACTCGGTAACCAGACAGGATTTTGTCAGCTACTTTGAGATGGTGCGCTCTCCCGCAACCTTCAGCCACTTCTACGAAAAGCTGGAAAAGAGATATGCAAAGTATGGCAATCTGTCAATCTCCCTCTCCACGATGGGCAGCGACCTGAACTCGAGTTATGACGAGGAGGACGTTTCGCTCCGTGAGGATTCCAAGAACTACACGATTGAGGCGCTGAATTACTTCTCTGAGAAGAATTACGACATTATGGTCGACGGCGGCAACGCGTATACTTGGGCCTATGCCGATTATATCCTTGACGTACCGCTTGATTCCAACCGCTATATCAGGGAGCTGTCCGCTGTACCCTTTGTCGGCGTGGTTCTGCACGGCTACGTGCAGTTTGCAGGCTCGCCCCTTAATATGGAGGGCAACCTGACCTACGCGATGCTGAAGGCAATGGAGAGCGGTGCAGGCGTTTACTTCATTCTTTCCTACGCCAATACCGAGCTTTTGAAGGAGGACGAACTCCTTTCTCAGAACTACTCGGTGCGTTATGACATCTGGCGTGCACGTCTGGTTGAGATTTACAATGAGCTCAATGAGGTGCTCCACGATGTACAGGATAGACTGATTATTGACCACGAGTTCCTGAACAGAGATGATGCCACCAACACGTCCCGTGTTCCTGACGAAGAAGAACTTTGGCAGGACGCACTTGCTGAGGCTGAAAGACAGGCAGCTGCACTGCAGGAGAAGATTGAAAAGACTAAGGCAGCCGAGGCATTCATGGCCCAGGCTGAGGCAAAGATGCAGGCATATGCCGATGCATTTGACGTGCAGTATGCACTTGTTCAGGCACAGCGTAGCAAAAACAGCGCTTTGATGAGCGCTTGGAACGCTTATCTTGCAGACAAGAGCAATAAGGAGCTTGAGAAGGCATTCAACCTTGCCCTGACGACTTATGTTGCACGTCCTGTTGCTGAGCTGACTGCTATCAACAAGAACATTGACACCCTGCTCGAGCAGACCAAGGCACAGTATGATTACCTCCGCAACACCGGCGCGGACCTTGCGATTTGCGAGGCTGCAAAGGTTGAGCTTTCCAAGGTGATTGACATTTACGTGGCAATCCGCGCGCGCTACATCGGTGTACAGACGGTTACACTGACCGCTGCCAACAAGGACGTCTTTATCAATAGCGTAGATAAGGTTCTTGCAACCGACCTCGCACTGGAATACGGCGCTCCCGAGGCTGTCAATGAGGTGCTCTCCGGCTACACCAACATCGCGTATGACCGCGTGGCAGACCGCGAGGCGTTCCTCTACCGTATTGCTTACAGAGAGTATGGTGATAACGAGCAGTATGTGGATATTCGCTACGACAACGTTGCGGTAGAAACCCTGCTGACGCTCTTTATGTACACGCTTAACACCGACGGCATCAATGTGAAGCTTGAGGAAACAATCAATGCACTGACTGCAACGCTTGTTCTTCCCAAGGCTGATACCACTGTTGAGGCCGAGGAAAGCAACAACTACAAGTACGTTGTTGACAGTGATGTTGTCAAGGTCACCTACGGTGATTATGATGAAAATGGCGACGCTTACGCAGTGAAGTCTCTGATTCTGAACTTTAACGATTACGCTATCACCACCACGGTTGAGGTTAATGGTGAGCTTATCGTTTACAATATCGAGGCATACGGCTACGCTGTCATCACTTACCCCACGAAATAACAGAAAGGGAGGTAAATACTTATGACTAAAGAAGTAATGGCGCCTGAAGCGCCCGTAAAAAAGAAAAAGATTGCCTCCCTTGACAAAAGAAAGGCACGTGCCGGTTGGCTCTTTGTTCTTCCTTTTGTCATCGGTCTGGTATTCATCTATCTGCCGATTCTCTGGGAAGCGATTTCTTTCAGCTTCTTCAACTACACAACCGATAACGGTATTACGACCAAGGAATTTGTCGGCTTCAAGCATTATTCCACAGCACTCTTCGGTGATGCGGACTTCGCCCAGTCTCTGCTGGTCGGCTTGAAGGAAATGGCATTTAATATTCCCGCTATCCTGATTTTCTCACTCTTTGTTGCTGTTATTCTGAACCAGAAGATGATCGGCCGCGCTGCATTCCGTGCGATTTTCTTCCTGCCCGTTATTGTATCTACGGGTATTATGGAGTCTATCATGGCAACCTCTTATGGCGCATCGGGTAACGGTATGGACCTTGGTATGGAGGAGAGTGCCACTGACAAACTGGCATCTACCATGGCGCTGGAGGGCCTGCTTGCAAAAATCTTCAGCAGCTTGGGTGTCGGTACAGGACTTGTCACATACATTTCCTCGGCGGTGTCAAGTATATCGGGTATTATCAATCGCTCGGGTGTACAGATTTTGATTTTCCTGGCCTCGCTGCAGTCGATTTCTCCTGCAATTTACGAGTCCTGCCAGATTGACGGTGCAACCTCTTGGGAAACCTTCTGGAAGATTACCTTCCCGATGGTGAGCCCGATGATTCTGGTAAATGCAATCTACACCATTATCGACTCCTTTACCACCGATACCAATACCGTTATGGGCATCATCAACTCCACGTACGTCAGTACGGTTGAACACTCGCAGCACATCAGTGCCGCAATGGGTTGGATGTACTTCCTCGTTGTACTTGTGATAGTTGGCATTGTAGCGGGTATCTTCTCCGCATATGTCTTCTATCAGCGCAGAGACTAAGGAAAGGAGGATATAACAATGACACATAATATGGATTCAAAGCCCCAGGTTATGCGCGAAACCAAAAACAAAATTCGCGTTGACTTTGAGCGCACCAGTCTCAAAGAGCGTATGAAGGTCAAGTACCTTTCTGTGAACTTTGCGAAGAACGTGCTGTGGTATATCTTCCGCTTGCTTCTGCTGATTGGTATCGCATTCGTGATTCTGAAGCCCTTCTATACGATTGTTATCCGTTCCTTTATGGCGCCTGCCGATTTCATGGATACAACCGTTGTAAACGTACCTCGTGGGCTTTCGGCAGCAATTTATAAATCAATCATTGTAGACATTGGGTATTTCAAGACCTTCTTCCTTACCCTGGCTCTTTCGCTTGGTTGTGCATTGCTGCAGACGCTTTCCTGTGCACTCATCGGCTACGGTGTTGCAAAGTTTAAGTTCAAGGGTGCAAAGCTTGTATTCCTTATGGTGGTTCTGTCGCTTGCAATTCCGCACGGTACGATGCAGTCTGCAATCTTCTATCGCTTCCAGCATCTGGATATCTTCGGTATCTTTAATTTCCTTGCTGGCGGTGCCCGTACGGGTATTGAGGGTATTGACGCGGTTCTCTCGAAGATTCACATTCTGCCCGACAACTTTGTTGGCGGCATCAGCACGATTAAGAGCGTGATTCCGCTCTTCCTTCTGTCGATGACCGGTCTGGCCTTCAAGAACGGCTTGTATGTTTTCATGCTGCGTCAGTTCTTCCGTGGCGTACCTGATGAGCTTGAGGAATCTGCATACCTCGACGGTGCAAATACACTGCGCACCTTCGTGCAGGTCATTCTGCCCCTGTCGATTCCGATGCTGATTACCGTGTTCCTGTTTGCATTCTGCTGGCAGTGGACGGACGACTTCTATATTCCGCTTTTCTTCATGGCTGATAGACCTGCGCTGATGACCTATCTGCCTCAGGCATCGCAGAATATTCCCGCTTCTCTTGTTTCTATCTTCAAGGAGGCAACCGCACAGTCGCCCTCGGCATCGTATAGGCAGGCGATTACCTACGCTTGCGGCCTGATGGCCAGCGCACCGCTGATTGTTCTTTACCTCTTCTGCCAGAAATATCTGGTACAGGGTATCGAGCGCTCCGGCATCGTCGGTTAATCCGCAATTTATGATAAAAATCCCCATTGACATAACGTCAATGGGGATTTTTATAGTAGATAAGTTATTTCTTTGCAAAGGTGCGCGCACTTTCAATGGCGCGCTTCCAACCGTCGCGCACGCCCCCGCGTGCTTCTGCGGTCATGTGTGGGTGGAAGGTTTCTGCCTTAGCAGAAAGACCTGCAAGCGTCGAGGTGCTATCAAAGAGCCCTACAGTAAGTCCGGCCAGGGCGGCAGCGCCCCAGGCGGTGCTTTCTACCGATTGCGGACGAGCAATCGGTAGATTTGCGTAGTCGCTTTGCAGCTGCACCAGTAGGTTGTTGGCTGCAGCGCCGCCGTCCACGCGCAGGCAGGGAATTTTTAGCCCCGTATCGCTCTGCATCGCATCAAGCACATCGACGGTTTGCAGGGCAATCGCATCGAGTGTTGCACGTACCAGATGCGCGCGCGTGGTGCCGCGTGTGATGCCGCAGATGGTGCCGCGCACATCAGCTTCCCAGTGAGGGGTACCAAGACCGACGAAGGCGGGCAGGAAATAAACCCCGCCGCTGTCGGGAACCGAGGCGGCAATTGCTTCGCTTTCTCTTGCCGTGGCAAGCAGCCCAAGTCCGTCACGCAGCCATTGAATGGCAGCGCCTGCGATAAATACCGAGCCCTCCAAGACATAGGTGGTTTTGCCGGCAATGCGCCAGCCCACTGTGGTGAGCAGACCGTTTTTGGAGGGAATGGGCGTATCGCCTGTGTTCATCAGGAGAAAGCCACCTGTGCCATAGGTGTTCTTGACATCACCTGTCTCGAAGCAGGACTGACCGAAGAGCGCTGCCTGCTGGTCGCCCGCCACACCTGCAATCGGGATTGCGGCACCGAGGTGAGAGGGGTCGGCTTCGCCAAAGAGAGAGGCGGTGTCCCTGACCTCAGGGAGCATACAGCGCGGTATGCCGAAGAGTACGAGCAGCTCCTCGTCCCAGGTCATTTTGTGAATGTTGAAAAGCATAGTGCGCGAGGCGTTGGAGGGGTCTGTTGCGTGTACACGCCCTGCGGTCAGATTCCAGATGAGCCATGTATCAATGGTGCCAAAGAGCAGCTTGCCCTCGCGGGCTTTTTGGGCGGCTCCGGCGGTGTTTTCAAGCAGCCACGCAATCTTGGTCGCCGAGAAGTAGGGGTCAGGCGCAAGGCCTGTTTTTTGGCGTATCAGAGGGGCAAGACCGCGCGCCTTCAGGTTGGCACAGTGCTCTGCGGTGCGGCGGCACTGCCAAACAATGGCAGGGGCAATCGGTTTGCCGGTTTCCTTGTCCCAGACAACGGTTGTTTCACGCTGGTTGGTGATGCCGATTGCCGCGATATCGTTGGCGGAAAGTCCTGCCGTCTCCAGTGCCTCGCGTGCGGTGGCAAGTTGGCTTTCAAAAATTTCCTCGGCATCATGCTCTACCCAACCCTCGCGGGGAAAATATTGCGTAAATTCACGCGAGGCCTTCGCCACAGGATTGCCTGCAAGGTCAAACACAATGGCGCGTGAGCTGGTTGTACCCTGGTCGAGGGAAAGCAGATATTTTTTCATATAAAAACTCCTTTCAGGCAGTTTCGGAGTCTGCGCGCCGACCGACGGCACGCTTTCCACTGCGCGTTCTGCATAGGCGGCGCAAACGCAGCGTGGGCTCGAAGGAAATGGCAAATTCGCCCGCTTCGCAGGATAATTTTGTCATCGTGCCAAAGCGTGCGCGGTAGGAGGCGACAGCCTCAAGCAGAAATTCCTCGGGGACATCAAAATGCTCTGCAAACTCCCAGGGCTCGCGACAGCCTGCAAGAAAGGCGTCAAGTAATCCCTCAAGACCAATCAGGCGGTCAAAAATGCGGTCGCGCACACGGCGCTCCATTTGGGGGTCACAGAGGATATTGCCGTAGGAATGCAGGGCGTGTGCAAGCTCCTCGCAGAGCACAACCTTGCGCTCCGCCTCGGTTTCAACCTGCGCGCTGATTGCAATCGTGTCATCGCAGCAAAGCCCGCGGATACGCGGAGAGAGAAAGGGGTATTTTTCAATGACGGTCAGACCGTGTGCGACGGCCTCGTCAAGCAGCTGTTCGTACATGCCTGGCGCCTCCGTTACTGTGTGCGCTTGGATTTGACGAAGCGGACAAAGTCCTCAATCTCCTTCAGCTCCTCGGGGGAAAATTCCTCCCCCTCAAAATGTGCGGCAAGCGTGTGTGGCTGCTCCCAGCCCGTGAGATAGGCAGGGGTAACACCAAGTGCCCTTGCCAGCTTTTCCAGCGCTTCTGTGGGCACCTTATCAGTCAGTCCCGTGGCGTAGCGGTGTACCGCGGATTTGGTAAGTCCTGTGGCAGCTGCCAGCTCGCCGTAAGAGAGATTTAGCAGTTGCATCTGTGCACGAATACGGTCGGATACAGTCATTGTCGTTGCCTTTCTTTTTTGCCCAAAGGGCGTTTTAGAAGTGAAACAAGCAGGAGCTTGCTACTATTTTTATTGTATCAAACGCCAAAATATCTGTCAAGCGGCCGTTTCAAAAACGAAACGAATTTACAATTTGTTCATGTTTTTGTTCTTGACAAATTGGCGGCATTGGTGTATGCTGTAATCGTCCTAAAAATGAAACGCGCTTGCATAAAACTGTGAATTTCAGGGAAAAAGCACGCGTTTACAATGATTTTTTCAGATGAGCGTCCTAAAAAAAGGACGAATGGCGTTGCGCGAGTGTGTGCCGATTTTGTGACGGCGAGCGCCACGCACCAACCGTTCCAAAAACGAAACAAAACGAAAGAGAGGTATACAAATGCCGGTTGCAGGAATGTGTCCGTATTACCGCTATGAAAAGCATGGCGTGACCTATTGTGAGTGCGGGGAATTGCGTTTCCCTGACCGCACGTCGCGCCGCGACATTGTCTATGGTTACTGCGCTCACCCGAGCGCGTATCTGAAATGTCCCTTCAAGCTTGCGCTTGACGGGTATTATGAAAGGAGATATCAGTAATGGAAGAGAAGACAAAAGAGAGCCTTGAAAGGGAGCTTGAGGCAGCAAAGCACCTGCTTTCCTCGCGTGCCAAGCAAATTAAGGCGTTGCAGGAGGACTTGGCGGGTGAGGCTGAAATTAATCGCCTGCTTGTTGGCTTTCTGCCCCTGCTGGCACTTGCCGCAGCACGTGACGGCGCCGCAAATGAGGCGGTGCGTGTTATTGGCAGCACCGATGTGCTTGGTATCAGTATTGAGAAGTCTGCGCTGACTGCTGTGCTTGATGCCTGGTGTCTGAAGGCTGTCAGTACAGAGGGTGATTACCGCCTTGCCTTTGAGAGGGTGACGCCCGAGGCGTAAGGGAGGTGGTGCTTGATGACCGATAAGCCCGCACTGCCACTTGACCCGAGGCTGCTCCTACGCGATGCGGGTGCTGCTGCGGTGGCGGTTATCGTTTCTCTGATGAACGATACCGAAAACAAGCCCGAGCTGCGCCTGAAGGCTGCCGAGAGTATTCTGGACCGCGCCTGCGGCAAGTCGGGCGGGTCGCTCTTTGACGGCGGTGAGGGGAGTGGCGTGATTCGCTTTGAGGGGGAGCTTGAGTCATGGAGCCGCTGATTTTTGACAAGCTGAGGCACGAGGTGCCCAATGCAAGACAACAGGAGTTCTTTTTAAGTGAGGCAAAGCACGTGGCATACGGCGGTGCACGCGGCGGTGGGAAATCCTGGGCGATGCGCCGTAAAATGGTGATGCTGGCGATGCGTTACCCCGCACTCCGCTTGCTCCTCCTGCGCCGCAGTCTGCAGGAGCTTCGCGAAAATCATATTCTCCCCCTGCAAAGTGAGCTTCTGGGCTTTGCGACCTATAAAAAGGACGAGCGTGCCTTCCTCTTTCCAAACGGCTCCCGCCTGACTCTCGGATATTGTGACAGCGACGGTGACGTGCTGCAATATCAGGGCGCGGAATATGATGTCATCGGCTTTGAGGAGGCGACTCATTTCAAGGAGGAATGGATTGTCTTTATTTGTACGGCACTCCGTACCACCAAGTCGTATTTCCGCACTCGTGTCTATTACACCTGCAACCCGGGCGGGGTTGGACACGCGTATATCAAAAGGCTTTTTATTGACCGTCGCTTTGAGGGGCTTGAAAATCCTGAGGACTACGCCTTTATCCCCGCCGTGGTTTATGATAACCGCGTGCTGATGTCGGCAGACCCCGATTATGTGCGCCGCCTGGAGGCGCTGCCGGCCCATAAGAGAAGGGCGCATTTGGAGGGGGATTGGAATGTGTATGAGGGACAGGTCTTTGAGGAGTTTCGCGATGACCCCACGCATTATGCAGACCGTCTGTATACACACGTGATAGCACCCTTTGAGCCGCCTGCGAGCTGGCGCATTTATCGCTCCTTTGACTTTGGTTATGCCAAGCCCTTTTCGGTTGGCTGGTGGGGAAAGGACGGGGACGGTAGGCTTTACCGTCTGATGGAATTTTACGGCTGCGCGCAGGGCGAGGCAAATGTCGGCGTCCGTCTGACACCCGAGGAGATTTTCAGGGAGATTGCCCGCGTGGAGCGGGAGCACCCCTGGCTCTCGGGCAGAACGGTCACGGGGGTCGCGGACCCCGCGATATGGGACGCCTCCAGAGGGGAGGCAATTGCCGAAACCGCAGAACGCTATGGGGTGTATTTTGAGCGTGGCGACAACCGTCGTGTGGCGGGCTGGATGCAACTGCACAGCCGTCTTGCCTTTGATAAAAACGGCGTACCGATGCTCTATGTATTCAACACCTGCCGCGAGTTTTTGCGCACGGTGCCGACCCTGCAATACAGCCGCACGGCAGTGGAGGACGTGGATAGCGATATGGAGGACCATATTGCAGATGAAACACGGTATCTTTGTATGATGGTGCCGATGCGTGCCGAGGAGCAGCGCGTGCCGCGTCCGATACGTATGCTTGACCCGCTTGACCGTGAAATCACGGTTTATGCACACAGAAATGAATTGCGCTGAGTGCGCAGAAAGGATTGTTATGAAGAAAAAAACTATCATTGGCAAGCCTGAAATCAAGGCTGCTGCAGAGGAGCTGCTTGTCTGGCGCCGTGAGCGCGAGGGACTTGCCACTCGTATCCGTGAGGAGGAAAACTGGTATCGCCTGCGTATGGCGCCTCAGGCGCGCCAGAACAGCGAGGGGGAGCGCACCGCGCCCACCTCCGCCTGGCTTTTCAATGCGCTGATGCAAAAGCATGCCGACCTTATGGAGAATATCCCAACGGCGGTCTGTCTGCCGCGTGAGGAGAGTGATGAGGCTGATGCCGAGGCACTTTCCGCTATTCTCCCTGTCATTCTCTCGCGCTCGGGCTTTGCGGGTGCGTACTCGGATAATATGTGGTACAAGCTTAAGCACGGTGTCTGCGCCTGGGGCGTTTTCTTTAATGCCGAGCTTGAAAACGGCCTCGGCGATGTGGACGTGCGTGCCGTTGACCTCGCGCAGCTTTACTGGCAGCCCGGTGTGAAAAACATTCAGGATTCCTGCTCGGTTTATTACGTGGAGCAGGTTGACCGCGCCCTGCTGCGAGCACGCTTTCCGCGTTATGACGGCAGTGTCACAGGTGATGCGCTGGACGGCCTCTTTGGCGCAGACGGCGAGAACACCGCGTTGGTGGTTGACTGGTATTACAAAAAGCGCACTGCCGATGGGCGCACCGTCCTGCACTATTGCAAGTTTACAGGTGAAACCGTGCTTTTCGCGAGTGAAAATGACCCGCTTTACGAGAATGGCTGGTATCATCACGGTCGTTTCCCCTTTGTGCTTGATGTGCTCTACCCAATTGCAGGGAGTGCCTTGGGCTTCGGCGTGATTGCCGTGGGGCGTGACCCCCAAACCTACATTGACCGCATTGACCGCAATCTGCTCGAATATATGGATTGGGCAACCAGGGTGCGCTATTTCTGTAAGCGCAGCACAGGCGTGAATGAGGAGGAATTTTGCGACCTTTCCCGCCGCATTGTTTCGGTGGAGGGTGACCCCGACGAGGAGCGCCTGCGCCAGATTGAGGTCGCACCCCTTGATACCATCTGGCGGGAGCTCAAGTCTGATAAAATTCGCGAGCTGAAGGAAACTACCGCCAACCGCGACGTGCTGCAGGGCTCGCCCGATACGGGTGTGACTGCTGCCGCAGCGATTGCCGCGTTGCAGGAATCGGGCAACAAAACGATGCGTGATATGGTTGCCGCCTCCTACCGCGCCTTTGTTGCGGTTGCCGAGCTGATGGTTGAGTGCGTGCGCCAGTTTTACGATGAGCAGCGCTGCTTCCGTATTCTCGGCAGTGCGGGTGGCAACCGTTATCTGCACTGGTCGAACAGCGGCATCAAGGAGCAGACACTCGGCGTACTGGAGGGTGGCACATTGCTCACCCGTCGTCCGGTGTTTGATATTGAGGTGCGTGCCGAGAAAAGCAACCCGTATACGCGTTATTCCTACAACGAGATGTTGAAGCAGCTCTTTTCAATGGGTGTATTTGCACCCGAAAATGCAGCCGCTGCCACCATTTTGCTTGATGCAATGGATTTTCCTGGTGTGGAGCGTGTACGTGCCCGTGTTGCGGCGCACGCAGGTGAAACGGTGGGCGCGCAATCGCAAAAGCACGGGAGGACGCCCATAACATCGGATTTTCGTGAGCAGGCGCTTGCACGTGCCGAGGCAGGGGCGGTACGTGTGCGTGATACGGCGGTGGCGGAGGCTGCGCTGTGATTACGGTTTATGCCGACAGACGGGGGGCGAAATACCGTCTTCTTGTACAGGGACACGCAGGGGAGGGCAGTGAGGCGCCGCTTGTTTGTGCAGCGGTGTCAGCGCTCACGGGCGCGCTCCTCTCCTTTGCGGAGCAGGAGCCGCGCTGCCGCAATAAGCGGCTTGTGATGCGTGAGGGAGAGGTTTTTCTTTCCTGTGTGGGTGGCTTGCGCGGTGCATTTGATATGACCGTGCAGGCGCTTGCGGCGCTGGCAGCTGCATATCCCTTATATTTTCATGCCCTGCACCGTACCGCGCTTGTCGACGGTACGGTCAGGTGGTATAGTGGGGAACGAGAGAAGGCAAGCGCCGTCTCCGCCCATCACGAAAGGTGAGGTAAAAAATGACACATGGTATTTGGTGCGGTCTGACTCTTTTTGAGGGGACCGATGTGGGTGGAAAGGATACGCCTGAGCTCACCCTTCAGGCAGCCGAAGAATCGGGCGAAACCGTAGCGCACGCTCCTGTCGCCGGGGAGCAAGAGGAGGAGAAGGGACGTGAAAAGGCGTTCAGGGATTTGATAGAGGGGGAATACAAGGACCTCTTTACCGCATATTTCCAGGAAACCTTCAACCGTCGCTTCAAGGAACAAAAGGGAATGATGGAGGAGCTTGCGCGTGCCCGTACCGTGATTGATGCGGCGGCAGAGCGCTTTGGCTCGCGGGACGAAAGGGAGCTGTGTGCCGCCTTACGGGCGGAAACAGGAAAAGATGCGTCGACAGAGACGGCGACAGAGCCCCCCGCAGCCGATGTGCCCGCCGCAGATGCGGCGGAGGCGCAGGCAGATGTGATAGCCGCTGCTGTCAGAGAGGCGGTGGAACGGACGAGAGAGGAAACAGAGCGTGCGGTGCTTGATAGCATTCGCGCACGCGGTCTGCGCCCTGTGGAGAGTGCATTGATTCCCGGTGTCGGTGCATATCAGGGCAACGGCGCAGCACACCTCACCCGTCACGACCGCGCTGAAATGGCAAGGCGCTCCTTGCGCGGTGAGCGCATTGAGTTTTAATTCCGTCAGACCCGCATCTGAACAAGAAAGGAATTATGATGAACAAGGAAAACAAGTATTTTGACCTGCAGCGCTTTGGCGCAGGCAAAAACGTCAACACCACCGTTGGCTACACCGATGCGGAGGGCGGTACTGTAACCGCCTATCTGGAGGGTGCAGGTCTCTCCGATGAGATGCGTACCTATTACGCCGATTATCTTATCGACAATGCGGAGCCCAACCTGATTCACGACCAGTTTGCACAGAAGCACGCCATTCCCAAAAATGGTGGCAAGTCGATTCGCTTCCGTAAGTATGATCCGCTGCCCAAGCTGACCGCAGCACTTTCCGAGGGTGTGACCCCCACGGGTCAGTCCCTTAATATGGGTGCGGTTGAGGCAACCGTCCGTCAGTACGGCGGCTATGTCGAGCTTTCCGACCTTCTGCTGCTTGCCGCGATTGACAACAATCTGGTTATGGCAACCAAGCTGCTTGGCTCTCAGGCAGGCAGAACGCTGGATACCATTACCCGTGAGGTGCTGTGCGGCGGCACGAATGTGCAGTACGGCGAGGACGCTGTAACGGCTCGTTACCTGCTCTGCGGCGGTCAGGAAAGCGGCAACCACTACATGAGCGTGGATTGCATCAAGCGCGCTGTGCGCTTCCTGAAGAACCAGAACGCGGAGAAGATTAACGGCGCTTACGCCTGCATCATTCACCCCGACTGTGCGTACGACCTGACGAGCGATGCCAACTGGAAGTACCCCCACCAGTATTGCGACACCAAGGAGCTTTACGAGGGTGAAATCGGTATGATTGAGGGCGTGCGCTTTGTCGAGAGCACGGAGGCAAAGGTCTTCCATGCACCCGACCTCACCCCCACCTCGCGTACCATTCCCTGTGTTTCCGATGCCTACACCACGCTCTCTAACGCAGGCGTGGCAAGCGAGGGCTTCGGCACCGGCTCCAAGTACCGCTTGCAGCTGGGTAACGGCTTCCGCGTCAGCCCCGATATGATTGGTCGCAGCGTGCTGATATACGATGCCTCTGAGTCCTCTTGGCAGTATGCCGAGATTACGGGCGGTGTGTACAGCGAGGGCGGCGAAAACTATCTGTTCTTTGACAGACAGCTTGTGGCAGGCGGTATCGGCAGCACCGATATCACCACGACCGCACAGGATATGCTCTATCCCGGTGAGGCAGGTCTTGCGGGTAGAGATGTCTACGCAACTCTGGTGCTCGGTGATAACGCCTACGGCACAACCGAGCTTGCAGGCGGCGGCCTTGAGCACATTGTTAAGCAGCTGGGCTCCGCGGGCACGGCAGACCCTCTCAATCAGCGTGCAACCGTTGGCTGGAAGGCCACCAAGGCGGCCGCACGTCTGGTCGAGGCATTTATGGTGCGCATTGAAACCGCTTCTACCTTTGAGGTAGGCGCGAACTGAGCGAAAAAATAATCGGGACGGACACGCAGTCCGTCCCGCCGCAATCAAGAAAGGAGAGTAATTATGCAGGCAACCGATAAAGAAAAGGCAACGATTGACGAGCTGCGCCGCGAAATTGAGGAGCTGCGCAGCACCTATGAGGCAAAGCTTTCCGCACTTTCCATGCCCGATGAGGAGGCAATGGCAAAAAGTGCGGAGGAGGCCAGGTTCCGTGCCTTCCTGCGTGAGCAGGAGAAGTGGCTCAACGAGTATGTTGAGGTGCGTCTTTTCAAGGACAACGAAAAATACAAGGACGACGTTTATGTTGCGATTAACGGCAAGAACTGCGTCATTCGCCGCGGCGTCTGGACACGTATCCGCCGCAAATTCGCACTGCTGCTTGACCAGTCCGAGATTCAGGATTTGCGCACGGCAGAACTGATGGAGCGCGAGGCGGGTCGCTTTGCCGACGAGAGCCGTATGCGTCATGTGTGAGGTGAAGCGCGATGACAAGAAATGAGGTAATCACATTTGTCAGACAAATCAAGCCGCATGATTTTGAAAATGAGGTCATGCTCCGCTGGCTTGATGAGCTGGAGCAGAAAATCGCGACTGAAATTCATCAGAAGTACACGCGCGACAACGGTTTGCAGGGGCTTCTCCCCGACCAGCTTTCTGTTCCCGTTCCTTACGACCGCGTGTATTGGACCTATCTTTTGTCGATGATTGATTTTGTCAGCGGCTCCTCTGATACCTATGAGCGTTCACTTGCAGTCTTTCAGGAGGCCTACGGCGAGTATGCGCGCGCAGTACAGCGTGCCAGCGGTTGCCGCAAAAAGCGCTCCTTGTCCTAAAAGGAGGAATAACCGTGAAGGTATTTGATTTTATCGTTGGTAACTGGGAGCTTGTCGGTATCGTTTTTGGTATTCTCGTCAATGCGGCAGCGTTGGTTTATAATATTTATAAATTCTGTCGTGTCGGGCGTGTGCACACGCTTGAAAATATGCGTGTGATGCTGGAGGCGGCAAGGGAGTACGAAATGGAAGCGGAGCGCTTTGAGGGGTATACCTCGGCGGAAAAGCTCAATTACGTGCTCTCACGCTTGCGCACACTGGCAGCCGAGCTCGGCTGCCCCTTCCGTGAGGAGGAAATGGTGGCGCAGATTGAGGCCGATATTGCCTATTCCAAGGGTGTGAATGCCAGGCCCTCGGACAAGCTTGAGTGAAGGCACGCGCACCGCACACTTTCGCATCTGGCTGAAAGCGAGGAGGGCGTGGAGGTGCTGCTTGCGGTGCTCAAAATCTTGAAAGGAGTGGAAAAGCTGTTTTGAATTATCAGGAAAAGGTCAGCACCCGCGCAGACGTGCGGGCGCTTTATGAAAAGGTCAAGGCAAATCCTGCCGTTGCCCGCTACCGTGGGTACACCGAAAGCAAGTCCTATGGTTGGGACGAGGAAAGGGAGGATTATGTCAAGTGCGAGGGCGAGGTCTGGTTTGAGAACCCCGCCTATGATGCAAGTTTTGTAACGGTGGGGGAGGCCGCAGGCGCAGATGCCGAGCTGCTTGATGAGCAGCTTCTGGCGCGTGATGCGGAGATTACAGCCCTTACGCAGGAGCGTGATGCCGTACGCGCAGAGCTGGCGGCGCTCGGTGAGGAGCTTGCAGCAGCAATCGCAGCACGCGCTGCTGCCGAGGAGAAGTGTGATACCGTCTGCGGTATTCTCACGGGTCTGAAGGCAGTGCTTGAAACCGTGCTCGCGTACGAGAACGCATAAACTCTGTCAGATGCAATTGCATCGGCGCGCCGCGCATCTTGCGCGGCGCGTTTTCTTTTTGCATAAAAAATGGCACCTGTGGCAAAATAAGAGAAAATGGGGGTGAGGATATGAAAAGAGATTTGCGCCTGAC
>JAFQMP010000072.1 GCA_017396225.1 Clostridia bacterium | reverse complement strand
GCCAATCACCGTAAAGGAATACTTCTTCGCATCATCGGGCTCGGGAACGAGATACTGAACCAAAATATTGCCATTTTCCAGAATTGTCGTATTGGTCATGCCGACTGCAAGCGCATTGACAGGCATCTCATAGCTGGATACAATCTGCAGCGAGGTGTCATACACAACAATCATCTCGTTGTCAAGGGCGTAATAATACTCACCGTATTTCACATCAGGGTAGGGGCGCATGGCAAGTGCGGACCAGGAGAACGCCTTGGAAAGGGTGCCGTTCTTCTTCAGGCGGTAGTATGCGCCGTCAAAGTATACCAAATCGCAGGTATCCTCGGGCGCGGGGCAGTTATTCTGGCTCGCAACCGCGTTACCGGTGACATCATAAAGCTCGGTCTTGGTGCCGGAATCGGTTGTTTCAGTGATGTAGAAATAAGCAACGTCATCGTCGCCTACCCAAGCAGTAGCAAGCGTAACCTCATAGTCTACAAGGTCATTTTCGGTCACCTTCTTGACAATCTTGTTCTCCACGATATCGTAGACGATGTGAATGTCATCAGCGGAGTCAGCAGTGATTGCGCGGAAATAAGCAAGATTCTGCGCACTATCAACCAGCCATGCACCGTCGGGAAGGCCGGGTGCCTCGGTCATTGCGGAAAGCACGGGGGTCGTCTTGAAGGACGCCTCGTCATCAATCCACTTCTTAACAGAAACGCCGCTGAACCAGCAGGAGGAGAGCAGCATAACAGTCGCCATCATCACTGCAAGCAGCGCAACAAAACGCATTTTCTTCATATTATAATCTCCTTTACGTATTACTATGGCTGCTGCCATTACAAACAGTTTATCACCATTTGCCGTGGTGTGTCAAGCCGATTTTGCGTTTTTTATACAAAAAGCGCTTTTATTTATGCAATTTTGCTATATTTTGCGAAAAAAAGCCCCGACGGAATTTTCCGTCGGGGCAAGTTTTTTGTGATTTAGCCCAAAGTCGTAGGCACGAAGAAGTAAACAAGGAAGAGCGCCGTTACAATCAATGCAACAACAGATACATTCCACCGGGGCTTCTCCGCCTCAGCGTTATTCTTCTTCACGATGAGATATTTCACGAGCTCTGCAAGGTAAGCAATTGCCGACATCAGCGTGTAGGAAACCATGCCAACACCGATACCCTTGGTGATAGAGTAGGAAAGCACCATAACAACGATGGTCAGGAAGCCGGTGGTTGCGCTGATTGCGTTGCCAAGGTCAATGCTCTTGACATTGTGCTTCATCATCAGCACGCCGACATAAATCAGCGCCGATGCCGTTGCAGCAGAAGGAATCATCGCAAAGAGAGGCATGGCAAAGATAGCCAGGAAGAACATGCAAGCAGTCGTAAAGGCGGTAAGGCCCGTGCGGCCGCCCGCAGAAACGCCTGCGCCCGACTCCACAAAGGTGGTAACGGTAGAGGTGCCGAGTGCCGCACCTGCACAGGTCGCAACTGCGTCACAAACCATAATCTTACCGTAGTTGTGAGGCTTATCATTCTCATCGGAAAGAATACGGTTGCCGCCGCAGCAGCCCACAATAGTACCCATCGTATCAAACATATCAATCATGCACATCGTGATAATGAGCATAATCACAGTAAACACCGAGCCTGCGGGGAAGCCCTCGGAAAACACGGAGGTGAAGGAGCCGAATACGCTCTCCTCGCCCACGCTGAAGAAGTTTGCAAAATTCTCCCAGAACCTCCAGGAGATGCCCTCGGTACCGGTAATCACCTTCACGTTGGTTACGCCAAAGGGAATGCCGACAAGCGTTGCACCGACAATACCAAGAATAACCGAGCCCTTGACATTCAGCTTATCAAGCACAGCAATCAGGAAAAGGCCAATCAGTGCGACAATGGCAGGCTTACAAACCTCCCAATTTGTAAAGTCCACAAGTGCAACCTGCGTATACTGATTTGCCACAATCACGCCTGCGTTCTGGAAACCGATATAGGCAATAAACAGACCGATACCGACAGAGATAGCGGTACGTACAGGAATTGGCATACCGTCAAATACCAGCTCACGGAAGGTCTTGTCCTTAATTTTAATCACCGACAAAAGCAGGAAGATTACGCCCGAAATCAGCACCATCATGAAGGCCTGACCAATCGAGAAGCTGAAGCCGTACGCAAATGCGCCGACACCGCCGCCGATAATACTGCCGAGCAGCGAGTTCAGACCCATGCCCGACGCCTGTGCAAGCGGCATCTTCGCCAGGAACGCCATCAGCAACGTGCCGATGATGGCACCAAACGCCGTTGCAATGAAGAGCGAGGACCATCTGACGTCCGCCGTACCTGCATACAGAATCTGATTGGGGTTGACAGTCAGAATGTAGGCCATTGCCAGGAATGTAACGATACCTGCAATAATCTCCGTTCTGACACTGGTTTGCTTCTCTACGGGGTCAAACCCAAGAAGCCTTGCAAACTTTTTCATTTTTACCTCCTTAAAAATGAATGCTTTTTTCAAATCCGCTGCGTGACATCGGATTTAACCCTATTATAGCATATCCTTCCCGAAAAATGCAAGAAAAAAGGCGAAAAATACGCAAAATCCATCACTCCTGCCTGCGCCAATAACAGCTGCCGTTGCCATCATTCCCATTCCCCTCAAAAAACATAAAGAATTATAAAAATTCTTAAAAAACCTTGAAAAAGTTTGAAGGGTTCGTTATAATCATATACGATTATATATGTATCACCGCATATTTTACAAGCCGTGGTGCGGGCTTTGAAAACGCGCATTTCTCTTCAAAAGGAGCCCACTATGCTACAGCACGATGCTTGACCGCGCCACCAAGCGCATCTTCCTTTGCGATGAATCCAAATTAGGCACCCGCACGGCGCATCTGCTCTGTGCCCTTGATGAAATTGATGAAGTCGTCTGCAACATTCCCCTGCACAAGGAGCTTAAAAAATGAAAAAACACCCTGTACTCACACTCTTTCTTACCATGCTGAAAATCGGCGCCTTCACCTTTGGCGGCGGCTTTGCGATGCTCGCACTGCTTGACCGCGAGCTGGTGGACAAGCACGGTTTCCTCACCCACGATGAGTTTATGGATTTGGTCGTGATTGCCGAATCCACGCCCGGTCCCGTTGCAATCAACGCCGCCACCTATGTGGGCTACCGCGTGGGCGGCGTCATCGGCGCCCTCTTTTCCACCCTTGGCGTGGTGCTCCCCTCGTTTTCTATCATTTTCCTGATTTCCCTGTTCTTTGATACCTTCCTCAGTCTGACCCTGGTTGCCGCCGCCTTCCGCGGTATCCGTGCAGCGGTTGTCCTGCTGATTCTTGGCGCAGGTGTGAAAATGTTCAGAAAGATGAAAAAGAACGCGTTTTCCCTCTCCGTTATGGGCGTAACCCTTGCCGTTATGCTTACATTCGGCCTCTTTGCCGTGAGCTTCTCTTCCATTTTCTATATTTTAATCAGCGCCGTGCTGGGTATATCGGTTTACCTCATCGGCAGCCTGAAGAAAAAGGAGGGAGATAGCAAATGATTTATCTGAAGCTTTTTTTCACCTTCCTCAAAATCGGCGCCGTCAGCTTTGGCGGCGGCTACGGTATGCTTGCGATGATGCGCGAGGAGGTGCTTACCCACGGCTGGCTCACCAATGACGAGCTCTTAAACTTTATCGCCGTGGCTGAATCCACCCCCGGGCCGATTGCTGTCAATATGGCGACCTTTATCGGCTCCTCGCAGGCAGGCATTTGGGGCTCACTTTGCGCCACGCTCGGCGTTGTTCTCCCCTCCTTTCTCATCATTCTCTGTATCGCCGCACTGGCAAAAGGACTTCTCAAGCGCGCAGGTGTACGCGCTGCTATCACAGGCATACAGCCCGCCATTATCGGTATGCTGCTCGCCACTGCCCTTTCGATGCTTGTCCTGGTCGTCCTCGGTGTCAGCACCGTTGGCACTCCCCTTGCATTTGACTGGCGTGCGCTCGTGATTTTCCTGACGCTTGCCGCCCTGATGCTCGGCTACAAGCACCTGAGGAAGCGCCCCTTCTCTCCCATTCTGCTGATTGTGATTGCAGGCGGTCTCGGCATGCTCTTTTACGGCATATAAAATCGGATATTTTCCTCCATTATCTTGCATTTGACGACAAAAAATGATATAATGCACCTATAACCCTATGGGAAAGGACAGTAAAGCCATGAAAAAGATTGCTTCTTTTGAAGATTATAAAAGCCGCATCAAGCGTGTACTTATCACCAAAGAAGAAATTGACGCTGCGATTCTCGAAGCAGGCAAGGAAATTGACAAGCTCTACGACGGCCGCCCCATTCTTCTGGTCAGCGTGCTGAAGGGCGCTTTCGTCTTTATGGCAGACCTCTGCCGCGCCGTCAGTGTTCCCTGCGAAATCGGCTTTATGTGCGCCAAGAGCTATTACGAAGGCACGACCTCCACGGGCGTGGTCAACATCACCATGGACCTTGACCACGATATAAAAGATTACCACGTAGTGATTGTAGAGGACATTATTGACACGGGCAGAACACTTTCTGACATTGTCAAGCTGCTCAAATCGAGAAATCCCCTCTCCCTGCACGTTGTGACGCTACTGGACAAGCCCGACCGCCGTCTGGTTGATTTCAAGGCAGACCTCTCGCTTTTCACCATTCCCGACCACTTTGTCATCGGATACGGTCTGGATTGCGGTGAGCATTACAGAAACCTGCCCTACATCGCAGAATATGATGCCGCTATTGCCGAATAGCAAACACCCCCTGTTGTCTGAATTTGTCGGAAGCACATACAGGTATCACGATAAAGCATTTATAAAGTAATCCCCATTCTCTCCCCAAAAAGCAAAATGCCGCAGGAATCCCTGCGGCATTTTTTCACGGTATCATTCTTAACCCTCAAGAATATAGGAGAGCATCAGACGGGCGGTATTTTCAACACCCGAAAGATGCGTTCTTTCCACACCGTGGCTGGCGTAAACACCCATACCAAAGGCAGCAGCACGCACGTTGTTGCCACCCTTGATTGCCTGACTTGCATCGGAGCCGTAACGGAAGAACACGTCCACGGCATACGCACAGCCTGCGCGCTCTGCGGCGGCAATCAGGCGGTTTGTGAGGTCATAGTCATAGGGCATTGAGGCGTCCTTGGCAAACACCGTCACAGCCTGCTCGCTGCCCGTGGAATCAGGGCCTAAAATAGCAATATCCACGGCAATGTACTCGGAAATCTCTTGGGGTATGCAAACACCGCCAAAGCCAATCTCCTCATAAAAGGGGAAGGCAAACACGGTGTTATATTTCGGCTTTATTTTCTGCTCCGCCAAAAGCTTCAGCACCGAAAAGACACACGCCATCGCCACCTTATTATCAAGAAAGCGGGATTTGATATAGCCTGCCTCGGTTACGGTAAAGCGCGGGTCAATCGAAATATAATCACCGTTGCCAATGCCGAGCGCTTTCACCTCTGCCGGAGTTTTCACGCACGCATCAAGCAGCACGAAAACGGTATCATCGTTGCGCTCCATGGTCTTTGCATCGCTGTATGCGTGAGAGGAATGGTGCGCGCAAACCAGCATACCCGTATAGGTCTTGCCGCCACGGGTGTGGATTGTCACGTTTTCTCCCTCCACGTTGGCAAAATTGATGCCGCCCAGCGCACGGACGCGAAGCGTACCGTCCGCGTTTACGCCTCTGACCATCAATCCAAGCGTATCGGCATGCGCACCAATACATACAGTTTTTGAGGTATCCTCTCCCTCTACCCTGATATACGCGGTGTCGCGGTTATCGTAGGTCACGGTGTAGCCAAGGGAAGCGGCATATTCCTCAATTACAGGCTTCATTTTTACATAATAACCCACAGGACTGGGCGTGTCAATCAGTCGTTGCAGGGTATCCAACAGAAAAGAAAAATCTGTCTTCATCGCTTATACACCTTGATGCTGGTAAATTTTTTGAATCAGATGCTTGCCAACCGCTGCCATATAGGTCGCACTCTCCAAGCGAAGCGCCACAGGTGCACGCCTGACAAAATAGCCCGCCTCATAGTTGAGATTGCCCTTATAGCCAACCTCGGCAAAGGCCTGCATCACGGCCTCCCAATCAATTGTGCCGTAGTAGGGCAATGTGTGCGAATCGTGTGCGCCGTCGTTATCGTGAATATGCGTGCAGCCGATGATATCACCCAGCGCCAAAATCATTTCAGCAGCTCCCTGCCCGAGATGGTGGGCGTGACCGACATCATAACAAACGGTAAACGTTTCGCTATCGTTCAGCGTCTGCAGCAGGCGAAGCAAGCCGTCCGCGCGCGTTGTCACCGAGCGTGAAATATTTTCAATCGCAATCTTGATGCCAAACTCCTTTGCATAAGGCGCAAGCCTGCGGTAAAAATTCAGGTTGTATTCCATCATCGACTCAAAGACTGTGGGGTCTGCCGTACAATCAATATGCGTGCAAGGGTGCACAACAATCATTTCCGCACCAAGCCATGCAGCGTGCTGCATGCTCTTGACAATCTCGTGGAAGCGCTGCTCGGTGCGCGCCTCATCATCAGGGTACGCGGACGGGAAGGGCGCGTGTGCCTGCGTAATCGGCACGCCCTTGTCAACTGCGTATGCACCCATCTGTCTGTAAAACGCCTCGTCGTGTGCATCGGTATAATACTCCTTCAAATCGGCATTAAACTCAATGCCCTCAAAGCCTGCCGCAGCAAACACATCAATGGTTTTCTCCAAGCCAAGCTCATCGTGAAATAAAATAAAATTCGTTGTCAAAAGCATCAGAATATTCCCCTTTCTGTGCGGCTTTCACGCCACAACGCCATTATAACACGATACTTTTACTTTTGCAATCATAAAAGCAAAAAAATTCCGCCGCGAATGTCAAAACACTTGCGGCGGAAATCAGATTATAAAATTATTCCCACTCAATGGTACCCGTGGGCTTAGGCGTGAGGTCATAGAGAACGCGGTTGATGCCCTCAACCTCTGCGGTGATGCGGGCAACAATCTTGTGGAGCACTGCGTAAGGAATCTCCTCAATAGTGGCAGTCATCGCGTCCTTGGTATTGACGGCGCGAATGATTGCAGGCCAGCCCTCATAGCGGCTCTCGTTCTTAACGCCAACGCTCTTCACATCGGGAATGGCGATAAAGTACTGCCATACCTTCTCGGCAAGACCGGCGATATCAAATTCCTCGCGGAGAATGGCATCAGCCTCGCGGAGTGCGTGCAGACGGTCGCGGGTAATTGCGCCAAGACAACGGACACCCAGACCGGGGCCGGGGAACGGCTGACGGTAAACCATTGCGTGAGGCAGACCAAGCGCCTCGCCGACAACGCGAACCTCGTCCTTGAACAAAAGCTTGATAGGCTCAACAAGTGCCATTTTCATATCCTCAGGCAGACCGCCCACATTGTGGTGGGACTTAACAGCCTTCTTGCCCTCAGCAGCCTTGATGCTCTCAAGGATATCGGGGTAAATGGTGCCCTGTGCCAGGAACTCAATACCCTGAAGCTTTGCGGACTCCTCGTCAAACACCTTGATGAACTCTGCGCCGATAATCTTGCGCTTACGCTCAGGCTCGGAAACGCCGGCCAGCAGGTCAAGGAAGCGGTCGGTTGCATCAATATAAACAAGGTTTGCATCAAGCTCCTTGCCGAATACCTCAATCACCTGCTCGCTTTCGCCCTTGCGCATCAGACCGTGGTTGACATGTACGCAGACAAGCTGACGGCCGATTGCCTTAATGAGCAGCGCTGCTACAACAGAGGAATCTACACCGCCCGAAAGTGCCAGCAGTACCTTTTTGTCACCCACCTGTGCGCGCACAGCGGCAACCTGCTCTGCAATAAATGCATCGGCCTGCTCTTTTGTTGTGATGCGGGCCATATCGTCGGGTCTCTTGTTCGGATCGTATGCCATATTTATTCCTCCTGTATTCTTGCACCAAATGATGCAGTTCTTACATTTTTAGTATGCTTTATTATACCACCACACCCCCATTACGCGCAAGAGTTTTTTCAAACTTTTTTTCATTTTTTTCGCGCGAAAACGCGCGTGCGCGATTGACAAACGGAACATTTGAAAGTATAATATATGTATACTAAAATGGGGAGGTGCGGTTTTGGCGGATTTTATCACCGATGAGGACTATCGCGCAGGTCTTAGCAGCGCCGTAGGCAACGCATTTCTCTTTTTCGGCAGTGAAGATTATCTGAAAGCCGCTGCCGTGCGTGCCACGCGCGAGGCGCTCTGCCCCGACCCCTCTATGGCCTTTTTCAATGACATTGTCATTGATGCCACCGACTACACCGACGAAAAGCTGCTTGATACCATGGCAGCCCCCCCGATGATGACAGATGCGCGATTGATTGTACTGCGCGGATTTGACTTCACCACAATCAAGGCAAGCGAGCTTGACGGTCTGCTTGAAACCCTGGCTCTTGTAAAGGAATACGACTACAACTGCATCATCATTGAGGTTGCCGCAGACCTGATTGACGAGGGTTATCTCCCCAAAAAGCCCTCCGCCATACTGAAAAAAATTGCAAAATCGGCAACCCCTGTCCGCTTTGAGGCGCCCACAGGCGCGCGCCTGGCGCGCTGGGTCGGCAAGCACTTTGCCCACCACGGCGTTGCGGCAGACCCCGCCGTCTGCACCGCATTTGTCGAATACGCGGGCAACACCATGTTTGTACTGGCAAATGAGGTGGAAAAGCTCTCCGCCTATGTCAAGGCACACGGCAAAGCCGCCGTGACAATTGAGGATATCCGCACCGTAACGGTTCCTGCCACCCTGCCCGATGCCTTCGCCCTCTCCAACGCCATTCTGGCAGGTGACGGCAAGGCGGCACTTGACGCGCTCGCCGTGATGAAATTTGAACGCGTGGAGCCAACCGTCATTCTGGGTGAAATCTCCCGCACCTTTACCGAGATGCAATGTGCACGTGTGCTCTTTGATGCAGGCAAAAATGTAGCCGAGGTTGCTGCCGTGCTCAAGCTGCACGAATACAAGGCGCGCCTGCTTTCCAAGGCGCTTGCCAAAATTTCCCCCGCACGCCTGGCACGCGTGATTGCGCTTGCCGCAAGCACCGATTTGGCACTGAAGCGCTCCGCGGGCGACTATTCCCTGATTGAAACGCTGATTGCAGCCATTTAATAAAATTTACGGAGAATTGCGATGAAATCCTATCATATGACGATTGCAGGCGTGGAACGCGACCTGCCCCTCTGCCCCCTGAATGACGAGCTTTCTATTGGTGCGTTTGTGATGTTCGGCGACCCCGAGCTGACCACCGCCTGCGCCGAGGCACTGCTGAAAGCTGCCCCCGCATACGACTACCTCATCACCGCCGAGGCGAAGGGTATTCCGCTGGTACACGAAATGGCGCGCCTTGCAGGCAACCAAAAATACTTCCTCGCGAGAAAGACCCCCAAGCTTTACATGACAGGCGTGATGGAGGTTGCGGTGCACTCCATTACCACCGCACGCGAGCAAAAGCTTTACATTGACACCGCCGATGCCGCAATCATCAAGGGCAAGCGTATTCTTGTGGTTGATGACGTCATCTCCACAGGCGCAAGCCTCGCCGCTACCGAGCAGCTGGTAACCGAGGCGGGCGGCATTGTCTGCGGTCGCATGGCCGTGCTTGCCGAGGGCGATGCCTGCAAGCGCGACGATATTATTTATCTTGAAAAGCTGCCCCTCTTTACCGCTGACGGTAAGGCACTTGACTAAAAGGAGATTGAACAATGGCTGAATTTTTGACAAAGCAGGACAAGCGTACCCACTACTGTGGCACGCTTACCGAGAAAAATATCGGCGAAAGCGTTTGCGTTATGGGCTGGGTACAGCGCCAGCGCGACCTTGGCGCCCTCATCTTCATTGATTTGCGTGACCGCACGGGCCTTTTGCAGCTTGCCTTTGACGACAGCACCGACAAAGCAGTATTTGAAAAAGCATTTGCCTGCCGCGCCGAGTATGTTGTTGCCGTGCACGGCACCGTCCGCGCACGCGGCGAGGGTGCCGTCAACCCCAATCTGCCCACGGGTAAAATCGAGGTTTATGTCACCGAAATGAAGATTCTCTCCGCAGCGCAGACCCCTCCCTTTGAGGTTTCCGACACGAAGCGCGTCAAGGACGAAACGGCACTCAAGTACCGCTACATCGACCTGCGCCGTCCCGAGCTGCAGAAGAATATCCGTATGCGCCACGAGCTTGCACGCGTGGCACGCGAATACTACTACGAAAACGGCTTCATGGAGATTGAAACACCCATGATGATTAAGGCAACGCCCGAGGGTGCACGCGACTATCTTGTCCCCTCTCGCGTGCACAAGGGCAGCTTCTATGCCCTGCCCCAGTCCCCCCAGATTTACAAGCAGCTTCTGATGCTCTCCGGCTTTGACCGCTACATTCAGCTTGCCCGCTGCTTCCGCGACGAGGATTTGCGTGCAGACCGCCAGCCCGAATTTACCCAGATTGACCTTGAGATGTCCTTTGCCACCGCAGAGGATATTATGGAGATGAACGAGGGCTTTATCGTCCGTGCCTTCCGTGAGCTGATGGGCGTGGAGCTGGAAACGCCCTTCCCCCGTATGACCTTTGCTGAGGCAATGGAGCGCTTTGGCAGCGACAAGCCCGACACCCGCTTCGGCATGGAGATTATCAACCTCTCCGATGTATTGAAGGATTGCGGCTTTGCCGTATTCTCGGGTGCCATTCAGGGCGGCGGCAGTGTCCGCGCAATCGTCGCCAAGAATGCGGCAGCCACCCTCTCCCGCAAGGAGATTGACAAGCTGACCGAGCACGCCAAGGGCATTGGCGCCAAGGGTCTTGCCTACATTCGTTGGGTAGAGGACGCGCCCAATATCTCCTTTGCAAAGTTTATGACTGAGGACGAAATTGCCGCCATTCTCAGGGCCCTCGGCATGGAAAAGGGCGACGTTGCCCTGATTGTGGCAGACAAGAACCGCGTCACACTTCCCGTGCTGGGCGCACTCCGCGGCCTGCTCGCCAAGAAGCTGGAGCTTATCCCCGAGGGCAGGTTCAATTTCCTCTGGATTACCGAATTCCCCTTCTTCGAGTGGAACGAGGAAACAGGCGCTTGGGACGCCATGCACCACCCCTTCACCATGCCCATGGAGGAATGTCTGCCCTACCTTGAGAGCGACCCCGGCAGCGTCCGCGCCAAGGCGTACGATATGGTCTTGAACGGCACCGAGCTCCTTTCGGGCTCTATCCGCATCACCGATTGGCAGCTGCAGGAAAAGATGTTCAACGCACTCGGCCTCACCAAGGAGGATATTGAGAAGAAATTCGGCTTCCTTGTAGACGCCTACAAGTACGGCGCACCGCCCCACGGCGGCTCCGGTATGGGTCTTGACCGCCTTGCCATGGTGATGGCAGGTGCCGATTCGCTCCGCGACGTCATCGCCTTCCCCAAGGTACAGAACGCCAGCGAGCTGATGTCGGGCTGCCCTGCCCCCGCAGAGCCCAAGGCGCTCGCCGACCTCAGTATCGCAATCGTCACCGAGGAATAAAGCTTATATACAACAAAGCAGGAGTGAAGGAATCCCCTTCACTCCTGCTTTTGCGTGCAAATGCCGTCCGTTCATTCAACGCTGTATACAAATCCTAATTGGGAGTTTGCTTCAGCCCTGCAATATAATCAATGGAAACGTTATAAAATTTTGCCAACCGTATCACCAAGGCAAACGGAATTTCGCGTTTGCCCTGCTCATAATTGGTATAGGTGGTTTTATGCATCTGCAAAATTTTCACAAGCTGTTCCTGCGTAAGATCGCGATCCTCTCTCAAATCACGCAGCCACGGATAACAAGCCATGCCACAATTTGATGAAAACAACAAAGCAGCACGCGCCTTTTGGCGCGTGCTGCTTTCATTTTTACAAGTATTACTGCTTGACGTGAACGTCCATCTGGGGAAACGGAATCTCGATGCCGCGCTGGTTAAACTCGGCATAAATTTCTTCCTTAAGG
>JAFQMP010000071.1 GCA_017396225.1 Clostridia bacterium | reverse complement strand
TGTGGAGCTTGCGCGCTATTACAGCGAATGCGGCGCCGATGAGCTGGTTTTCTACGACATCACCGCCTCTGCAGAGGGACGCGCCCTCTTTACCGATATTCTCACCGAGGTAGCGAGTAAAATCTTTATCCCCCTGACAGTGGGTGGCGGCATCAACACGCTTGATGACTTTGACCGCGTGCTCAAATGCGGCGCGGACAAGGTCAGCGTCAACTCGGGTGCAATCCGCAACCCCGACCTGATTCGTGCTGCAGCAGAGCGCTACGGAAACCAGTGCGTCGTAATTTCCGCAGACGTCAAGCGCGTGGACGGCGTCTATCGCGTATTTGCCAAGGGCGGACGCGAGAACACGGGCATGGAGGCAATCTCCTGGATTAAGCGCTGTGTGGATTTGGGCGCGGGTGAGGTTGTACTCAACTCAATTGACACCGACGGTGTGAAAAAGGGCTTTGACCTTGAAATGCTGGCAGCTGTCTGCGATGCCGTAAGCGTACCTGTCATCGCCTCGGGCGGTGCGGGTAAAATCGAGGATTTTATCACCCTTTTCAATACCCTGCCCGGTGTGGACGCAGGCCTTGCCGCCTCGATTTTCCACTTTGGTGAGGTCAAAATCCGCGATTTGAAGGAAGAAATGAAAAAAGCGGGCATTCCCGCAAGGATTTAAGTGAGGTTAAACGATGATTACCCCTAATTTTAATATTGATGAACTGAAATTTGATGAGAAGGGTCTGATTCCCGCCATTGTGGTGGACGCAGTCAGCCGCGAGGTGCTGACGCTCGCTTACATGAGCCGTGAGAGCCTCGAGATTTCTCTTGAAAAGGAGCTGACCTGTTTTTTCAGCCGCAGCCGTGGGAAGCTCTGGCTCAAGGGCGAAACAAGCGGCAATTTCCAGCATATCGTGTCGATTACCGCCGATTGCGACAAGGACGCGCTGACCGTTGTGGTGGAGCCTGACGGCCCCGCCTGCCACCTAGGCACCAAATCCTGCTTTACCGCCGCCCTTGGCGAGAGCGAGGAGCGCCACGACTTCACCCTCGACTCCCTGATGACCCTGATTGCAGGGCGAAAGACCGAGGAAAAGGAGGGCTCCTACACCACCTACCTTTTCAAAAAGGGACTTGATAAAATTCTCAAAAAGGTTGGTGAGGAATGTACCGAGGTCATCATTGCAGCCAAGGCTAACGACCGCGCAGAAACGATTTACGAAATCTCCGACCTCGTTTATCACCTGATGGTCTTGATGATTGAGCAGGACATTTCGCTTGCGGATATTCACCGTGAGCTTGCCTCCCGCCATGTCATTGACCACAAGGTCAAGCAGGAAAAAATGACGGGGCAATAAAAAAATGCCGAGCATTGCTCGGCATTTTTTGTTACACCTTATTTTACGATAAATCTGTCCAGCGCGGCAAACAGCTCGTCAGTATCGTCTGCGTGTGCGGTCAGGGTAATGGGAGAAAGCAGGTCAAGGCTGAAAATGCCCATAATAGACTTACCGTCCACAACATATCTGCCCGACTTCAAATCAACGTCAATATCACTCTTGGCAACGGTGTTGACGAAATCGCGCACATCGGCAATCGTAGAAAGGCGGATTTGTACACTTTTCATAGCAAGCACTCCTTTTCTTGGGGGAAACCCCCTTTTCTTGCTTTCATTATAGCGAAAACGGCAGCTTTTGTCAAGCAAATTTTTTCGCTGTTTTTCACAAAATAAGGCCCCCACGGCTTGACTTTTTTGCGGTTTCATTGTATAATATAATAGAATATACATTGGCATATTCTATACTGCTGTATATTATGATATTTGAAAATTGAAAAGGAGGTAAAACCGTATGAATCCGGGAATTGCAATCGCTTTGATTGCGGCTGCCCTGGTCTTCGGTGCCCTTGTCGGCTTTCTGGTACGCCGCTTTTTGGCGGAAAAGAAAATCGGCTCGGCAGAGACTGAGGCAAAGCGAATCCTCGCTGATGCAGGCACGCAGGCAGAAGCCCTGAAAAAGGAAAAGCTGCTTGAGGCAAAGGCGGAGATTCTGAAGCGCCGCGACGAGAGCGAAGCAGAAATGAAGGAACGCCGCGCGGAAATCACGCGCATGGAGCGCCGTCTTACGCAAAAAGAGGAAAACCTTGACCAGAAGGCCGAGGCCCTGGAGCGCAAGAGCGAGCGACTTGACCAGAAGCTCCAGGAGGTTGACGCCCTTCGCGGTGAGGTTGAGGCATCTCTCGCCGCACAGACGCGTGTGCTGGAAACCCTGGCAGGTCTGACTGCTGAGGAAGCAAAGGAAGAGCTGATTGAACGTGTAGAAGCCGAGGCAAAGCATGAGCTTGCCCAGCGTCTTGATGAGCTTGAAGCGCAGTTTAAGGACGAGGCCGATGTAAAGGCCCGCAACATTCTCTCCCTTGCCATTCAGCGCTGCGCCACCGACCACGTGGCAGAGGCGACCATCTCCGTTGTTCAGATTCCGAACGATGAGATGAAGGGTCGCATTATCGGCCGTGAGGGCCGCAACATTCAGAAGCTTGAAACCCTGACGGGCGTTGAGCTGATTATTGATGACACTCCCGAGGCAATTACGCTCTCCGGCTTTGACCCTGTGCGCCGTGAGGTTGCACGCCTGACGCTGGAAAGACTGATTGCTGACGGTCGTATTCACCCTGCGCGCATTGAGGAAACCGTTGAAAAATGCCGCCGCGAGGTTGATGCCGTTGTCAAGCAGGCGGGCGAGCGCGCCACCTTTGAGGTGGGTATCCCCAACCTGCACCCCGAGCTGGTGAAGCTGCTTGGTCGCTTGCGCTACCGCACCAGCTACGGTCAGAACGTTTTAAGACACTCGATTGAGGTCGCATTCCTCGCAGGTATTATGGCTGAGGAGCTTGGCGTTGATGCCGCCGCCGCAAAGCGTGCAGGTCTGTTGCACGACATCGGTAAGGCATTCCCCCACGATGTGGAGGGCACACACATTGAGCTTGGTGTGGGCGTTGCACGCAAGTACAAGGAGAGCCGCGAGGTTATCCACGCAATTGAGGCACACCACAATGACGTGGAGCCACAGACCGTCATCGCTATTTTGGTGCAGGCGGCAGATGCAATCTCCGCATCACGCCCCGGTGCACGCCGTGAGGACCTTGAAAATTACATCAAGCGCCTTGAAAAGCTTGAGGAAATTGCAAAGGGCTTTGCAGGTGTTGAAAAGGCATTTGCCATTCAGGCAGGCCGTGAGCTGCGCGTCATGGTAAAGCCTGAGGACGTCACCGATGAGAGCATGAAGATGATTGCCCGCGAAATGGCAAAGAAGATTCAGGACGAGGTCAAGTACCCCGGCCAGATTAAGGTCAACCTAATCCGCGAAAGTCGCGCCGTGGATTACGCAAAGTAAGCGACAAAAAATCTCACCTTGAGTTCTCATATATATTTATAGAGTTTTTGTGCGAACACGCGCTATGCGCTGTAAATACATGAGGAAACCCCCGCTGCCAATGGCAGCGGGGGTTTTTACGTTTGCGCGTTATGCCACGGTCGGTCGCGGATTGCGGGGCATTCCCTGTCCGAGATTCCGACCGCGTTGCGGCCGCGCCTACGGCGTTCGACTGCGCTCCACCATTATCTGTTGGCGTTACCGCATCGCCCTGCACAAAACATGTTTGCGCTCTGCGACGCCGCGCAATGTTTGCCCAAGGCAAACTTGCAGTGCTCGGCGTAGCCGAGGACAAGCCACGTCCTTATCCCTCGCTGTATCCGCCACCGGCGGCGCTCGGGAACGCCCCATTCTGAGTGGAGTCTGCGCGCAAAGCGCGCTGCGTAATCGAACCGCGCAGCGGCGCCGAATAAAATGAGGCGGAATCTATGGGGCGGCTACGCTCAGAATGACAGGACAGGGGTGTATGCGCTGATTTTTAATTGGTCGCGGATAACGGGCTTAAAAGCAAAAAAGAGGTGCTATGCACCTCTTTTTTTGGCTGTTTGCAAAAGCTTACGCCGCCGCCTTCAACAGCGTTTGCAAATAATGATACAGTGCCTCATAAGCGACCGTGTCCCGCGGCAGGAAGGTAAAGGTGCTGCCGTCGGCGTAAAAATACATCAATTCCTCAGTAAAATACAGCTCGGCGCGTTCCCCTGCCCTTGTACGGATTTGCAGGCGCGTGTCCCAGGCGCCCTCGCTCCCTGCAAGGTTCTCGCCGTTTCCGATACCACCCGCACGAACGGCGGCAAGCGCTTCGCGCAAGGTCTGCACCTCATCAGTCGACAGATTGACCTCCACACCGCGAGAGGTAATGGGGCCGCTACCCTCAAACAACGGGTCGGTGAGGAGAAGGCGTTCATATTCCGCACTCTCGAGCATCGCATAACGCTCCTTGAAAATGCGGTTTTCCCTGATGCGCGGCAGAAAAATTGACAAAAGAATAATGAGGAGCGCGGCAAGCAGAATAATTCCCCCTGCAATCACCGTGGCATAGCTCTGCTTTTTATCTGCTTTTCTCATACCGTCACCTCACTTTATGCCTTGATTATAGCAAAGGACGCGAAAAATGTCAAGAGCGTTTTTTGCGCCGCACGAAAAGCGAAAGGAGTGCCTTTCCCGAAAAGGGAATGAGGGGGTAGAGATAGCTTCTGGTGCCGTCCACCGTTTTGTTGGTGGCAATCAAAAGGATAATCAGGAGCACGCCTGCGGCAAAGCCCCACACATTAAAAAAGGCGGTGAGGGTCAGGAGCATAATACGCATAAATTTGAGCGCGTAACCCAGCTCAAAGCTCGTTTGCGTAAAGTTGGCAATCGCCACGAATGCCATATAGAGAATGACCTCGGGTATTAGCCACCCGACCTGCACGGCAAAGTCACCAAGTATCAGACCACCCACCACGGAAAGCGAATTGGTGAGCATATCGGGCGTGTTCATTGATGCCATACGCAGGCCGTCAATCACAAATTCGGCAAGCAGCAGCTGCAGATAAATCGGCAGCTCTCCCCTTTCCTTCGGCAACACAAACGCCAGCCAAGCGGGCAGGGCCGTTGGATTCAGCACCGCCAAAAACCACAAGGGGGTCAGAAAAAGCGTCAGCCAGAACACCGCATGGCGCACCAGGCGCAGATAGCTGCCCGTGAGGGGCGGAAGATAAAAATCCCCTGTTTCCTGTAAAAAGTCAAAAATGGCGGTGGGCAGAATCATCGCGGCAGGCGAATTGTCAAGCAGCACAATGACACTCCCCTCCAAAAGGTGCGCCGCCGCCACATCGGGGCGCTCGGTATAGCGGATTTTTGGAAAGGGATTGTACCATTTCGTTTGAATCAGGCTTTCTGCAAGTGATTGATGCCCCATTGTCAGGGCATCGGTTTTGAGGGCTTTCAGCTTATTTTTGATGCGCGCCACCAGTGCGGGCTTGGCCCTGTCCGCCATATAGCAAACAACAATGTCACTTTTTGAAGCAGTGCCGACACTCTGATAATGCATCGTCAGCGCCGTGTCGCGGATACGGCGGCGAATGAGCGCGGTATTGAACACCAGCGTTTCGACAAAGCCGTCGCGCGGGCCACGCATTACACGGTCATTCTCAGGCTCCGCCGTTTCGCGCGCAGGGTAGGTTCGTACGTCAATGACAAGCCCCTCAGCACCAAAGGTGCTGCCAAACAAAATGGCGGCACCCGAAAGCATCATTGTAACCAAGGTATCCCCCGTGCGGCTGACCTCGCTTTCCACATAGGGCATACTGCTGACCAGAAATTCCTCTGCCGTATCGGGCAGCGCCTTGAGGGAGAGAAGATGCATAAAAAGCTTTTGCAGCGCCCCGTCCTTAATCATACCGTCAAGGTAAAAAAGCGTGATTTCCCCTTCCCCGATTTTCAGGCGCTTTTCCAAAATATCAAAGCTTTCCGCCACGCGCAGCGTTTCCCTGAAAAGCGCCACGTTATCGGCGTAGCTTTCACAAAGCTTTACCATATTACACCTCCGTTTTTTCCTATTATGTGCGGAAACGGTATGAGATATGTAAAAAAGCGCACCGCGTCGCGGTGCGCTTTCAGCGCTGAATTATTCCATAATCAGGAACTGCGGCAAGCCGTCCTTGTAGGTGGGTGCAGCCTCACCCGCAATCAGGGGCAGCAGATATTCGGCACAGGCAAGTGTCACGTGATTGGCACGCGCATTGATAAACTCCGCAGGGACCGCCTTAATCTGATTGGCAATCGCGGAAACATCACTGTGACCGATATGATAGCGGTAGGGCCTGGTGCTGTCGCGCAGAATCGTCATCATCTCGCGCGTGACACCCGATGCGGCGGCGCGGACTGCCTCTCTGCCCACGTCAACCGACTCGGCAATATCGGTGGCAGATGCGATATGCGCACCGCAGCGCTGGGGAATATTGAGCTCCACAGAGCGCACCTTACAGCCAAGCTCCGCCTTAACGGCGTGCTCCAGCGCCTTGCCGGTGCCCGACAGCTGCTTGTGACCGAAGGCATCGGTAGAGGCGATGCCAAAGCCCTCACAAACATAGGTGCCGTCCGCAAAGCGAATACCCTCAGAAACGGCAATCACCACGTTGGGGTGCTTGGCGAGCGCCGCACGGACGTCCGCAAAGAACTCCTCTTTATTGAAGGCACGCTCAGGCAGATAGACAAGGTCGGGGACAGGCGCGCCCGTGGCAAGACCAATGCCTGCGGCGGCGGTGAGCCAGCCTGCATCGCGCCCCATAATCTCCACAATGGTAACGGCAGGGACGGTATAAACCGCACAATCGCGGATAATTTCCTGGAGTGTGACGGCAATATACTTGGCGGCAGAGCCAAAGCCAGGGGTATGGTCGGTTACCACAAGGTCATTGTCAATCGTCTTGGGCACGCCCATAATGCACATCTCGTAATCGTGGTTCTTGGTGTAAGCCGAGAGCTTTGCCACGGTGTCCATGGAGTCGTTACCGCCGATGTAGAAGAAATAGCGGATATCATACTTTTTGAAAATTGCAAGCAGCTTTTCAAAGACGGCATCGTTTTCACCGAGCTTGGGGAGCTTTTTGCGGCAGGAACCGAGGGCTGCTGCAGGGGTGTGCTCCAGCATATCAAGCTTAGCGGGGTCTGCAAAATATTCGTTCAGGTTGATAAGGCGCTCCTCAAGAAGCCCCTCCACGCCGTTGCGCATACCGTAAAGGGTGCCTATCGCGCCGTCGCCCACGTTTTCAAGCACGCCGCGAATCACACCTGCAAGGGTGGCATTGATGGCGGCGGTGGGGCCGCCCGACTGTCCGACAACTGCGTTACCAATCAGCTTTTTCATTTCTACCTCCGAAGATGGAATATATCAATCAAATTATAACAGACCGCACGCGTGCTGTCAAGGCGAAAAAGCGGGAATTTTGGACAGGTTTTTCGGCATAGTATAGGCTTTGGAGGTGATTTGATTGATTTCTGCTCTGGTCACAATGATACTCGGTGCGGTGCAGCTGCTGCTCGGCATCGGCACACCCGGGAAATTCCCGCCGCCCCTTGACGCAAAGGAGGAGCACGCCGCCTTTCTTGCCAAAATGCAGGGGGACGAGGGGGCGCGCGAAAAGCTGATTCTGCACAATCTGCGCTTGGTTGCACACATCGTGCGCAAATACTACGGCACCGCAAAAAATGCCGAGGATTTGGTGTCAATCGGCACAATCGGGCTTGTCAAGGCGGTAGACAGCTTTAATCCCACAAACGGCGCCAAATTTGCCACCTACGCCGCCAAATGTATTCAAAACGAAATTCTGATGCATTTCCGCGCACAGAAAAAGCTGTCGCTTGAGGTTTCTATCAACGAAACAATTGACGTCGACCGTGACGGCAATCCCCTGACCTATATGGATATTATTGCCACAGATGAAAATATGGAAGAGGAAATTGACCAGAACATCAAATCTGCACGCGTCAGAAGGCTGGTCGACACCGTGCTTGACCCCAGAGAGCGCGAAATCGTGACCCTGCGCTACGGGCTCACAGGCGAAACGCCCCTCACGCAGCGCGAGGTGGCGACAAGGCTCGGCATTTCCAGGTCCTACGTCAGCCGCATTGAAAAATCAGCCCTCGATACCCTGCGCGAATATTGTAAAGATACTTGATTTTTTGCACAAGACGTGCTATGATATTCTTGAAATATCATTTGAGGAGTACTCTATGCAACTTACATTTGAAGATATCAAAAAAATCACAGTCGGCGCGGTCAGACTGTGGGAGGAGGCTGACGGCTTTCACTTTTCCTCGATGACCGAAAAGCAGCTTGCCGCCTTTCTGAAGCTTTCCGAGGAGTTATGCACCAACGCGGCCGCCACCACGGGCATACGCCTTGATTTTACGACGGATTCAAGCTACCTTGCTTACGCCTCGCTGACCGATGCCAAATACGAGGTCCGCGTGGACGGTATGCTGGTTGCCACCCACGCCAAGGTGGGGGAAACGAACCGCATCGACCTGCCTGCGGACGGCAAATCCCACCGCGTGGAGTTGTTCCTGCCCGCGCACGGCACACCCGGTGCACTTGCCTATGTGGAGCTTGCCGACGGCGCAGCCTTTGCGCGCCACGTCTACGACCGCAAATTACTTATCATCGGCGACTCGATTACGCAGGGCTACAATTCCGAATTTGATTGTCTTTCCTACGCCAACAGACTTGCCGACCACTACAATGCCGAGAGCATTATTCAGGGCACGGGCGGCGCGTATTACGACATCACCACCCTGGAAAGGCTGGACTTTGCCCCTGATACCGTATTTGTTGCCTACGGCACCAATGACGCGAATAAATTTGCAACCCTTGCGGAAATTGAGGCGCGCTGCCGCGCCTATCTCACTGCCCTTCTCCCGATGTACGAGGGGGCGCGCGTCATTGTGATTACCCCTCCGTGGCGTATGAACGAGGCCGACCTCAAGCCCTACGGTCACGTTTCGCTGGTTGCGGAGCGCATCAAGGGAGTTGCAGACGAGCTGGGCCTTACCGTCATTGACGGTATGAAGATGATTCCCAAAAGCCCTGCCTTTATGGCAGACTGCTACCACCCCAACGCGCTCGGCTTTGCCGAATACGCGCACAATCTCATCAAGGCACTGACGAAGCTCGGGCT
>JAFQMP010000070.1 GCA_017396225.1 Clostridia bacterium | reverse complement strand
TTTATGTCCTCCTTTGGTTTTTTTCCACCACGGTGATCTCACAAGGCAACCCTACGTGTGCAGGGCACCAACCTTGCATACGACCCCGTGTGTGTTTTTGCTCGCCATCACGCAAGCGTGTGATATTATAACACACTAGAATATAAAATGCAAGGCAAAACCAACATTTTACATTTTATTTACATTTTGTGGGCATTTACGGACGATTTCCCTGCTCTTTTGAGCGCTTTTTGGGGGCAAAAGAAAAGCGTGATTTTCTCGCCGCCCGCAACCAACCGTGCATACGGGACGAGTCGATTGTCCTCGCCGCGCGAGGACACAAATTTGCTGTGCAAATATTGCGGGCGCCGGCCCCCTACGGGTTGTGCGCCGGTCCCTGCAAGAAATGCTTCCAAATATTCTAAAAGGATTCGTTACATTACCTCTACGCGCAGGGCGCCGTCTTTCACGGTGACACTGGCGTGCGTGATGCTCTGCGTGTGGTCGGCGATGATTTTCTCGGCAAGCGCGTCCTCCACGTGGGCGCGGATATAGCGGCGCATATTGCGCGCGCCGTATTTCTGCGAATAGGAACCCTTGGCGATAAGCGCCAACGCCTGATTGCTGTAGGTGAGCTTGATATGGCGCTCGGCAAGGGCGGTTTCCAGCTCGCCCATCTGAATGGCGGCAATCTTCTGGAAATCGGCCTCGGTAAGAGAATGGAAGGTAATAATCTCATCAATGCGGTTGATAAATTCGGGGCGCAGGAAGGTAAGGAGCGCCTTTTCGGTGCGCGCATCGGCGGCAGAGCTTTCATTTGACATAAAGCCCGCAAGCGCGCCTGCCTTATCCGAGCCTGCGTTGGTGGTCATCACCAGCACGGTGTTTTCAAAATTGACGGTTTTGCCGCGTGCATCGGTAATGCGTCCGTCGTCAAGAATCTGCAACAGAATGTTGAGCACATCGGGGTGCGCCTTTTCAATCTCGTCAAAAAGCACCACGGAATAGGGGCGACGGCGGATTTTCTCGGTCAACTGCCCTGCCTCGTCATAACCGACGTATCCTGGGGGTGCGCCGATAATGCGGGATACCGAGTGCTTTTCCATAAACTCCGACATATCCAGACGAATGAGGGTTTCGGGGCTGTCAAAGAGGTCGGCGGCAAGCGCCTTAACAAGTTCTGTCTTACCAACGCCTGTGGGACCTGCAAAGATAAAGGAAACAGGCTTGCGCTTATAGGACACGCCCGCACGGTTGCGCTTGATGGCACGCGCCACGGCTGCCACCGCGTGGTCCTGCCCGATAATATGTGCAGAAAGCCTTGCGGCAAGTCCGTCAATGCGTGCAAACTCGTTTTCGCTGATATTGGCAGCAGGCACGCCCGTCCAGATTTCAATGACCTGGGCAAGCTCCTGCTCGGTCATCACAATCTGCCCCAGCTGCGGCTCAATGGCGGCAAGTCTTTCGGAGAGCTGCAGCTCCTTTGCCTTTACCTTGGCAAGCGCCTCAAAGTGACGCTTTTCCGCCTGCTCGTCAGCAGGTGCCTCTGCCTCAATAGCCTCTCGCTCCTCTTTTGCCATTAACATTTGTTCTTTTATTTCGTAACTTTCGTTCAATACAGAGGAGTTGAGAGAAAGGTTGGCAGCCGCCTCATCTAAGAGGTCAATTGCCTTATCGGGCAGGTAACGGTCGGTAATATAGCGCTCGGAGAGCACGACGGCGCGGCGCAAAAGCGCCTCGGGTATCACCACGCCGTGGAACGCCTCATAATAATGCTTGATGCCCTGCAGCATCTCCACGGTGTCCTCAATGGAGGGCTCGCCCACCGTCACAGGCTGGAAGCGTCTTTCCAGCGCGGAATCCTTTTCAATATACTTGCGGTATTCGTTCAGGGTGGTGGCGCCGATAATCTGCACCTCGCCGCGCGAGAGCGCGGGCTTTAACATATTGGCGGCGTTCACGCTGCCCTCGCCGTCACCGGTGCCGACGATATTATGCACCTCGTCAATCACGAGAATGATATTCCCTGCCGCCTTGACCTCGCCAAGGAGCCCCAGAATACGCGACTCAAACTGACCGCGGAACTGCGTACCTGCCACAAGGGCGGTCATATCCACCTGCCAGACCTCCTTGCCGCGCAGCTTATAGGGCACGTTGCCGTCGGCAATACGCTGGGCAAGCGCCTCGGCAATCGCGGTTTTACCGACACCGGGCTCACCAATCAGGCAGGGGTTGTTCTTTCCTCTGCGGCAAAGAATCTGAATCACGCGCGCCAGTTCACGCTCACGCCCGACAATGCGGTCAAGCCCGCCCGCGCTTGCGCGCGCAGTCAGATTGCGGCAATAGGTATCCAGGAACTTGTGCTTACGCTCGCCCTGCTCCCTTTCACCCTTTTTGCTCTTTTTCTTTTTGCCGTCCTCCGCAGCCCCCTCGGGCGCCTTGGGTGACATATCGCCAAACAGACCGCTTTCGCGGAAGATTTTGGGGAAATCAATGGCAGGCGCGCCACCGTCCTCGGTGTCGTCCCCCGCGCTCGGCAGGCTGCCGCCGGTCAAAAGCTCGGAAAGCTCTGCCTCCATACCCTCAAGCTGCTCCGGACTAAGCCCAAGCTTGCCCATCACGTTGCCGAGCATATCGCCCGTGGGCATACCGAGCTCGCCTGCGCATTTCATGCAAAGACCCTCTGTTTTTCTCTCGCCGTTTTCCACCTTGGTGACGAAAACGGTTGCCACACGCTTGTGGCATCTTGCACACATTACCATATCAATAACCCTCCTCGGGGTGTTTTATAAATTTTAATTTTCTGTCAACGGCAACGCCATGGCGGGATAGATGATGCGGGCGGAATGTCTGTCGGTTGCGGTGATGCCGCGCCAGCCCGCAGGGATTTTCTTCGTTTCTGCCACCTCGCCGTTTCGCAGGGAAAGCAGGCTTGCCGTTTCGCCCGAGAGGGCAAAGACAAGGGTATCGCCCAGCGCCACGGCAGTGACGGCTTCGGCAAAGTGCGCGCGCATACGCTCTCTGCCGCGCGCGCCCACGGCAATCACCGTGGTAGCCCCTGTCAGGCTATCGGTTTGCAGGGAAACAACAGCGCCCTGCGCGCTGATATCATAGGCAAGAGGCACGCCCCCCGCAAAATCGGTGGCGGCAAGCGTTTTGCCCATAGAGGTAACTGTATATAATCCCTCGGTTGTCAGCACGGTCAGCACGCCGTTGGTGGTGAACGCAGCAGCAAGCGGAAAGCCCGCGAGGGTCACGCCTGCGCGCGCCTCGCTCTCGCCAAAGCTGATAAAATCCACCTGTGCGCCCGTCCTCGTTGCGCCGACAAGCGCCAGCGTGCGTCCGTCCCCCGACAGGGGTGCCGCCACGGTTGCAGCGGCGCGACCAAAGCTGTGCGTACGGCGGAAGCCCGCATCGTAAAGCTCCACCGCGGAAAGCGCGCCCTCGCCTGCGGTAATCAGCGAAAAGCAGCCCGCATCGGAGAGCCCCACACCGAGAATAGGTGCATCTGTCTTTCCCTCGTGGAGCAAATCGTGCGCGTTGAACACAAGGAAGTCGGTGCTGCCGAAATCGTAAACAATCAGGTAATCGCGCGACACGACGGCACGGGGTGCCTTCATCGCACGCGCGTGCGCCAGCGACAGCAAAAGCTCGCCGTCGGTGGCATAAATCTTCACATGGGTAGGGGACGCCACACAGGCTCCGCCGCGATAGGCAACCACTGCGGCAGCCTCGCCGCCGTAATCGTAGTAAAGGGGCAGCTCCTCGCCGCCGACCTGCGCGGGCAAGCCCTTGATGTCCTGACCGAAATAATATAAACTGAGGGGAGAAAAGGCACGGTAATTGACAAGCGTAAAGACCAACACAAAGGCAACGAGCAGCAAAAGCAGTATGCGGGAAAGCACGGTAAGCCTGTGGGCATTCTTACCCCAATAGCCGAGCTCCTTTTCCGCCCCTGCCGTCAATGCCGTTTCACCTCTGGTGACAAGCGCCGTGGATTTTTCCTGTTGTCCGTCCATCGTATTCCCTCCTTTTTCAAAATTTTCAGTGCTTGGAGCACTCAGATTTCCCTGTCGTATGTCACGCGGGCAAGGGTCAGCCCCGCCGCGGGCGCAGTCGCACCAAAGGCGGCGCGCTTTTTCAGAGCAATCAATGCCCCGACCTCATCGGGCGTGTATTTCCCGCGTGCCACGCTGACGAGCACGCCTGTCATCACGCGCACCATGTGATAAAGAAAGCCGTCACCGCGCACACGGAAGACAATCATTTCCCCCTCGCGCGTGACAGAGGCAGCAAACACCGTGCGGACAGGGTTCTTTTCCTCGGGGTCGCCGTCACGGAGTGCCGAAAAATCCTTGGTGCCGACAAACTGTGCCGCGGCCCTGTTCATGCTTGCCAGCGCCACATCGTCAATCGGCTGCGGAATATGCCAGACGCGCCCCGAAAGAAAGGGGTCGCGCAGGGGTGCATTGTAAATTCTGTACTCGTACTCCTTGAAAACCACGCCGTAGCGGGCGTGAAAATCCTTGTCCACAAACGCCGCGTGCCGCACGGCAATATCGGGGGGCAGCACGGTATTGAAAATCTGCGGGATTTTCTCTGCCGGAATGGTGGTATCGAGCGTGTCAGCGCCCTTCGCCGTCACGGTGGCGCAGAAATCCCTTGCGTGCACACCGCTGTCGGTGCGGCTGCACCCGACAATGTCGCAGGGGTGGCCAAAGACAGCCTCTGCCGCCTCGTTCAGCTTTTCCTGTACCGTCACGCCGTTTGGCTGCACCTGATAGCCGCAGTAGGCAGTGCCCACATAGGCAAGTCGCAAAAAGACCTTCATCGTATCACCTCAAAGCGAAAAGCCGTAGCGGTTGAGCAGCACCAGCCCTGCGCCAAAGGCAAGCATCGGCAAGAGTGCCGCCACATCATACCACGCGAGCTTGCGCGCGCGCATTTTGGTGCGTCCCACGCCGCCGCGATAGCAGCGGCACTCCATCGCCATCGCAAGCTCATCGGCACGACGGAAGGAGGAAATAATCAGGGGTATCAAAATCGGCACCAGCGCTCTTGCACGCTTGATAAGACCGCCGCTTGAAAAATCCACGCCACGGGCGCGCTGGGCGCTCATAATCTTATAGGTTTCCTCGGAGAGCGTGGGAATAAAGCGGAGCGCAATGCTCATCATCATCGCAAATTCATGCACAGGCAGGCGCAGCACGCGCAGAGGGGCAAGAAGGCTCTCAATGGCATCGGTCAGCGCAATCGGGGTGGTGGTATAGGTCAAAAACAGGCTTGTGCCGAAAATCAGCACCATAATGCGCACCAGCATAAAGACGGCGCTGTAAATGCTTTCCACATAAATGTGGAAAATGCCCCACGACCAAAGCAGTGTTTCGCCGCCTGTGAAAAAGAGGTTCAGAAGTGCGGTAAACACCATGACGAAAAGCAAGGGACGGATAGAGCGCAGTACAATGCGCGGCGGAATGCGCGAGAGCGCCATCAGCAAAATGGCGGAGGCAAGCAGCACCGCAAAGGAGGTGGCACTCTTGCAAAGAAATGCCGCCACAATATATAAAACGGAAAGCAACACCTTGATGCGCGCGTCAAGCGCGTGCAGCGGTGAGCGGGCAGGATAATACTGCCCAAACGCGATATTCTTCATTCAGACCGTAAATCCTTTACCGTAATAATTCCGTAAGCGCGGCAACAGCCGCCTCCACGGTGTAAACAGAGGCAGGTAAGCAAGCCCCCGCGCTCTTCAGCATCTCTGCAAGATGCGTAATCTGCGGCACGTCAAGACCGACCTCGGAGAGGGTGTCGGCATGGGCAAAGACCTCATCGCGCGTGCCCGCAAGCACGACCCTCGCGTGCGCCATAACCACAATATCATCGCAATAGGCCGCCATATCCTCCATGCTGTGGCTGACGATAATGACGGTGGCGCCCGTTTCACGCCCGTAATTGCGAATCCCCTCTAAAATGGCATCGCGCCCTCTGGGGTCAAGTCCCGCCGCAGGCTCGTCAAGCACCAGAATCTCCGGGCGCATTGCCAGCACGCCTGCAATCGCAGCGCGGCGGCGCTGCCCCCCCGACAAATCAAAGGGCGATTTGGCGAGCACGTCGGGCGTAAGACCCACAAAGCGGGCTGCCTCTGCCACGCGCACCTTGATTTCCTGCTCGTCAAGCCCCATATTCTTAGGGCCGAAGGCAATATCGGCGGCAATGGTTTCCTCAAAGAGCTGATATTCGGGATACTGCATCACCAGTCCCACGCGGAAGCGCAGGTCACGGAGCTTTTTCTTATTCTTTTTCTCCCAGATGTCCTCGCCGTCAAGGAGCACACGCCCCGCAGAGGGACGCTCCAGACCGTTAAACAGCTGCACCATGGTTGATTTGCCCGAGCCCGTGTGACCGATGATACCGGTGACACTGCCCTCCCTGACCGCAAGGGTCACGTCGTCAAGCGCCTTGATTTCAAAGGGTGTGCCCTTTCCGTAGGTATAGGAAACGTTTTCAAGCTTCAGGGTTGCCATGCTGTCCTCCCTTCAGCGCCGACAGAATCAAAGCGGCACATTCCTCCACTGTCACAGGGTCGCCCGCAAGCGAAATGCCTGCCGCGCGCAGGGATTGCACCAAGGAGGTGCACTGGGGCACGTCCAGCCCCGCCTGCCGAAGCATTTCGGGCGCGGCAAACACCTCACGCGGTGTGCCGTCCATCAGAATTTTTCCGTCATCAAGCACAATTACGCGGTCGGCGCGCGCCGCCTCGTTCATATAGTGGGTAATCGTCAAAAGCGTCATGCCCGCCTCGCGGTGCAATTTTTCCACGGTGTCAATCACCTCGCGACGGCCGCGCGGGTCAAGCATCGCGGTTGATTCATCAAGAATCATGCAAGAGGGCTGCATCGCAAGCACACCCGCAATCGCCACACGCTGCTTCTGTCCGCCCGACAGGCGGTGGGGCTCATGTCTGGCATATTCGGTCATACCAACCGTGGCAAGCGCCGCATCAACGCGCGCACGGATTTCCTTCGGCGGCACACCGAGGTTTTCAGGGCCAAACGCCACGTCCTCCTCCACAACGGTTGCAACCAGCTGGTTGTCGGGGTTCTGAAAGACCATACCGACCTCGCGGCGCAGCGAAAAGAGGTCGTCCTCGCTCATATTCTCATCGGTCAAATCGCGCCCCGCAACCACAAGCTCCCCCGATTCGGGCACCAGAATGGCGTTGAAAAGCTTGGCGAGGGTCGATTTGCCGAGCCGTTATGCCCCAGGATTGCCACATATTCCCCTGCCCTTACGTCAAAGGAAACACCGCGAAGAACCTGCTGCTTGCTGCCGTCATCATCGGTGTAGCTGTATGTCAAATCCTTGGCATGGATAAAATACTCGTTCATAAAATCACCTTAATCGTTTAACTCCCAGCGTGCAGAGGCACCGCAGGGCAGATAGGAGCCTGTTGCAGAAACCCTCAGACCAAGCTCCTCGGCGCGGGTCCTGCCACCAAAGCGGCTTTTCACGCGCAAATCAAGAATGTAGCTCATCGCCATGGGGGAAAGCCCCGTGGTGTAGGAGTTGATGAGGAAAAAAAGCGGCTCCTTGGAGAGGAGCTTCGCGGCAAGCGTCACCAGCTCGTCCACGCAATCCTCAATCTTCCAGACCTCGCCCGAGGGGCCTCTGCCGTAAGAGGGCGGGTCCATAATAATCGCATCATAGAAGTGACCGCGCTTGATTTCGCGCTCCACAAACTTTTTGCAATCGTCCACAATGTAGCGAATCGGCGCCTCGGCAAGTCCCGACAGACGTGCGTTCTCCTTCGCCTGTGCCACCATACCCTTGGCGGCGTCCACGTGCACGACGGAGGCACCTGCCTTGGCGGCGGCAACGGTTGCACCACCCGTGTAGGCAAACAGGTTCAGCACCTTAATGGGGCGCCCCGCCCTCTTAATTTTCTCGGAAAACCAATCCCAGTTGGCAGCCTGCTCGGGAAACAGGCCCGTGTGCTTGAAGCCCATGGGCTTGATTAAAAAGGTCAGGTCACGATAGGTAATCCTCCACTCAGCAGGCAGCTTGTTCTCGCGCCACGCACCGCCACCTGCCGCAGAGCGGCGGTAAACGGCATCGGCACGGCGCCACATGGGGTGTTTCCCCTCCCCCTGCCAGATAATCTGCGGGTCGGGGCGGACAAGAATATATTTCCCCCAACGCTCCAGGCGCTCGCCGTTTGAGGTGTCCAGTAGCTCGTAATCCTTCCAATGCTCAGTGTAAAACATAAAAATCTCCGTTTTCTGTCGTTTGCAGGCGCTGTCGCGCTCAATGATTGAAATATTGGCCGATGCGTGAAGCACCCGAATGTCCGTGGCAAACCGCAATTGCCAGCGCGTCCGCCGTATCGTCGGGCTTGGGGATTTCCTTCAACCCCAAAATGCTTGTCACCATCGTCATCACCTGCTTTTTTTCCGCCTTGCCGTAGCCGACAACCGCTTGCTTGACCTGCGGCGGCGTGTACTCGGCAATCTTCACGCCCTTTTGCTGTCCGCAAAGGAGTATCACACCGCGCGCCTCTGCCACACGGATACCTGTGGTGATGTTGTTGGTGAAGAATAATTCCTCCACCGCCATTTCCTCAGGGTGGAAATGGTCAATAATGCGATTCACGTCGCGGTAGATAATGGCAAGGCGCTCCTCGGTTGTGAGCCCAGCCTCGGTGCGCACAGCGCCATAGCCGAGCGTTTTGAAGCGACCCTTGCTGTAATCCACCACGCCCCAGCCGACAATGGCAAGCCCCGGGTCAATACCCAGAATAATCACCGTACACACCTCCCTGTCAAAAAATTATTATATATTATAGCATAACTTTTCGCGGGTGTAAAGTATTTTTATGGAATTTTAATTTTTATATTTGTCCCGCGCACCGTCCCCTACGGTGGGCGCGGACGTGGGAAGAAATGACCGTACCGCCGCAGGGGCGTTAAATTTTCGCCTTCTTCGTAGGGGCGGGGTTGCCCCGCCCGCCCCTGATTTGGCAGAGATTTTGATTGTAGGGGGCGGCGCCTCAACGCCCCGCCTTGACGCAAGCCAAATTTGTGCGTTATGCCACGGTCGGTCGCGGATAACGGACGACCAATGGTCGCCCCTACAGGTTGGTCGCGGACGTAGGAAGAAATGACCGTACCGCCGCAGGTGCGTTAATTTTTCGCCTTCTTCGTAGGGG
>JAFQMP010000069.1 GCA_017396225.1 Clostridia bacterium | reverse complement strand
TTCTTTTTTATTTCGCGCTTTTTACACGCCCTCACAGGGCTCGGTGTAGTCACTACACCTCTCACCCTGCGATGACGCGTTCTGACCGCAAGCCTGCGCATCACCGTACGCAGCCGCGAGAAGGGCCACACCAAAAGCGCGAACAGGTGTCTGGAAAGTTATCTGTTCATACTGCGCTATTCCTTTGTGCTGTGCACGATAAGAGGTAGAAACCCCTATGGGGTTTCTTTTTTATTTCGCGCTTTTTACACGCCCTCACAGGGCTCGGTGTAGTCACTACACCTCTCACCCTGCGATGACGCGTTCTGACCGCAAGCCTGCGCATCACCGTACGCAGCCGCGAAAAGGCAAGGCTTTCAACTTTCTGCTGTCGGATTTTTGCAAGGCGCAAGGAATTGAATCAAGAAGCCCCAAGGCGGAAAGGACAAGGTTTTTTTCGCGCAGCGCAGCTGCCCTTTCTCCTACTATATAAAGATGCACAAAAATTTTTGCCAAAACCTCTTGACAAGTGAACGGAGGCGTGGTATAATACTCGGGCAAAGAAGCAGAGCGTTCCGCGTTCTCACCCTGCCGCCATTGAGCGCGCTCGGTTGATAGGTTCACCCCACCTTGGGTGTGTTTTGTCGTGCGGAGCCTTGCTTTGCGCGATTTTTTATTTCGCCGGGCTTCCCCGGAAATGGAGGTAATTCCTATTAGCGCTTCGAAAGACATGCTGATTAATGAAGACATCAGAGAAAAAGAGGTTCGTGTTATCGCTGACAATGGTGAAACCCTCGGCCTGATGAGCAGCAACGCCGCATTAAAGCTTGCATACGACCGTGGTCTTGACCTCGTGCTGATTGCACCGCAGGCAACGCCCCCCGTTTGCCGCATTATGGATTACGGCAAGTATCGCTTTGACCGTGAAAAGAAGGAAAAGGAAGCAAGAAAAAAGCAACAGGTTGTTGAGCTCAAGGAGGTTCAGCTTTCCTGCCGCATTGACACCCACGACTTTGAAACCAAGGCACGTAACGCCATTCGTTTCCTGACCGCAGGCAACAAGGTGCGCGTCGTTGTCCGTTTCAAGGGTCGCGAGATGGCACACCAGGAGCTGGGTCGTGAGATGCTTACCCGCTTTGAGGAGGCCGTTTCCGCAGCAGGCACCGTTGAGAAAAAGCCCGTGCTTGACGGTCGTATTCTCAGCATGGTGGTTGTCCCCATCAAGCCCGATAAAAAGTAAGTTTCCAAGCGGCACGTGCCGCACCAAAATAGATTTCGTTAAAAGGAGTAAATACAATGGGAAAAATCAAAACGCATAAGGCTTCGGCCAAGAGATTTTCCGTTACCGGCACCGGTAAGGTAAAAATCAACCACTGCCACCATCGCCACAACCTCGGTCTTAAGGATGCTAAGCGCAAGAGACATCTTCGCTCCTCTGCTATCCTCAGCCCGTCTATGACTGCTACTGCACGTCAGCTCATTCAGAAATAAGAATATTCGGAGGATAGTAAAATGGCAAGAGTTAAGGGCGCGATGATGACGCGCAAGAGAAGAAATAAGGTATTGAAGGCTGCTAAGGGTTACTGGGGTGCAAAGTCTAAGCACTTCAAGATGGCTAAGGAGCAGGTCATGAAGAGCGGCAACTATGCATTTGCAGGCCGCAAGATGAAGAAGAGAGACTTCCGTAGCCTCTGGATTACCCGTATCTCTGCTGAGGCAAAGGTAAACGGTATGAACTACTCTACCATGATGCACGGCCTGAAGAAGGCAGGCATCGACCTTAACCGCAAGATGCTCGCAGACCTCGCTGTGACTGACAAGGCTGCTTTCGCAGCACTCGCAGCACAGGCAAAGGCTGCCCTTTAAGAGAATTAAAAACCCGGACGCGTGCGCCGGGTTTTTCTCAATTTTATGGCGCGCACAAGGTGCGCCAAAATGGTGCAAAAATCCCGGAAATTCGACAAAAGGAGGGCATACGTGATGCAAAAACCGCAGGAAATGATTACATCAAGGCAAAATTCGCTCATTACGCTGACGGTAAAGCTTGCAGACCGCAAGCATCGTGAGCGCGAGGGGCTTTTCCGCTTTGACGGCAAAAAATTATTTCTTGAAGCATTGGCGGCTGATATTTCGCTTTATGCAGTGCTCCTGCGTGAGAGCGCGTGCGAAACGATTTTAAGTGCTGCTGCCGCTTATGAGCTGCCTGTTGATTGCCGATTGGTCACTCTGCCCGATGCACTGTTTGACCGCATTTCTGAGGAGCATTCGCCTGAGGGCGTCATTGTACTGGCGCGACCGCTTGCGGCGCTGCATCGCACGCTTTCCCATGCGGAATGGGTGGCAGAGACCCCCGAAAGGTCTGCCTCGCGTGTGCTCTTTCTCGAGAGCGTGCGTGACCCCGGTAACCTCGGCACCATTGTTCGCTCGGCACGCGCCTTCGGCGTGGATTTATTGGTTCTCTCTGCCGATTGTGCCGACATTTACAATCCGCGCGTGCTGCGCGCCGCGATGGGTACAATTTTTGCACAGCGTATTGTGAGAACGCCTGACCTTGCCGCCGTGATTGCGGCGTACGGTGCGGGACGTGTGTTTGCCGCAACGCTTGATGACAAGGCCGTTACCTTAGGCGATGTGCCCTTTAGGGCAGGGGACGCCGTCATTGTCGGGAACGAGGGACACGGTCTTTCTCCCGCCGTGATTGCCGCTGCCACGGGCAGTGTCTTTATTCCTATGGCAGCGGGTGTTGAATCTCTCAACGCAGGTGTTGCCGCATCGGTGCTTTTGTGGGAGCTCTGCCGTGATACGGGAGGTGCACTGTGAGCACGATGAATCACAAGGAGGCGTGGGTAGCATTATCACTCGCCCTCGGGCCGCGTTCCAAGCGCTTTGCACCACTTTATGCCGCATTTGGCTCTCCCGAGGCGATTCTCGCTGCCACACCTGCGGAAATTCGCAAGGTGCTGCCCGATATCGGTGACGGTGCACTTGCTGCACTTTCCTATGAACGGCATGTAGGAGAGGTCAGACGCATACTTTCTTACTGTCAGCGTGCGGGTGTGGCAATTCTCACGCCTGACGAGGACGCATATCCCAAAAGCCTTTTGTCGATTGCCGAGCCGCCGGTCGTCCTTTACTGCCGCGGCACACTGCCCGCCTTTGACGAGCGCCCCACAATCGGCATGGTCGGCACACGCAGCTTTGATGCATACGGCGAGCGCGTGGCGTATAAAATATCCTTTGAGCTTGCGGCAGCGGGTGCGATTATTGTCAGCGGCATGGCTGACGGTATTGACGGCATCTGTCACGCTGCGGCGCTTGATGCGGACGGCTTGACCGTAGCCGTGCTCGGCTGCGGCATTGACCGGGTTTATCCGCATCACCATACACGCTTGTTTGCAGAAATTGCGGAGTTTGGTGCTGTGCTTACCGAGTATGCGCCCGGTACCGCACCGTATCACCGTAATTTTCCCGCCCGCAATCGCCTGGTAAGTGCGCTTTCTGAGGCTGTTGTGGTGGTACAGGGCGATGAAAGGAGCGGGGCGCTTATCACCGCGCGTCACGCGCTGTTGCAGGGGAAGTCGCTATTTGCCGTTCCCGGCAATATTGACAGCCCTCTCGCGGACGGCCCCAATCTTTTGTTGCGTGCAGGCGCACGTGTCGTGCTTTGTGCCGAGGACGTGCTCACGCATTTCCGCTTTCTTTATAAGGAGAATATCGGCGCCTTCGTTCCCGATGAGGCGATGCAGTACAGCGCTGTCAGCGCAGAAAAGCTTCGTGCACACGGTGTGCGCGCCGCAGACGAGCCCCTAAAAAAAGAGCGCAGTCGTGTAAAGGAAAAGCCGTATACGCAGTCCGACAAGAGGGAAGAAACACCCAAGTCCGCGCTGCTTGACGAGGCAATCGCGTCGCTTGATACGCGCCAGCGTGAGATTTATGCGTTGCTGCCCGATGCCCCCTTTACCGCAGACCACTTGGTTGCCGCAGGCATTCCCGCAGGGGAGGCTGTCGCGACAATGACACTTTTTGAAATACTTGGCATTGTGTCTGCCCGTCCGGGTGGCACCTACCAAAAGACCCTGGCGTAAGCCATGGCATTGCACAGTCAGTTTTTTGAAAGGAAATATACATGGCAAATCTCGTAATTGTGGAGTCGCCTTCCAAGGCGGCTGCCATTAAAAAGTATCTTGGTTCCAACTACAAAGTTATCGCATCTAAAGGTCACGTACGTGACCTGCCCAAGAGCACGCTCAGTGTTGATATTGAGAACGGCTTTGAGGCACATTATATCAATATCCGCGGCAAGGGCGACCTCATCAAGGAGCTGCGCCGCGAGGCAAAGGCTGCCAGAAAAATTTTCCTGGCACCTGACCCTGACCGCGAGGGCGAGGCAATTGCCTGGCACCTTGCCATGGCCCTTGGCCTTGACCCTGAAAAAACCCAGCGCGTGACCTTCAATGAAATCACGCCTGACGTGGTACGTGCCGCTATCAAGTCGCCCCGTGCCATTGATATGAACCTTGTCAACGCGCAGCAGACCAGACGCATCTGGGACCGTATCGTTGGCTACAAGCTCTCCCCCTACCTCTGGAAATCCGTGAAAAACGGACTTTCCGCAGGCCGCGTACAGTCTGTTGCGGCCCGCATCATTGTGGACCGCGAGGAGGAAATCCGCGCACACCGCCCCGAGGAATATTGGACGATTGACGCCACGCTCGGCGGTGAACAGAATTTCACTGTGCGCTTTTACGGCAATGCAGACGGCAGAATCAAGCTCTCTGATGAGGCAAGCGCCAGCTTTGTGGTCAACGCTGTTTCGGGCAAGCCCTTTACCGTCAAAAGCGTCAAGCATTCCACCCGTCAGAAGCTGCCCGCGCCCCCCTTCAACACCTCTACGATGCAGCAGGAGGCCTCCCGCAAGCTCGGTTTCCAGTCCCAGCGCATTATGCGCGTGGCACAGGAGCTTTACGAGGGCGTGAACATCGGCACCGAGAACGGCGGCGTACAGGGTCTGATTACCTATATGCGTACCGATTCGCTCCGCGTTTCGAGTGATGCGCAGAACACCGCACGTGCGATGATTGCAGGGCGCTACGGTGATGCTTACTGCCCCAAGACCCCTCGTGTCTACAAGGCGCGCGCAGGCGCGCAGGACGCGCACGAGGCAATCCGCCCTGCGAATGTGTTGCTTGACCCTGCCAAGGTGCATAAGTACCTGACCCCTGACCAATACCGTCTTTACAAGCTTATCTGGGAGCGCTTTGTTGCCAGTCAGATGGAGTCTGCTACGCTTGATGCCACCACGGTGGAGCTTTATGCAGCGGGCTACTCCTTCCGTGCCAGCGGCTACAATGTTACCTTCCCCGGCTTTATGGCGGTTTATGAGGAGGCTGAGGACGAGGACAACCGCGCTGACCTGCATGGTGAGCAGCGCGACCTCTGTCTGCCCGCACTCAATGAGGGCGATGCCTTGACGGCAGCGGAGATTATTCCGCAGCGTCATTTTACCGAGCCCCCCGCACGCTATACTGAGGCGTCGCTCATCAAGTTCCTTGATGAGAAGGGCATCGGTCGTCCCAGCACCTATAACACGATTATCACTACCATTGTGACGAGAAATTACGTTGTCCGCGACGGCAAGGCGCTCGTTCCCACGCCCCTTGGCGAGGTGACGACAAGGCTGATGAAGGAGAATTTCGCCGACATCGTTGACTATGCCTTTACTGCGCAAATGGAGCAGCGTCTCGATGAAATCGAGGAGGGTAAGGCAGAGATGCGCCCTGTTTTAGAGGAGTTCTGGGCAGATTTTGCACGCGAGCTTGCCAGCGCAGAAAAGACAATCGGCGCAGGGGATTTCCGCCTGCCTGCGGAGGAAACCGATATCATTTGCGACAAGTGCGGCGCAAAAATGGTGATTAAGAACGGCAAGTTCGGCAAGTTTGCCGCTTGTCCCAATTACCCCACCTGTAAAAACACCAAGCCGCTTGAGGCTGAAAAGCCCGAAACGGCAGAGTCTGCCGCAGAGGTGCCCCAGAAGGCGCCCGTGGTGGCAGATTTTAAGTGTGAGCTCTGCGGCGCCGATATGGTGCAGCGCAACGGCCGCTACGGCAGCTTCTTTGCCTGCTCGCGTTATCCTGCCTGCAACTTTACCAAGCAAAAGACCAAGGAGCTTGACGTGCCCTGCCCCAAGTGCGGCGGCAAGGTGCTCATCAAGACCGGTCGCAGCAAGTCTGTATTTTACAGCTGTGAGCACTATCCCAAGTGTGATTTCTCCTCGTGGGATATGCCCACAGCCGAGACCTGCCCGAATTGCGGCAAGACACTGTTCCGCAAGAAGGGTAAAAACCTTGTTCTGTGCCACGACAAGGGCTGTGGCTATCGCGCAGAGAGCGCAGAGGCAACAGAAGAATGAGGACTGTAACCGTACTCGGTGGAGGGCTTGCGGGTGCGGAGGCTTGCTGGCAGATTGCCACGCGCGGCATTCCTGTGACGCTTGTGGAAATGAAACCCCATAAGATGTCCCCCGCACATCACGATAAGGGCTTTGCCGAGCTTTGCTGCTCCAACTCTCTGCGCTCCGATGCGCTCTCCAACGCAGTGGGGCTGCTCAAGCAGGAGATGCGCCTTGCAGGCTCGCTTCTCCTGGAGGCAGCCGATGCCACACGCGTTCCCGCGGGCTCGGCGCTTGCCGTTGACCGCGCGCTCTTTTCGGAATACGTCACAGAGAGGGTAAAAAATCACCCTCTTATCACTGTCCTTGAGGCAGAGGCAACCGAAATCCCTGCGGACGGTATCACCGTGGTTGCCACAGGGCCGCTGACCAGCGATGCATTGGCAGAGGATATTGTTCGCCTGACAGGTGACACGGGTCTGCATTTCTTTGATGCGGTTGCCCCGATTGTCGAGTTTGCGGGCATCAATATGGACGTGGCATTTTTTGCATCGCGCTATGATAAGGGTGATGCCGATTACATCAACTGCCCGATGACAAAGGAGCAGTATGAGGCGTTTTATGAGGCGTTGATTACTGCCCGCACGGCAGATTTGAAGGAATTTGACAAGAAGGAATTGAAGGTCTTTGAGGGTTGTATGCCTGTTGAGGTCATGGCGCGCCGCGGCGTGGATACCTTGCGCTACGGTCCCCTCAAGCCCGTTGGCTTGATTGACCCGCGTGTCGGGCACGAGTATTATGCCGTTGTGCAGCTGCGCAAGGAGAACAAAGAGGGAACAATGTATAACCTCGTCGGCTTCCAGACGCACCTCGCCTTCCCCGAGCAAAAGCGTGTGTTTTCCATGATTCCCGGTCTGGAAAATGCCACCTTTTTGCGCTATGGCGTGATGCACCGCAACACCTATCTTCATTCCCCCGGATTTCTTGATGCTACCTATGCTGTCAAGGCACGCCCCGACCTCTTTTTTGCAGGACAGATGACAGGCGTGGAGGGGTATATTGAATCTGCGGGCTCAGGTCTTGTTGCAGGCATCAATGCCGCACGCCGTGCGCGTGGTATGGCGCCGCTGGTGCTGCCGCGTGAAACGATGCTCGGTGCCATGGCTGCTTATGTGGCAGAGGGCGGTCTGGGTGATTTTCTGCCGATGAACGCCAATTTTGGCATTGTGCCGCGCCTCGAGGAAAAGGTGCGCGGCGGCAAGGCAAAGCGCAACGAGGCACTTTCCGCGCGTGCGCTTGCCCTGATTGATGCGGCGCTTGCCGATATCAAAGCGTAAAAAAAGAACACCGTTTTGCCACTAAATGCGGCAAACTGTGATAGCAGTGCCTGAATGGTACAAAAAAGAAAGGAGTGGTAGAGTATGAGTCATAGCTTAGCAGAGCTTGAAGCGCGGATAGGCTATACGTTTCGTGAGCAGGCGCTTTTGCAGCGTGCGATGATGCATACCTCTTATGCCAATGAGCAAATGGGGGGCAGAGACGGCTCAAACGAGCGTCTGGAATTTCTCGGTGACAGTGTGCTGTCGCTGGTCGTCTGCAAGTATCTTTACCATACCTATCCCGATTTGCCTGAGGGCAGGTTGACCGTGCTGCGTAAAAACGTGGTCTGTCAGCGTGCGCTGGCAGAATACGCCACCGCCATTGATTTGGGCAGCCACCTGCTGCTTGGTCGCGGTGAGGAAAAGGACGGTCGTACAAAGCCGAAGATTTTAGAGGACGCCTTCGAGGCGCTGCTTGGCGCGATGTACCTTGATGCGGGAGATATCGACCGCATCAGCCGCTTTGTTGTCCCCTTCGTCAAGGCGGAGCTTGCCAAAATGCAGGCGGAGCTCACGCCCTTTGAGGATTATAAGACTCTCCTGCAGCAGCAGGTACAGCAGATGCCGGGCGAGGAGCTGCGCTATGAATTGATCGGCGAGGAGGGGCCCGATAACGCCAAAATCTTCACTGTCCGCGTGCTGATTAACTCCAACGAGTTCGGCAGAGGTGTCGGCAGCAGCAAAAAGGAAGCTGAGCAAAATGCCGCAAAAGAGGCGTTCGAGCGTTACCTGCCGCGCTGAAATCCCCCAAAACGGGGCGGGAAAACCGCATATTTGTAAAAAATACCGCTATGCCTTGGCTTTTGCCTTGCGCAGGGCGGTGTTTTTCTTTTCCAAAAAACTTTCACCAATCGGGAAAAAGCACTTGCAAATTTTTTTGTTTTAGTATATAATTTATTTATTATATTTATGTAGAAAGGAGGCGTGTCCCTTGTTTCTGAAATCATTGGAGCTCCAGGGATTTAAGTCCTTCCCCGATAAGACCAAGCTGCATTTTGACCGCGGCACCACCGTTATCGTCGGTCCGAACGGAAGCGGCAAGTCCAACATTTCCGATGCAATGCGCTGGGTTTTGGGTGAAATTTCCTCAAAAAGCCTGCGCGGCACGAAAATGGAGGACGTTATTTTCGGCGGTGCTGACAGTCGCCGTCCGATGGGCTTTGCCGAGGTTTCGGTCACCTTTGACAATACCGACCCCGAGAACAGGCTTGACTACCCGGGTGATGAGGTCACCGTAACCCGCCGCTATTACCGCGCGGGCGAGAGCGAATATTACATCAACCGCCGTGCCTGCCGTCTGCGTGACATCTATGAGCTGTTTATGAATACAGGTGTCGGCCGTGACGGTTATTCTATCATCGGTCAGGGTAAGATTGCGGAGATTATCTCCCGCAAATCGGACGAGCGCCGCAGTATCTTTGAGGACGCCTCTGGTATTGCCAAGTACCGTCACCGCAAAAACGAAACCGAGCGTAAGCTGAAAACCACCGAGGAAAATATGACGCGTGTCACCGATATTTTCGCCGAGGTGGAAAGACAGGTTGGCCCCCTTGAAAAGGAAGCTGAGCGCGCGAAAAAGGCAATCGCACTCCGCGAGGAGAAGAAAAAGATTGACATTCAGCTCTGGCTTTTTGACACCGAGCGCCTGCGCCTGGATATTGAACGCGCACAGGAGAACTTCCGCAACAGTGCCTTTGATTTGAAGCTGTGCGAGGAGGCAATTGCCGACTTCAATGCACAGCATGACCGCCTCTTTGAGGAAAGTCAGGGCAACGCCGCCACCGCCGAGGAGATTTTTGAGCGTATCCGCGCACTGGAGCGCGAAAACTATGAGCGCGAAAATCAGTACAGCGTGACGGGCACGAATATCGCCAACACCCGTGAGAAGATTGAGATTGCGGGACGCACAATTCTGGAGCGTGAGCGCGTGCTGCAGACCGAGGTCGCCGAGGGTGACCGCCGCCTGGCGGAGCTGGCACTCCTTGCCGAGAGCCGCAACGCATTGGAGGCTGCGCATACCGCCCGTGCCGAGGAGGCACAGGCACTTGCCGACACGATGCTCACCATGGGTGGCGAGATTGCCACTGCGATGTCGGATATTTCCGAGCGTGAAGCCGCACTTGCCGATATTACCGTGCGCCGCAAGGTGCTCGAAACCAACAAGGTTGCCGACGGCGATAAAAACGCGCTCATGGCTGCCGAGATTGACGAGTATCGCAAGATTTCGGCTGATTTGCAGGCACGTCTTACCGCTAAGGAAAGTGCCGTGGCAGAGTACACCGCGCAGATTGAGGAGGCGGGCAGGGCGCTTGCCGCCCTTGACGAGGCGCTTTCCGCACGCGAGGAGGAGCTTCACGCGCTTACCGAAAAGGAAACCGAGCTGAAGGCTGCTGCCGATATTACCCGTCAGCGCATGGAGGCTTATCGCGCGATGGCAGAGCATTTCGAGGGGTACAGCAACAGCGTGCGCTTTGTGATGGACGCCTATGCAAACGGTAAAATTACCGATAGAAACGGCAGAAAATGCGGCAGAATTTACGGCCCGCTTTCCACCGTGATGTCGGTTGATAAAAAATATGTGGTGGCAATGGAGACCGCGCTTGGCGCCAATCTTCAGCACATTGTCGTGGAGGACGAGGAGGTCGCCAAGTGCGCGATGCACGCGCTCAAGCACGCCGAGGCGGGTCGCGCGACCTTCTTCCCCCTGACCTCGATGCGCGCCCTGACGCCCACCGCCGAAATGGAGGAGGCGAAGTCCTGTAAGGGCTATATCGGCGTTGCCTCCGACCTCGTTTCCTGCGAGGATAAATTCCGTGATGTCATTTCCTCTCAGCTGGGCAGAACCCTCGTCTTTGAGGATTTGGACAGTGCCAATGCCATGGCGCGCCTGACAAAGTTCCGTGTTAAGGTTGTCACGCTTGACGGTCAGGTTATCAACGCGGGCGGCTCCTTCACGGGCGGCTCGGTCAAGCAGCGTGCGGGTATTCTGTCCCGTGCGGGTCAGATTGAGGAGCTTGCCGAAAAGCTGAAGGGTCTTACCGCAGAGCTTGAAGCACTTGCCGCCACCCGCGCAGATGCGGCAGCGGCAGTCAAGGCAAAGAGCGAGGAGCGCGAGGATATTGCCACGCGCGTGAGCCTGCTGCAGGCACTGCAGAGCGGTGAGGCAAGCGATGCCGCCGCCCTGCGCGCCCAGTATGAGGCAAATGAGGGGCTTGTCGCCAAGCTGCACGCCGACTTTGAGGCACTGAATGCCCAGCGTGCAGGCTATGATGAGGAGCTTGCCCGTCTTGCCGAGGAAGAAAAGATGCTCCGTCATCAGATTGCCGAAATCGGCGCCCTTCGCGTCGAAAAGGACGAGGCACGCGGTGCGCTCTTTGACCGTAAGGGTGCAATCGAGCAGGAGATGACCGAGCTTTACATTAAAATCAGCGTTGTGCGCAAGGATATGGAAACCGTTGAGGCGTATATTGCCGAATCCGATGCGCGCGCGACTGCGCTGCGCGAGGAAATCGAGGCACTTCGTGCCGAGATTGCCGCACACGAGGAGAGTATTGCCGCAGATATCCGTCGTCAGGAGGCAAACCGCAACACCTATGCCGAGGGCGCGCGCGTGCTTGCAGAGCTTTCCGAGCGCCGCACCCGCCTGATGACCGCCAACCAGGAGGTTGAGCGTAAGCGCGTGCTCGTGACCGAGCGCCTGCGCGAAAAGGTCGCCGAGCAACAGCTGATTGTACAGGCACATACCAAGAACGAGGCGAAGCTTGCCGCCCTGCAGGACGAGCAGGCGCGTATTGCCGGTCGTATCTGGGAAGAATATGAAATGACGCGTAACGATGCGCTGGCGCTCGGCTATGAGCAGCTGACCGCGGCTGACCGCAGTGCTGCCGCAGAGCAGCAGGTGCGCTTGCGCAACTCGCTCAATTCGATTGGTCACGTTGACCTCGGTGCCGTGGAAAAGTTCAAGGAGCTGAAGGCACGCTATGACGAAATGGCAGCGCAGATTGCCGATATGACCGCAGCGCGCGATGACCTGCTCAAAATCATCGTCGAGCTGGAGGCAGAGATGCAGACCTCGTTCATCACCACCTTCAACCAGATTAACGAGAACTTTAATCGCACCTTCTCCGAGCTTTTCGGTGGCGGCAGCGCAGAGATTGCACTCTCCGACCCCACCGACGTCCTGACCTCGGGTATTGAAATCAAGGCGGCGCCCCCCGGTAAGATTATCAAGAGCCTCACGATGCTGTCGGGCGGTGAGCAGGCATTCGTTGCCATTGCGCTGTTCTTTGCCATTTTGCAGGTAAACCCCACGCCCTTCTTCATTCTCGATGAGATTGAGGCGGCGCTCGATGAGGTGAATGTCGCACGCTTTGCCGCTTATATCAAGCGGTATTCCACTGACACCCAGTTTATTCTGATTACGCACCGCCGCGGCACTATGGAGGCAGCACAGCGTCTCTATGGCGTCACGATGCCCGAGCGCGGCATTTCGCATGTGCTTGAGTACGATGTCGGCACGATTGCCGGCAAACAGGAAGGAGACGATTGGGATGGGATTTTTAACTAAGCTCCGTGCAGGACTTGCCAAAACCAAGAATGCGCTCTTTGGGCGCATTGATGCGTTACTGAAGCTTTTTGTCCGTGTGGACGAGGACCTCTTGGAGGAGCTTGAGGAGCTTTTGATTACCGCAGATGTGGGCGTGTCCGCCACTGAGGAAATCCTCGACCGCTTGCGCGCTGAAATCAAGGAAGGCCGCCTCAAGGACCCCGTCGACATCAAGGGTGCCCTGCGCGTTATCCTTGCCGATATGATTGGGGAGGGCGAGGCACTTCACCTTGATACCACCCCCACCGTTATTCTGATTATCGGTGTCAACGGTGCGGGCAAGACCACCTCTATCGGTAAAATTTCAGCCCGCCTGCGTGCGGAAAAGAAAAAGGTTGTGGTTGCCGCAGCCGATACCTTCCGCGCCGCCGCCATTGACCAGCTCTCTGTCTGGTGTGACCGTGCGGGTGTGGACATCGTCAAGCAGCATGAGGGCTCTGACCCTGCTTCTGTTGTGTTTGATGCCATTCAGTATACCAAAAAGAAGGGCGCCGACGTGTTGATTATCGACACGGCGGGACGTCTGCATAATAAGAAGAACCTGATGGACGAGCTTGCCAAAATCAACCGCGTGATTGCACGTGAGCTGCCCGATGCGGCGCGTGAAAATCTGCTGGTGCTTGACGCCACCACGGGACAGAATGCCATTTTGCAGGCAAAGGAGTTCGGCAGGGCTGCCGAGATTACGGGCCTGATTCTCAATAAGCTCGACGGCACCGCGAAGGGCGGCATCGTCCTTTCGATTCGACACGAGCTTGGCTTGCCCGTGAAGTTCATTGGCGTCGGCGAGAAAATTGATGATATGCAGGAGTTTGACGCAGGCGATTTTGTTGCCGCGCTCTTTGAAGAATGATGAAAACCATGACTGTTGTGCTCGCATCACGCAATAAGGGCAAGATTGCTGAGCTTGACCGCCTGCTTCGCGCGGAGCTTGGTGACCGCATCACCCTCAAATCGCTTGACGACATTGGCTTTTTGGAGGAGATTGAGGAAAACGGCGCAACCTTCAGCGAAAATGCGCTTATTAAGGCAAGCGCCATTGCCGCCAGGGGGTATATCGCTCTCGCGGACGATTCGGGGCTTTGTGTGGAGGCGCTTGACGGCGAACCCGGTGTCTATTCCGCGCGCTACGCGGGTGAGCACGGGAATGATGCCGCCAATAATGCGCTGCTCCTTCGGAATTTGGCGGGCGTGGAAAACAGAAGAGCCGCCTTCGTCTGTGCCTTTGCCTGTGTCTTCCCCGATGGGCGCACACCCATTCTTGCCGAGGGACGTGTGGAGGGAGAAATCCTGACAGCGCCCCGTGGCTCGGGCGGCTTTGGCTACGACCCCCTCTTTTACTACCCACCGCTTGAGAAAACGCTTGCCGAAATCGGCAAGGAGGAAAAAAACAGTATCAGTCACCGCGGCGCGGCTGTGCGTGCATTTGCCGCAAAGCTTGCCGCTGCTATGAAAGGTTAAAATATGTTGACAAGTAAACAGCGCGCAAAGCTGCGCTCCATGGCATCTACCATGGATACCATTATGCAAATCGGCAAGGGTGGCATTACCGATACCCTTGTTGCCACTGTTTCCGATGCCCTTGAGGCAAGGGAGCTGATTAAAATGAGAGTGCTTGAAAGCTGCGACCTCGGTGTGCGCGGTGCTGCAGAGGAGCTTGCGGCAAGGACCGGTGCAGAGGTCGTTTCGGTCATCGGCACCAAGTGCATTCTCTATCGCGAATCGGAAACCAAAAAGAAGATTGAATTATGATAAACGGTCAGATACGCATCGGCATTTACGGCGGCACCTTTGCGCCGCCCCATAACGGACACGTCCGTGCTGCCGAGGAGTTTGTCAGACAAATGGAGCTTGATTTGCTCTATATTATTCCCACTGCCGTGCCGCCGCACAAGCAGATTGATGCTGCGGACGACCCTAAGCACCGTCTTGCGATGTGCGAGCGCGCCTTTGGCGCACACGAAAAAATGCTGGTGTCGGATATGGAGATTGCCAGAGGTGGGACAAGCTATACCGTGGATACCTTGCGCGCACTGGCAGAGGAGGACAGACGCCTGTTTTTGCTCATGGGCACCGATATGATGCTCACGCTTGACCGCTGGCGCGAGCCTGCCGAAATCTTCCGCCTTTGCTACCCCATTTATATGCGCCGTGAGAGCGACCCGATTATTGAAAAGCAGATTATTGCCAAGAATAACGAATACCTTGCGAAATACGGCAAGATTGTGCGCCGCGTGCCCATGGAGTTTGTGGATATTTCCTCTACCGAAATCCGCCGTATGGTGAAGGCCGGTGAGGATATCAGTGCCTTGGTGCCCGCAGGTGTTGCTGCCTATATTGAAAGAGAGGGACTTTATGTCTGACCTCACTGCACTGCAAACGGCGGTGGCGGAGAGAATGTCGCCTTACCGTTTTACGCACACGCTGGGTGTGGCGGATATGGCAGCACGTCTGGCAGCGCTTTATTGCCCCGATGAAGGAGAGATGCTCCGCGCCGCGGCACTGCTGCACGACATCACCAAGGAGCTGGACGATGAGGCGCAGCTTGCCTTGCTGCAGCGTGCAGGGATTGCGTTGCGCGCCGATGAGCGCTCGTCCCCCAAGATTTATCACGGCATTACCGCACCTTTGGTGATTGTACGCGATTTTCCCGATTTTGCCACCGATGCACTGCTTTCCGCCGTCCGTTGGCATACCACGGGCAGGGCGGGCATGACCTTGACCGAGGCGATTTTATATCTTGCTGACTATATCGAGGAAGGAAGAACATTCCCCGATTGCGTGGCGCTGCGTGAACGTTTTTTTGCGGTACACCCCGAAAAGATGACAAGGACTGCGCGCCTTTTGCATCTGGCGGAGGTTGTGCGCATTTCCCTTGAAATGACCGTAGCAGATCTTACCGCTGCGGGTGCACCCGTCTGTGCGGATACCCTTGCAGCGCTTTCCTGGCTTAAAGCCGAACAAAACCCCTTTTGAAAGGATTTTTAATATGAACGAAGAAATGATTGAAACCAAAGAGGCACTGCCCTCGCTGGCTGATGCGGACGCAAAGATGCTTGCGCAGGCCTGCCGCGACGTGCTTGACAGCAAAAAGGCAACCAATATCGCCCTGATTTCTGTGGAGGGTCGCAGCGACATTACCGATTACCTTGTGCTTGCCACGGGTGGCTCAGGCCCTCACGTCAAGGCACTTGCAGATGAACTTGAATTCCGCATCGGTGAGCGCGGTGTACAGCCTCTGCACGCAGACGGTGTGGGCACGCGTTCCTGGCAGATTGTCGATTACGGTACCGTTATGGTGCATATTTTTGACCGTGAATCGCGTGAATTTTTCAATCTTGATAAATTATATAAAGAAACCACCGAGGAGTAAAATATGAGATACGATTTTGCCGCCATCGAAAAGAAATGGCAGGAGAAATGGGACAAGGCTGGTATTTTCCACGCCAAGGACAACGACAGTCGCAAAAAGTTCTATGGTCTGGTAGAGTTCCCCTATCCGAGTGGTGCAGGTATGCACGTCGGTCACATCAAGGCCTATTCGGGTCTGGAGGTCATCAGCCGCAAGCGCCGTATGGAGGGATATAACGTTCTTTTTCCCATTGGCTTTGATGCTTATGGCCTGCCCACCGAGAACTATGCAATCAAGACGGGCATACACCCCCGCCAGGTAACTGACAACAATATCGCAAAATTCACGCAGCAGCTGCGCCGTGTGGGTTTTTCCTTTGATTGGGAGCGCGTTGTTGATACCACCGAGGAGGGCTACTACCGCTGGACGCAGTGGATTTTTCTGAAGATGTTTGAAAACGGTCTTGTGTTCCGCGATACCGCGCTCGTCAACTACTGCCCCTCTTGTAAGGTCGTCCTTTCCAACGAGGATTCGCAGGGCGGCAAGTGCGATATCTGCCACAGTGACATCGTGCAGAAGTCGAAGGACGTCTGGTATCTGCGTATCACTGCCTATGCCGATAAGCTCTTGTCGGGTTTGGAGGAGGTGGATTATCTCCCCAATATCAAGATGCAGCAGGTCAACTGGATTGGCAAGTCCACAGGTGCATTTGTGAACTTTGCACTTGCAGGTACCGAGGATAAACTTCGTATTTACACCACCCGTCCCGATACCCTTTTTGGCGTAACCTTTATGGTTATGGCGCCCGAGCACCCCATGCTTGATAAGCATCGCGCGCTTATCAGGAACGCAGAGGCACTGGACGAGTACCGCGCGCTTTGCGCCAAGAAGACCGAATTTGAGCGCACGCAGCTCAATAAGGATAAAACGGGCGTGAAGATTGAGGGCCTTTCCGTGGTACACCCCATTACGGGTAAGGAAATCCCGATTTACATTTCCGATTACGTGATGATGGGCTATGGCACAGGTGCCATTATGGCAGTGCCTGCACACGATGAGCGCGACTTTGCATTTGCCAAGAAGTTCGGCATTGATGTGATTGAGGTTATCAAGGGCGGCGACGTCACCAAGGAAGCCTACGCAGGTGACGGTGAGATGATTAACTCCGATTTCCTCAACGGCTACACCGACAAGAAATCCTCTATTGCCCGTATGATTGAGGAGCTGGAGCGCCTCGGCGTCGGCGAGGAGGGCGTGCAGTTCAAGATGAAGGACTGGGCGTTCAACCGTCAGCGCTATTGGGGTGAGCCTATCCCGATTGTGCACTGTAAGCAGTGCGGTATGGTTGCCGTTCCTTATGAGGAGCTGCCCCTGCGCCTGCCCCCCGTGGAGAACTTTGCACCCGGCGAGGGCGGCGAATCTCCGCTTGCCAAGATTGAGAGCTTTGTCAACTGCAAGTGCCCCAAGTGCGGCGGCGCTGCCAAGCGCGAAACCGATACCATGCCCCAGTGGGCAGGCTCGTCCTGGTATTTCCTGCGCTACATTGACCCGCTGAATACCACCTGCCTTGCCGACTATGATAAGCTCAAGTACTGGCTGCCCGTAGACTGGTACAACGGCGGCATGGAGCACGTCACGCGTCACTTGATTTACAGCCGTTTCTGGCACAAGTTCCTTTACGATATCGGTGTTGTACCCACTGCAGAGCCCTACGCAAAGCGCACCGCACAGGGTCTGATTCTCGGCCCTGACGGACAGAAGATGTCTAAATCCCGCGGCAACGTAGTGGACCCCAACGATGTGGTGGATACCTTCGGCGCCGATACACTCCGTGTTTACATTCTCTTTATGGGCGATTACGGCTCCGCAGCACCCTGGTCTGAGGCAAGCATGCGCGGCTGCAAGCGCTTTCTTGACCGTATTCTTGCGCTTGTCGAGAAGGCAAGCGGCAAGGGTGTCACCCCCGAGCTGGAAACGCCCTTCCACCGCACAATCAAGAAGGTTTCCGCCGACATTGAGGATATGAAGTTCAACACCGCAATCGCGGCTATGATGACGCTGCTCAACGAGATTGACGAGGTCGGTCATCTGACGGTTGATGAGATGCAGACGCTTGTCCGCCTGCTTTCTCCCTTTGCACCGCATCTTGCGGAGGAAATTTACGAGATGCTGGGCGGCGAGGGCTTCTGCTCGCTTTCCGCGTGGCCCACTTATGATGAGGAAAAGACCGTTCTTTCGACCGTTGAGGTCGCCGTACAGGTTTGCGGTAAGCTGAAGGGCGTGGTATCTATGCCCAAGGGCGCTGACCGCGACACTGCCCTGGCGATTGCCAAGGCTGACGAGCGCGTTGCCGCCGCTATTGCAGGTAAGACCACCATCAAGGAGATTGTGGTACCCGATAAGATTGTCAATATCGTGGTGCGTTGAAAAAATCTCCAAAAAATCAAAAAGGCTATTGACATAGCAGGATAAAATGTGTATAATAAGAAAAGATTGTTGTTTTGCAACCGCGAGGGGAGGGATATAGAAAATGGCAGAAGTCAAGCTGAAGGAGGGCGAATCCCTCGACAGTGCTCTGCGTCGCTTTAAGCGTCAGTGTGCGCGTTCCGGTGTACTTGCCGAACTTCGCAAGAGAGAGCATTATGAAAAGCCCAGCGTAAAGCGTAAGAAGAAGTCTGAAGCTGCACGCAAGCGCAAGTATAAGTAATGAGAAAACGCCCAAGTGCCTTGCACTTGGGCGTTTTGCAAGAAAAAAGCACTCGTATGGGTGCTTTTTTCTTATTTCGCCAGCATACGGAGCAGCTCGTCCTTGTCAATGACGGGCACGCCCAGGCTTTGTGCCTTGGTTAATTTGGAGCCTGCTGCCTCGCCTGCTACAACGAAGGAGGTCTTTTTTGAAACCGAGCCCGCAACCTTGCCGCCTGCGGCGCGAATCAGCTCTGCTGCCTCGTCGCGTGACATGTTTTCCAGTGTGCCCGTGAGCACGAAGGTCAGTCCCGTCAGCTTGTCACCCTTGGGTGCGGCGGTCGCCTCGGTCAAAAGACCTGCCGCAATCAGGCGCTCGCAGAGTGTGCGGTTTGCCTCGTGGGAGAAGAAATCTACAACCGAGGCGGCGGTAATCTCGCCGAAATCCTCAATGGTGATAAGCTCCTCGACTGTCGCATTCATCAGCGCTGCCAGGGTGCCGTAGCGCGCGGCAAGGGCTGCCGCTGCCACCTGACCGATATTGCGGATACCGAGGGCGAATACAAGTCGTTCCAGCCCCGCAGCACGGGAACGGTTTATGGCGTCAATCAGGTTTGCAGCCGATTTCTCGCCCATACGGTCAAGCTCTGCAATCTGCGTTGCCTGCAGGGTGTACAGGTCTGCGGCGTCGTGAATGAGGTCGTTTTTCAAAAGCAGCTCAACGACCTGCGGGCCGAGTCCCTCAATATCCATGGCGTTTTTAGAGGCGAAATGCTCAATGCCGCGGGAAAGCTGTGCGGGGCAGGCCATGTTGGTACAGCGTACTGCCGCCGCTTCCTCGTCGCGGGAAACAGGCTCGCCGCAGGAGGGACAGTGGGTGGGCATGGCAAACGGCACCTCGCTGCCGTCACGCAGCTCAGGGTGCGCCGAGACCACCTCGGGGATAATATCGCCCGCCTTCTGTACTGTGACCGTGTCACCGAGCATGATGCCCAGCTCGGCAATGAAATCAGCGTTGTGAAGGGTGGCCCTTGAAACGGTTGTGCCCGCCAGACGGACGGGGGAGAGAATCGCGGTGGGGGTCAGCACGCCTGTGCGTCCCACGGCAATTTCCACGTCAAGCAGCTTGGTTTTCTTCTGCTCGGGTGGGTATTTATAGGCAACCGCCCACTTGGGGGTCTTTGTGCCCTCACCAAGCACCAAGCGGTCTGCAAGGCTGTCGATTTTAATGACGACACCGTCAATATCAAAGGCAAGCTCATCACGGAGCGCGCCAAGCCTTTCAATGTGCGCAATCACCTCGTCGGCGCTGTCGGTCTTCAGGGTGTGTCCAAGCACGGTAAAGCCAAGCTCGGCAAGGCGTGCAAGGGTTTCTGTGTGCGAGGTTGGCACGCGGCCGTCGGCGTAAATATCGCCCTCCTGCAGGTTAAAGACAAAGATGTCAAGCTTGCGCTCTGCGGCAATGCGGGAGTCAAGCTGCCTGAGGCTGCCTGCCGCCGCGTTGCGGGGGTTCGCCATAAGGGGTTGCCCCTCGCGCTCGCGCATCTCGTTGATTTTGTAAAAAACGGCGCGGGGCATATATACCTCGCCGCGCACTACCAGAGAAAGGGGCTCCTTTAATACGAGGGGTACCGCATAAATGGTCTTGATGTTTTGCGTGACGTCCTCGCCCGTGATGCCGTCGCCGCGTGTCGCGCCGTTTACCAGAACGCCGTTTTCATAGCGCAGGGCAACCGACAAGCCGTCAATCTTCGGCTCCACCGAATAGACGGGGTGCGGGAGAGAAGTGCCCATACGGGTCAGAAAATCGCGCAGCTCCTCGTAGGAAAACACGTCGGAGAGGGAGTTCATCTGCACCGTGTGGGTGACAGGCTCAAACTTGTCAAGTGGCGCACCGCCCACGCGCTGCGTGGGAGAGGCGGGGTCAAAAAATTCAGGGTGCGCTTCCTCTAATGCCAAAAGCTCAGCATAGAGGCGGTCATACTCAAAATCGGAGATTTCGGGTGCGTCGTCCACGTAATAGCGTGCAGCGTGATAGGTCAGGCTCTCGCGCAGCTCGCGGAGTCTTGTTAAGACATCAGACATAGGGCACCTCCTTATATCATACTATGGATTTATTATATATCTTTTTTTGATTTTTGTCAATGCGAATTTTGCCCACGCCCTTCCATTTTATACAGATTTGTGGTATAATAAAGCGTGTAATGACAGAGGGGGGATTTCGCCTTGAAAATTCTGATTGCTTATGCGGGAAAAACAGGTGGCTCACGCAGCATGTGCGAGCTGTTGGCATCGCTTTTGCCTCGCCAGGAGGTCACGATTTTTGACCTTGTAAACGACAAAACTCCCCCCGTTTTGGGGGATTTTGACCATATTGTGCTTGGCGGCGCCATTCGTATGGCAAGATTGCCCCGCGCAGCACGCGCCTATCTTAAGGAAAACGCCGCGGTACTTGCCGAAAAGCCCCACACGCTTTTCCTTTGCTGCGCCTTTCCTGAGCAGTTTGAAAATTACGCAGAAATGGTTTTCCCCCGTAACGTGCTGGAAAACGCCGATGAATGCGTTTATTTTGGCGGTGAGCTTGACCTTTCCAAGCAGCGCGGGCTTGACAAAATCCTTGTGCGAATGATGCGCAATGCCATTAAGGAAAGCGAGGACGCAGATGCGATGCTCCCCGGGCTTCTTCCTGAGCACGTCCGCCTGCTTGCCGACCGCCTGAGCGGCAGACAGTAAAACGAACAAAAAGCACCCCATTTTGGGGTGCTTTTTTGCGTGGTGCTCCTGCGGAGAAACACGTACCGCAAGCGGCACGCAGAAAGAATTTCCGCAAAACGAAAATTCTTTCATCTTCGATTCTCCTTTGGAGCGTAAAAAAGGCACCCCGTTTTGGGGTGCCTATTTTACGTGGTGCTCCTGCGGAGATACACGTGCCGTAAACGGCACGCAAGAAGAATTTCCGTAAAACGAAAATTCTTCCATCTTCGAGTCTCCTTCGGAGCGCAAAAAAAGCACCCCATTTTGGGG